>CAZRIK010000063.1:0-11639 GCA_964600125.1 uncultured Candidatus Bathyarchaeia archaeon
AAGTTCCGTCAACTATGTGTTGGGCAATGTCCTTCGCAGCGTCAACAATCTCAGCTCTTCCGCCGTAAGCTATGGCTAAGTTCAGGAAATGTTCGTCGTAATCCTTGGTGGCTTCCTCAACCTTCGTTATCATTTCCTGCAGGTTCTCAGGCAGTTGGTTCAGTCTTCCGATGGCTTTCACCCGAACCTTGTGTTTGTGGATGTCTTCGTCTTCCAGTATTTGGTGAAACTTTTCTTCGATTAAGCCCATAAGTTCCTTGACTTCGTCAGGTGACCGTGCGAAGTTTTCTGTGGAGAAAGCGTAGAAGGTTATCGTCTTCACTCCGAGGTTCAGGCACCACCTAAGCACTTTTTCGGTTTTGTCTGCACCATAATAGTGGCCGACGTTAGGGTTCATGGAGTGGTTCTGCGCCCACCTTCGGTTCCCGTCCAGAATAATAGCTATGTGCTCGGGTTTCGGCTGGCTCTTGATTTGTTCAAAAAGCCACTTCTCGTATATTCGGTAAACACCTAGAGCTGACAGCAGACCTTTCAGCATTACACTGGTTCTCCGACCATGACTTCCAATATGGAATAAACGAAATAATCGTCTCAGACTTCAAGCATATAATATAAAGCTTCCATTAAAACCTTGTGAAAAATAACATGGCATCCACAAAACACATTTAGCCAGCTGAGAAACTCTTCGATATTGATGAAGGTACTGGGAATGTATGACGTGATTGTGATTGGTGCGGGACCTGCTGGTTTAACCGCTGCCGCAAATACGTCTCTCAGAGGCTTAAAAAGTCTCGTTATCGAAAAGCATGATTCTCCAGGTGGCTTACCCGTACTCCTGTACCCTGACAAGATCATTAGGGACCATCCAGGTTTTCCTGTTGGTATCCTAGGAAAGGAATTGAGCAGAATGCTTTTCATGCAAGCTAAGAATGCAGGTGCAGAGGTCAGGTGCGGCGAAGAGGTATTGAAAATCGAGAAAAACAAGGACAACAAGCTAGATGTGAAGACCACGCAAGATACCTACCAAGCGAGGAGGATCATTTTGTGCACCGGAATATTCAATCTTCCAAGGAAACTGGAAATCCTAAAAGACATGCCTAGCCCCAACGTTCATTATGCCGTGAAAAGCCCTGAAACGTTCAAAAAGAAGCGAATGGTTGTTGTTGGAGGGGGAGACCATGCTTTTGACACTGCTGTTCAGCTTAGGGATGTCACAGATAACATTACCATCCTCGTGAAGGACAGATACGCGAAAGCAAAAGAAAACACTGTCAAGATTGCTGAAAAACTGGGAATAAAGATTTTTTATAACATACAAATTTCTGATGTCTTCAAGGATAAATCTGGAACGATCAAAAAAATCGAGACTATTAACCTTGAGACGCATGAAAAGAAAATTATTGAAACAGACGAACTCTTTGTGTCTATAGGTTTTGAACCAGTCAAGTTGTTCCTTGAAAGAAACGGCTTCGAACTCCGAAAGGACGGCTCATTGAAGGTCGATAGAAATCTCCAGACAAATGTCAAAGGCGTGTTTGCAGCTGGCGACATCACCGGAGAGGTCAGACTCCTAGCAACAGCTTGCGCCGAGGGCATTGTCGCAGCGATCCGTGCATTTGAAACAATAAAAAAGCCCTATTGGCTACATTAACTTTAGAAAAGGAAAAAAATAGCGCATACAACAGATTTGGAAGCAACAAAACAAGGACCCTTCAGCTGGGAAGACTTGATTTCAAGTAAAGTCTTGAGTTTGTTAAATGAATACTTTGTCGCTATTCAAATTATGTCAGACTATAAACTTTTTCTTTCATTAGAAACTCCGTGTAAACAAGGATTTCCCCCGAGAATGAAGGTGGATGGTCAGAGAATCCGACGACCCTATATATAGCCCCCCTCTTCACGGTTTTCATGGAACAACAACGTTCAGTACTTGCCCCCCATAACAACAGAAAAGTTGCGCCCCAAATCAGATAGGTTTTTTCGGAAAGTATTGTCACTCGAACGGAAAATCCTATTGTCACTCAAAACAGCAATGACTTAGTGCGAATTGTTAGACAAAATTGCAGAACTATTGTTGAACAAAACAGACAAGTCTCGCGGAAATTGTTGTTCAAACAAAAAAATCTAATGTTGAACAAATCAGACCTGTCTTTACGGTAGGCAATTGTCACACAAAATAGAAAATCGGATGTCACACAAAACAGAACTGTCCTAAGACAATGCGTAGCGTTGTTCAGAGAAGCGTTTTCAATTGTTGAATATGCCAGACTGGAAAAAGTCTTTTTGACCAAATGTCTCAACGTGCCCACAAAATTTATAGACACGTATCTTTTGGTTCAAGAAATGACGATTATGGTTCAATTCTTTCCTTTTTTTCGCTAGGTTCCTTCTGTTCTTCAGCTCTGTCTTTGAGTATGTTCTGGTATCTTCTGCCCAAGAAATGGGTGCTGAGTCCTGAAGCAACTATGACAACTATGCCCACAATCGTTGAGGCGACAAGCGCATCCGTGGGTCTAGCAGGATTCAGGATAACTAACGAAACCTCGGTGAGGATTGTCCACGACCAAGCTACGATGACAACGAGAGCTGTGGTCCTCCAGAACCTTGAATCACGGTCCAAAACGTACCCAACCGATCTACCTGCAAGTGACACGCAGGCTCCAATGATGACCAAAGTTGCAGATTTAGCGATCAGCCAACCAATTATTTGCGGCAGAAGGTCCAAAAGTCTACCCGTGTCAATTGGGAACTCGAAACCAATGTGGAAGGTGTCGCTGATGAAGGACCATGCCAGATAGATGCCAACGCCAGCCAAGAGGAATCCTGCAATCAACGAGAAGTTAGTTACTAGACCCGAAATTGTGTAATGGTACGGACGGGACAAAGCTCCCGAAATTTTGTCATCAAGACTGTACCCCTTCCCGAGAAGATAGCTGCCCAGTATAATAAGCCCAACAATTGCAGTCCAAGTGTAAATGTTGATTTGCATGATTGTGCCCAAATAAACTAATATGCCTGCTGCAATCAGCAATACGCCGGGAAGCCCAAGCACAATCCTGGAGTACCGCGGGTCTTCCATGATCATTTTCCAGTATTTCGAGAAGACTGCGGCTGTTTCCTCGATTGTCTCGCTGTGTTTCACGACTACTCTCCGCACGGAAGAAACGGGAACCCTCGACTGAATCAGAGGCATGATGTCCTCGTCTGAGAATCCGTCAGTGACAAGGATCAAGCCGTCCGCCTGGAACCTTTTCAGGACATCAGTGAGTTCAGAGACGAGTTTTCGGTCCGCTGAGACTCCTCCGAATTCCGAACCTGCTATGGTGGCGATTTCGTAGATGTCGCTTGTCGTCCGGTCCTGCTGAAGGCTGTCGAACACCCTTATCGCTTCGAACATCGCGTTGGCGTCTGCTTCTTCAGGGTCTGCGAGTATGAGTTTGAGGGCTGAGTCCACGTTGTCTTTTTTGCCGACAATGGGGGTTACGATGCGCGTTTTTTTGCCTATGTCGTTGTCTCGGTCAACGCACAGAATAAGGAGACGCTCAGTCTTCGGTTCTTCAGGTTTCGCCATTAACCTTTTCCCACATAGGCTCAAGCACAAAATATGGTGGTTCTTCCCAATAAATGTTATAGACTCATATATCCATTGGGTGCTAGATAGCGGTGACAACTTTCAAGAAAAAGGTTTCGTGCCTTTTTTTCTGAAAGTTAGATTTTTCCTTGCTCAGCCAGAATCTTGAACTCGTCGAAGCTCAGCTTCTTGCCCTTTTTCAGCTTGTCTAGGGCTTCGTCTTCGACCTTTCTTTTGAGGCTCGCCTGCTGCTTGTTTTTTTCCTCTTCCTCTTTCTGTCGGATTGCTGCGTGAAGAGCCTTAACCTGCTTCAGCTTTTCCACAAACTTGGAGTGGCACGCTTTCGCTTTTTCTCTATTTTCCACGTATTTACGGTGGTTTTCGTCAGCTTCCGTTTTAAGAGTCTTGGCTTTTTCTAGACCCTCAATCATCTTTTCGTGGAAATTCTGGCTTTGTTCTGCCAGTTCAAGAATCTTGTCGCTGTCAGTTTTGATCTCATCTTTGAGTGTCTGTGCCTCAGCGCCTAAACCAGAAATTTTGCCTTTTAATTGTTCTATTTTCTTATGGGCTTGTAACTGAATTTCCAGAGCCTTCACTTGGTCTACCAGCTTTTTCTCTTCTTCCAAAGAATGCGGCTCGGTCTGGATATTCCAATCGATCTCCGCTATCTCGTCTTCCAACGATTTTGAGCTCCGCGTTGCCCCCGTTGTTGACGTAGCCTTGACCTTCAGCTTTTGACCTTTAAGCTGCTCAATGGCGTCCGCCCGTTTTTCCCGCCGCTCCTCCTTCACGGTTTTGAGGAACTGGATTTCGGCGTTTATCTCGTCACGTTTGTCCCTGAAGCCCTTTGCCTTCAGCCTCAGATTCTGGATTTCCTCGTGAAGCCTGTCACGTTTCTCAGCCCACGCTCGAGCTTCGTCGTTCAGCCTGTTCCTCTCAGCCTTCAAGGCATCGAGCTCGCTGTTCAGCCGCTCAATCGTCCGCTCCGAAGTTTCGATTTTCGGTCCCTCTCGACTGACCTTCCAAATGTTTGGGCGGAAATAAAAACTTTTCAAGATCAACTGTTTTTTTATTGTTCGTTTTTTTAGATGACAAAATTTATATATTGGATGGATTATCCATCCAACTATGCGATTGAAAGCAAAAGACGTGGCATTAATCTCGGTTTTTTCCGCCCTGTGCGTCGTTATCGGGTACGTTAAGGTTTCGTCGTTGTTTTCGCTTCCTAACGTTGTGGAGTTCACGGCTGTCCTAGTTTTCGTTAGCGGGCTTATGTTCGGGTGGGTGGTCGGAGCTTTAAACGGCGCCATTTCCGTGGCAATTATAACGTTGATTCCGTATCCGCTCACTAGCCCCGGCGCGTTCCTTTTTGTGACTCCTCCCATACTTCTCGCAGTGATGATTGGGCTTGGCGCACTCTACGGCATAGTTGGCGGAATCCTCGGAAAAAGGTACAGCGCCAAAAAAATGAGCAGAAGAATGATAGTCGAGTTGGCTCTTCTGGGGTTTCTGTTGACTTTCACCTATGATGTGCTTGGAAGCGTAGGCTTTTACTTGGCTTACTCGATTTATTACAGTTCCGTTTGGGAGGCAATCTTGTGGACCTTCATTCCTACCATCTATATGCCTTATCCTCCCATCGTCCACACGTTCACAAACACCGTAATCTTTGCTTTGCTTGTGCCTCCGCTGGTCAAAGCCATAGGCAGATTGCAGGGCGTGAAAACGCAAGAAACCGCTGAACCAGCAAAAGCGACATAATTTTTTTAGTGGTCGGGCGGGCGGGACTTTCATAGGAAGCTTTTCAGCCGTCCTATTTTGAATTCGCCGAGCCGAAGGCTTGCTTCGGTTCTCCTGCGACGGTCCGGTTTCTGTACGCTCGGCAGCTGAGCAGCATCCACCGAGTGGTAGACGCCTACAGCCGGAAGCTCTGCCAAGCTGAGCTACCGCCCGACAACCCTTTCAGAAATAGACGACTGAATATATGTTTTTCGTTATTTGTTGGACTCGTTTTCCAAGTTTATTTTGGGTTTGTGCAGGTTTTTTTGCGGTTACGGGTTTCTTCTGAGGTTTTTGAAGAATTCGTACCATATTTTCTGGGTCGTCCCGTGCCTGTAGGAGTCGTGGTTGCCGTCCTTTATTTCGGTGTACCTGACCTCCGCGTCTCCGCCTGCGTAAATTTCGGTTATGTACAAACCTTCAGTAATGACTTGGGGAATCTTGCTGTCTTTGTTCAATTCAACCCAGTACTGAATCTGCAGCCTGTTCTCGTTTGCTGACGGCCATTCCTCGTTTCCTCCTCGCCAGATGTACACTGGGATGGGGACGTTGAGTTGTGGAACCGTGCTTGGGTCAATGTTGAACGAACGGTTGCTGACTAGCCACGGTCCGGAGGCTGGTGCGATGGCTGCCAAAATGTCGGCGTGTTCTAATGCAAACGTGATGGTCATGCCTGCTCCCATCGAGTGCCCCGTCATGTAGATTCGGCTAACATCAATCACGTAGTTTTCTTCTATTTTGTTGATGACAGCTAACAAGAATCCGACGTCGTCTCTGCCCGTGCTGTTCCAGTCGTAGATGTTCCACACGCCGCCGTCGGGAAACACGGCGATGAAGCCCTCGGATTCCGCTATGGTCGACCAGCCGCTCATTTCGTCAGCTCCCCTACCGTTTCCTCCTGCACCGTGAAGCATCACCACCAGCGGAACAGGCTCTGAGCCGTTGTAGCCTGAGGGGACATAAATCCAGTACGAGCGGGGTTCTCCGCCGTAGCTAAGGGTCTTCATCACGGTTTGGTTTTCGATTATCATGCGGTTCATTGCTATTATCGAGGTGGCTGCTAAAAAAATTGCTGTCGCAAAGACGAACGGAGACACTTGTTTCATCCGCAACCCATTCTCAACACGAAACAAGGCATCAACGAACATTACTTTTTCGGAATTCCCCGACAATAAACCGTAAAAGGCTTAAATCCAAGCGACTTTTCTGTTAAACAGTAAGGGCTGGTAGTTCAGTTTGGATGAATGCCGCCCTCGCACGGCGGAGGTCGGGGGTTCAAATCCCCCCCAGTCCACCAATTCTCCTGTCACCTTCAGAGAATGACTGTTTGATTTTTTGTGCTAGGCTTTTTGAAAATATTTATCTTTACGGTTGGAACTTTGTTGTCCATTGTTGGAGGTTTCTTTTTTGGATGTTCAAGTCAGCATAAAAAGGCAGGTTATTGAAAGTGTCCTAGATTATGCTAAAGCTTGCCATCCTAAGGAGGGAATATTGCTTCTGAGGGGAAAGTCGCGGAAAGGCAAGACCATAATTGAGGAGGTTGTGATTCCTCCCTTGTCCGTTCGTGGTTCAGGTTTCTCCAATTTTCCGTTGCACATGTTGCCGATCGATTTCTCTATTGTGGGCACGATGCATTCTCACCCTTCTGGCGCATTGAGACCGTCAACGACGGATTTGAACCACTTCTACGGGAAAATCATGATGATAACAGCTTATCCTTACAGGTCAGAAAGGGACGTTATCGTGCTTGACGGAGAAGGGAATCACGTAAACTTTGAAATAATCTAACCATGTTTTTTAGTTCTATACGTCTATTCGGTTGTTCCTGACGCCAGCTCGTACCGTCCTTGCACGCCCTTCACTGTTTTGGTTGGCAAACGACGGTAGTTTTGACCGAAGAGCGATGACAGCCTCTGGGCTTCTTCGGGACGCTTGTCGACGAGGTTGACCGTTTCCTTCGGGTCTTCGTTCAGATTGTAGAGTTCGTCGGGTTCGCCTTCGGGTCGCTGAACGTAGCTCCACAGGCTGTCTCTTACGCAGCGGTCCACGCCCTCATAGTAGCCCATTATCACGGCTTTTCTGTGCTTGTCCGTTTCAGCGTTGAGGACGGGAAGGAAACTTTTTCCGTGCATCGAATAAGCATTGTTTCCCAGCCCAACGATGTCCAAAATTGTGGGTAAAACGTCTGGAAACTGCACAATCGCCTTCGACCGCCGTGCTTTTTCTCCTCCGGGCATTCTTACCATGAACGGAATTCTTAGGAGCTCGTTGTAGAGTCGGTCGGTTCCCTTCAGAAACTTCCCGTGGTCAGCAAGCGGGTGACCGTGGTCAGCCAGCAAGATTATGACAGAATCGTCGTAGTATCCGAGCTTCTCCAGCTTAGTGAACAGTTTTCCCAAGCAGTGGTCAACGAAGGAGGCTTCGCCCGCGTAAAGCCCGCGGATGTGGCGGATTTCGGCTTCTGTTGCCCAGTCGGACGCTTTTCCTCCCATCGGCATAATCAGCCTTTTTCCGTTGTAGTCTGGGTCGGTGTAGGTGTCGAACCTTCGAGGCGGGTCCCACGGCTCATGTGGGTCAAACGAGTCGACCCACAGGAAAACCTTTTCGTGGCTCCTGTTCTTTTCAAGCCATTCCACGGACTCGTCCACGACTTTGGCTGGAAACCAGTCTTCCTCTTTCTCGAAATCGTCAGTGTTAGCCAAGAACTGGTGAACTCGGCTCCTCCAAGCCTCAGAGTAGTTCGCGTTCACGTAATCGTCTAATTTTCGCCTAGACGTGTGCGAAGCGTACGGGTCGTATTCTTGACCGCGAACCCAGCGGTAAGCATGGAAGCTACGATGGAAATTCATGCCTGGAGCCCGGTAATGGTAGTTGTCGGAAACCATGCCGCAGGTGTATCCTTCGCGTCTGAGAATGTCGGCAACCGTGATTTCGCGGGGACCAAGAGGCTCCCAGGGCTTGAAGGGAAGCGTGTCCTGGCCCGTCATGATTTCGGTTCGAACAGGGATTGTCGGCAGTCCGCTTGGGTAGGCGTTTTCGAAGACGACGCTTTGTTTCGCGAAACCGTCGATGTTCGGCGTCTCGCATGGGCGAACACCGCTGAAAACGGGCTGCTTATGGTTGTAGAAGCTTACGTGGTCCTGTCGGAAACTGTCAACAATTATGACCACCACGTTCATCTTGGCTGCGCTCCGTCTAAGTGAATAATGATATGCAGTTAACTTCGCCTAACCCTAAAAAAGGTTCCTAACAAATGGTCGCCAGTGTTTGCGCCCCAAAACAACAGAAAAATTGCGCCGCAAATCAGACGGGTCTCGCACGATTTGTTGGTCAAACAAAAAAATCTATTGTTGAACAAATCAGACCTGTCTTTTCGGTAGGCAATTGTCACACAAAATTGAAAACAGGATGTCACACAAATCAGACGGGTCTAGGGCAATGCTGTTTGTTGTTCAAAAATGAAGCTTGGCTGCTGAACAAGAGAGAGCTCATCCAAGCAATCGTGCCATTATCTCAGGCAGCAACGAACCAAGCCTAGTTTGAACGACCTAAAAGTTGCACATAACACAAAATTATATACTGTTCAATGATGAAGCTAGGTTTGCTGAAGACGAAAAAGGGTCTTGGTGACGCCTATTCCCGTCGACTCCGTGAAGTTCACGTTTCCAAAAGATGTTCATTTCGAATGCAGCCGATGCGCCTTATGCTGCGGAGACACAGAAACCAAACGCCGAATGATTCTGCTACTAAAAAGTGAGACTGAACGAATTTCGCAGATAACTTCCAAAAAAGTTTCCGAGTTCACACATAGAAAAGAAGGGGTAAAGCCCTATGCTTTCATTATGAGGAAAACCTCTGATGGCAAGTGCGTCTTTTTGAAGGACAACCTGTGCACAATCTACGGCGCAAGACCCTTAATCTGCAGGTTCTACCCCTTCAAGCTGGATTTTCAGGAAACCAAAAAATATGCTTTTAACTACACAAACGAATGTCCCGGCATTGGTAAAGGACCTCAATTAGAAAAGGAATTCTTTAACAAATTGTATGCCAAGTTCGTTGAAATGATGAGACAGAACGGTTTATTAAGCGACAAAACCCCAAAAAAGATTTAATTACCGTGCCAAAAGTGGTTCAGAGAAACATGCCTACACCAAAAGAAAAAGCCTTAATCATCGAGAACTTGACAAAAAAATATAACGACGTCACGGCGGTTGATAGCCTCAGCCTCGAAGTTTACAAGGGCGAACTGTTCGGGCTACTTGGACCCAACGGCGCAGGAAAAACCACGACAATTAATGTTTTATGCGGTCTGATTCCGCCGACAAGCGGCTCAGTCAAGGTAGGCGGATACGACGTCACAAAAGAAACGAGTAAAGTAAAGGCGCTCATAGGCGTCTCGCCACAGGAAACCTCCATTTATGCGCATCTAACAGGAAAAGAAAACATCGAATTCTTCGGAAACCTTCACGCAATGCCCAAGGAGAAGCTCAGACAGAACGTCAAAGAGCTTTTAGAAAAGCTGAGTTTGGAAGAAGACGCGAAGAGACGGGCGGGAAAATACAGCGGAGGCATGATGCGCCGAATAAACCTCGCCATGGCTCTTGTGCATGACCCTGACATCGCCTTTCTGGACGAGCCGACAGTGGGCATGGACCCTCAGTCTCGTCACGCGGTGTGGGACTTCGTGAAAGAACTCAAAAAAAGGAACAAAACCGTCATCGTTACGACCCATTACATGGAAGAAGCCGAGGAACTCTGCGACAGGGTAGCCATCATAGACCACGGAAAACTTATAGCTCTGGGGCGACCGAAACAGCTCAAACGCAAGTACAAAGCCAAAAACTTGGAAGACGTGTTCATCCAGCTGACAGGCAGAACAATAAGGGAGGGACTCTAAAATGAAGTCTCAAAGAGTCTTCGCGATTGTCAAGAAGAACATTCTGATTGTTCCACGTGAACCAGCAATGCTATTTTTCGTGGTCCTTTTTCCAGTGCTTCTTACCCTAGTTTACGGTGTTGCCTTTGGAGCAGTCGGCGGAGGACAATCAACCTCGTACAAAATCGGAGTGCTCAACGCCGATTCTTCAAGCATTTACGGTCAATGGTCCCAACGGCTCATCGGCAACCTCACGTCCAACCAGATACTGAACGTCCAGCAGTACCCAGACAACGAGTCAATGCAGTCCCAATTGTCTCAGGGCAAAATCCAAGCCGCAATAGTAATCCCAGCGGACTTCGGGCAAAGCTGCGACTCCTTTCTTCAGTCACCAAGCAATCCAAGCCTGTGGATAAACACAACTGTCCAGATGTACTTGGACAGCGGTTCACTTTTCGCAACCCAAGCCATCCTGCCGATAATCCAACAGGCACTTGCTGAAGCCATTCTTGGAGTTCAACCGTCTACAAACTTTGGACCAATACAAATTGGGACCCCGTCTTTGGTGGCAGCCAGTAAGCTGACATTGTTCGATTACATGGCGCCAGGAATGTTCGCCTTCTTCGCCATTTTCCTCATCATGACTGTTGCCCAGTCCTTCACAAATGAACGCGAAAAAGGGCTACTCAGAAGAATCAACACCACGCCCACCTCAGCCGCGGAACTAATGATAGGCGAAGTCCTGTCAAATATGGTCACAGCGGTCACACAGGTGGCAATCGTCTTCATTTCAGCCTACCTTGTGGGCTTCCGACCACCCGTCACTCCAGTAAGCTATGTCGTGGCTTTCGCCATTCTTTCTGTGTTCTCATTCTGCTGCGTCGGGTTCGGACTTGTCGCAGCAACCCTAGTCAAGTCATCAAGCGCAGCTACTGGCGCTGCTTTCTTGTTCATAATTCCCCAGATGCTTTTGGGAACGTACATTTCGTTTAGCACGTCATCGATGATGCAGGAAGCAGCAAAGTTCATGCCAAGCTACTATGTGACTGATGCGTTAACGTCGCTTTTTCTGAGAGGCGCATCTCCGTCAAGCCCAACGATATTGCTTGACGCCTTAATAGTTACAGTCTCCAGCGTTCTCGTTCTAGTCTTAGGCATAGTTCTATTCAGAAAATACGGAAAAACATAAACTCAAAAGAATGAACCCTTTTCGGAGCTAAAACCTTTTAGGTCGCCTAGGATAGGCGGCGAACGGGGTGCGAGGTTCCAAGCTCAACCAGTCCGTCTCTTTATCCAAACGAGAAAGCGAACGGAGAAGGTCAAACGTGACCCAGCGGGAGGCTTCTGGGTGGGGAATGTAGTCCCAAAGCCCGTAAGGTCCCTGCGACTGCTTGATGTATTCAACTATTTCAG
>CAZRIK010000064.1:0-11612 GCA_964600125.1 uncultured Candidatus Bathyarchaeia archaeon
CGTCTATGGGTAGGTGAATCATTGTATCCTGATCTGGTTGGATGCCCATGAACATCACACCATGTCCGTATCCCTGGAATTCTCCATTCAAGGTTCCCACCTGTTCGGTGCGTCTCTGTTCGATGCTGGCGTTGTGAATCAACGTCAACGTGATCGGCTTGTCGCTTTGCACGATTAACGCATTCGCTTGGGGTTTGACGGATATTCCAGTTCCTCCCGTCACTGTGAGGTCGTTTTTGACCTGTTGTGTTTCGAGGTCGTAGACCAACACGTGGGCGGTTTCTGAAGCTGCTATTCGGTATCCATAGTCCTTGCTGGAGTCCCAGCTTGTAATGCATCTTGTGATGAAGAAGGTTCCCACAAAGCCTCCTTGGGCGCACGGGACGGAATAACACGGGACGATGGTTGAAGCAGGATCTGATACATCGTATCTCAGGAACATTGACTGAACCATGATGTTGCCCGTTGACTCGATCTCGTAGACCTTGAACGGCGTCAGCTCCACATCTTTATACGAGTTCACTTCGAGGTTGTAACTATCTTGCCCGCCGTCCTCATCGGTGACGGTGACCGTGGACTTTTCCAAGGCAAGTATTATGTAGACTGCACTCGGTATCACGTTCGTCTGTTCTGATGCCATGAAAACAAACCTTTTACCGACGTATGTACCGTCAACCGACGTGTAAAACGTGTGCGGGAGCGGTCCTTCACTGACAGTCGCAGCGGGTTCCTGTTGATAGTTGAGCAGCAAGACGGAAATCAACTTGTCAGAAACTACCTTGAAGCGCGTTCCATTGGGGAGAAGCACGAGTTCCTTTTCCATGCTGGCTAAGTTGGCTTCAGCCAGAACCGTTCCGAGTGTCAAGTCGTGGACCTCCACGTTTGTATCGTCCTCAGAGGCCACAATTGCAAGCAAAGACTTCGTAGCGATGAGGTGCCCGTTGAGGCTGATGGCTCCCGACAATAGAGTGGTGTCGTCTGTTCCGAGTGACCAGCCTGAGTCGAGGTCGTTTCCGACGGCGAGTGTGTACCGCCAGATTTTGGAGGGCACGACGCCATAATAAGTGTAGTTCTCGTCTATCCCTCTGGTTATTTGGACTGACGTGAATGTTGAGAATGTTAGGCAAATTATGATTACGGATAGGGCTAACAGACTAAGATTTTTTGTTTGGCTTTTTTTGGATTGCATGTCTACACACTTCTTAGAATCTATTAAGTGTATATTCAATGCTTGTATTGTTATTAAATTTTTGCTTTATCCCCTTATGAGGCATATAACTTTTCTAACAAAAACGGGACATTCCAGTCTCTATAAAATGGTATATCTTTTTCTTCTCTTAATGGCGTTTCAGCGACTAATCCCGTGTCCAAGCGGCTTCGCTGTTCTGGTTTTTCCGCATCATCTCAAATGGATTTGCTGCCTCGTCTCCTCATTACGAAAAGACCGATGATAACTGCAGCTGCGGCAGCGCCTACGCCGACTATCAGGTACATCATCGGGAAGCCTTCTCCGATTGGCGTTATCGTAACGGTTGGGTTGTCATTCACGGTTTCAATGCACGGTATTACTGCTCCGGTGAACCAGAGCCCCTGGTATTCGGGTTCCATGGGCCAGAAGTTGACCTGCAGGACGACGTTGTGGTCGACGCTGACTGTGTGAGTGCCCAGCACGGTGTACATGAAGCCCGTGTTCGCTTGGATTGTTTGGGTGTTGCCGTCAATTGTCAGCTGCGTCGCCTCACTCGCAAAGAAGTACGCTTCGACATTCGCGT
The DNA here is from genome assembly GCA_964600125.1 of uncultured Candidatus Bathyarchaeia archaeon. GTDB lineage: Archaea > Thermoproteota > Bathyarchaeia > Bathyarchaeales > DTEX01 > JAGTRI01. Next base: position 1,773 of record CAZRIK010000064.1, read on the forward strand.
CCACAGGCAGGTGGATCAAGGTGTCCTCGTTTGGTTGGACGGTGATGTATGTGACTCCGACTCCGTATCCGTAGAATTCTCCTCCATAGCCTCCTGTGATGGAGCGCGCCTGTTCGATGCTGCCGTTGTGGATGTACGACATGGAAACTGGCTTGTCGCTCTGCACAGCCAACGCGTTCGCTGAAAGTTGGAGGCCGATTCCGCTTCCTCCAGTGATGCTGAATTCGTTTATCACTTGTTTGGTTTCGAGGTCGAACACCTTCACCTGCGCGTCTTCCGAAGCCATGATGCGGTATCCGTAGTCCCTGTTGGCGTCCCACGACTTGACTGACTCCGTGTAGAAGAATTTTCCCACGAATCCTCCTTCCGCGGACGGAACGGTGAAGCATGGGATGCTGTCTCCTGCTCGCATTGCGGTTGATTGTATCATTATGTTTCCCGTGGACTCGAACTTGTAGACTTTGAAGGGCGTCAACACGATGTTTTTGTACATGTTGGCTTCCACGGAGTAGCTGTTTTGTCCTCCGTCTTCGTCGGTCACCATCACCGTTGACTTTTCTAGGGCAAGAATCGTGAAAAATGTGCCTGCTTGATACTCTGACGCCATGAACACGAAATCTTTGCCAACGTACAAGCCGTCAGTTGACGTGTAGTACGTGGCTGGCGTTGGTCCCTCCGTGACGTCGTCGGATGGAAGGTGCTGGTAGTTGAGGAGCAGGACGGAAACAATCTTATCTGATACGACTTTGAAGGCTGTGCCGTTGTCTAGCAAGACGAGAAGTTTCTCCATGTTGCCTATGCTGCCCGAGGAAATTCGTTGGCTGGTCACTAAATCGTAGACTTCCACGTGCGTGTCGTCTTCAGAGGCGACTATCGCAAGCAGGGATTTCGTGGCGACGAGGCGACCGTTCAGCCCGGGGGACCCAGTTGTCAGGGTCATGTTGTCGAATCCGAGCATCCAGCCTGAGGTTCGGTTGTTCCCGTCGGTGAGTATGTAACGGCAGATTCTTGCGGGCACGACGCCGTAGTAAGTGTAATCGGGGTCTCCTGAAGACGGTTGGACGAAAGTAAACGATTGAAGAGAAAAACAAATTATGAATACGGAGAAAGCTAAACATGAAAGTTTGGTTTTCAAGCCCTTGTTAAGGTTCATGTTTCAGCCCTCCGTTATGTCTTTTCAATAAACGTTCTTTGCTTATATTGTTTTTTTGGTCTTCTTCGTCTCCAATTTTTCATCATTTTCTGGTGTACCCTCATCCCTCGCGCGTTGCGCCTAAGAAAGCGGTGTGTGTATAACACGGTTAACTAAGGTTTAAAAACAGATTTTTATTCATATAGGGTGATTGCGCATGGAGCCCGATTTTGAAAGGTTTGTTAAGGTTTTGTGGGGCGAGGAGCCTGACCGCGTTCCATTCTACGAGCATCTGGTCGACAACGAAGTCATAGAAGCCATAATCGGCGAACCCATTCCCGCCCTTCTGGAGCCCGGCGTGCCATGTTCAGGTGAGTCTCCTAAGTCGGACTCGGTCAAGGATGGCTTTGTGAACGGTCTCCTCAAGTTCTACAGGGGCATGGGGTACGACTACGTTCCCTTGGAGCTGCCTCTTAACCTTCCGCGGACGAACATCAGGCAGGGCAGGGACTCAGCTCCCCTTTCGAGGGGAACGAGGACGTGGGTCGACGAGAACCGTGGAACCATCGAAAATCGGGAAGATTATGATAGTTACCCGTGGCCAGACAGCGAAGACCTCGTCGAATACGATGTGCTTGACAGGATGTGCAGGATTCTGCCCGAAGGCATGAAGCTGGTTTCGGGGGTGGCTGGGGGCGTCCTTGAGCACGCTTTGTGGCTGATGGGTCTCCGCCCGTTCTCGATAGCCCTTTTCAGGGACCCGAAGCTGGTCGGAAACATGTTTGATAGGATCGGTTCTATGATTGTGGAGGTGGACAAGCGCATCGCCGAGAACGGTAGGGTCGGCGCGATGAGGATGGGGGACGACATGGCGTACAAGTCGGGACCCATGATTTCTCCCGAGAACCTCCGCAGGTACGTCTTCCCTTGGCAGAAGCGGATCGTCGACGTAGCCCACGGTCGCGGGAAGCCGTTTATTCTGCATTCGTGCGGCAACCTGAGGAAGGTCATAGACGACCTGATTGACTATGTCGGGATAGACGCTTGGCACTCGTTCCAAGACGTCGTCATGCCCGTCACGGAAGCCAAACAAAAGTACGGAGACAGGGTCGCGCTGCTCGGAGGAGTGGACGTGGACAAGCTTTGCCGCCTGCCCGTGGCTGAACTGGAGGCGTACACACTCAACATTCTCGAGAAGTGCATGCCCGGAGGAGGCTACGCTCTGGGCTCAGGAAACTCGATTACGAACTACATGAAAATCGAAAACTACAAGGCAATGCTGAAAATCGGAACCAAACACGGAAAATACTTCAAACAATAAATCAAGTGAAAGATATTTCTAAACGTTCATTCTTTCTTTTTTCTGTTTGATCTGACAGACGATTAATCGAGGAATTCGGGATTGTTCTTAAGATACCTTAATATATCCGCCATCCAGTTTAGTTGTTGAAGCGAGAGCTGGAGTAGGAAGAACTTAATTTTCTTGAAGTTGTTTTGACTTCTTTTATTTTCTTTTTTTCTCCTTGTGTTCTTACTTAAAGCAAATGTAAATGAGGTGAAAAATATGGCATATTCAAACAGCGAAGGCGGCTTTCGGAGAAACAGCTATGGTAACAAGGCGCCAGTGGAACTGGGAAAAATCTACGAATCTGACATCATCGAGATGAGCCGGAATGGAGACACGGGAGTAGCCAAGATTCAGGGATTCGTAATCTTTGTTTCGGACGCTAAGCCCGGCGACCATGTCAAGTTCAAGATAACCAAAGTTGGCGGACGTTACGCGGCTGCTGAGGTCGTCAAGGAAGTTGCAGAGGATGATTAGTTCTCTAGAGAGCATAGCGTTGAAGGTTGGGGACGCGTACAAGTGCCCCGAAGACCACGCGGCTAAGATAGTGTGGATCAGCGAGAACAGGAAACTCATAGGGGTCAAATGCGCCCAGAAACATTTCAGCAAGATGATGAAAGTGGCTGACCTCACCAAATCCCGCGTTTCGCTTGGACGTTATCCGTCAAAAGAGAAGAAGGTTTTCGTTAGGAACCTAGTTTTCCTAATGACCGTGGAATCCGCTGGAAAAACTCTTTGAAAAGGAGGTGTATAGCATGCCTAGAGATTCAAACGTTGTGTTCATCGGAAGGAAGCCAACAATGAACTACGTGCTAGCTGTGATGACTAACTTCAACTCGTCAGGCGCGAAGGACGTGACCATCAAAGCGAGGGGACAGTCAATAAGCACAGCTGTGGACGTTGTTGAAATTGTCAGACGAAGGTTCATGAAGGACCTGAACGTCAACGCTATAACGATAGGAACCGAAGAAATGCAGCAACAAGAAGGCGGAACCAGGAACGTCTCAACGATCGAAATAGGGCTAGTGCGCTCCTAAACCCAGCTTCGTTCCTTCGTATTTTTTTTACACCCGAATTTTTGAATGTACTCCTGTTTTGTCAGCGTAAACGAGTGTCCGCCGTCTTCGCTTCGCCCCACGTACCTCATTCCCGCCTTTTCCATCACCCTTTTCGACGCAGCGTTCTCCGCAGCCGCGCCGCCGTCAACCTGAGCTAACCCCAGCCCGCAGAAAGCATACTTCAGCACGGCTTTGGCTGCTTCGGTGGCTAAGCCTTTCCCCCAAAGTTCCTTCTGCAGCAGGTAAAACAGGACGGCATTAGGTTGACTGGGCTCGCGGTGGTCCAGCCCGCACCAGCCGATGAACTCTTTGTTTTCTTTGCGGATTATCGCGAGGCACAGGTGAATAAGCTTCTCAGGCGTGTTCCTCTCGTGGTTTTCGAGCATCCATTTTACGTGTTTTTCCGCTTCTTCAAGCGGTATTGCTTTGTCGTTCAGCTTCCAAGTGCGGGCGACGTCTTCAACGTCGTCCATCGTCACCGTCCTGAGAATCAGCCTATCCGTCTCAATGCGCACCCTTTTTGCCATGAAGAACCCAGATTAACGGTAACTTAGGGATTTATAGTTAAGAGTCTTATTATGAGATTTTTGAAAATAATTCTTTATAAGGCGGGTTCCCCAAGATTTGTTTGTTGCGGGTATGGGGGAATGCGGTTGAGAAGCCGTTGGTTTTTTGTTGTGCCGTTTGTTCTGTTGATGCTGTGGTTTCTGGGGAACATTGCGGTTTCTCCGGCGTTCAATAATTTCATTCTGGGACATTACGAGGTTAATTTGACGCCAATTGAAATTCCATATCATAGCCCTGCTCCTAGTGCTTTGATTTGGGTTGCCAATGGCATGACCGAAATTTTGATGCAGGGCACTCTCATTTTTGGTTCAGTAACGGGTTTTTCCGCTTTGGTTTCGTTTATTCTCTACAAGGCTTTGAAGAATCCTGACCAACTAGCTGGCTAAGGCATGGTGCGAGAAATAAGGTTGAGGAAACGTGAAGAAAAAATATGAGACTGATTTTTTTCTTGCTGGGATTCTGGTGTATGCAATTTTAAATTTAATTTGGATTTATTCGGGATTAGGCGCATTATGGAGGGTTCTCTCCTATTTGGGTTCGATGGGAATCATAGGGCTATACTATTACAGTAAAGATGCGAAGGAAGAAAGGGAGAAAAAGGCTGAAACTTAGGATTCCGTTGTTTTCTTTCTCTTCCCAAAAACGACGTAGTTATGGGCAGTAAGACCCAAAATATTGTGTCTTGTTCTGACCCTTGATGTTAATGCTTAAAAGGCCAGAGTTGTTATTATGCGGTGAAGGGTGGCTTCTTTTTTGGTTGACAAGAATCTGGTTGGAAGATGCGGGTTATTCTGTGGAGCTTGCGGGATTTACAGGGGCTACAAGGACAAGGGACAATATAGACAGGGATTAGCTGACTTCTTAAAGGTTCCTCAGGAAAAGATACGTTGTGAAGGCTGCCAAGTTTTGACTGCTGAGTGCTGGGGGAGCAACTGCAAGATCGTTCAGTGCCAGAACGCGAAGGGATATCGGTTTTGCATCGAGTGTCCAGACTATTATACGCACGCCTGCAAGGTCTTTGAGCAGCTCTACGAGGAGAACCTTGCCAAAGGCATCGACTTGAGGATTAACCTCGCGAGGATCAAGGCTGGCGGCGTCGACGGGTGGCTGAGGGACGAAGAACAGAAATTCCGCTGCCCATACTGCAGACGACCCCTGCCCGCCCAGCTGCATTCACATATATGCTATCACTGCGGCAACAAAATCTAGTCTTTTTTTCTTCTGTTCTGTTGTGTTCTGTAAGGTTTTTCTGTGTTTTTGGCTTTCATTCTTTCATTTTTTCTTTGCCTTAATCTTCTCTATAGCCTTTTTCGCAGCGTTCTGAACATTCAAGTCTTCGTCCGTCAATGTTTGTGTGAGTGGTTCAGTTGCCTTTTCGTCGCCTATCTCTCCCAGAGCCTCTGCTGCTGCGCATCGGACATCCTCGTACTCATACTTGTTCTTCATTGTTTGAATGAGGGGTTCCACTGCCCTCGCGTCCTTTATCTTTTCAAGAGCCTCTGCAACTTGCCTGCGGACAGACCGAACTGTGTCTTTCATGGCCTGAAGTAGTGGTTCAACGGCTTCAGCGCCACCTATGTCTCCGAGAGCCCAGACCGCTGCAGACCGGACGAATTCATCTTCATCCTGTAGGGCTTGGGTCAGTGGCTTAACAGCTTTTTCGTCGCCTATCTCTCCTAGGGCGTATGCTGCTATCTGTCGCACATTACCATTTTCATCTTTCAAAGCATGTGTGAGGGGGTCTACTGCTTTTGGGTCTCCTATCTTTCTGAGAGCCTCTGCTGCGTCCCTTCGAATATCGTCATCTTTGTGCTTCAAAGCCTCGGATAACCCTTCTACGTCCTTTTTGGTTTCCAGTTTGAACGAATGGTCTGCATTAATCCCTCGGATGGAGACTGATTGGTTGAAACGCCAGCGAATATCGGATTCACTTGTCTCTTCAATGTGGTAGGTAAGATTACTGTTGCATTTGGGGCAATGAACTGAGAAACTGTCCAGAACAACGCCGGGGGCGTATTTAGCGCATTTGGCGCAGTAGTAGTTCCCGCATGTTGGGCATCTGCCAGCGGGCTGTGAGGTGCCCTTTCTTACCATGCCCACGACGAAGCTGTAGGGGTTGAACAGAGCCTCCGTTGTTGATTGGTCCCACTCTATGCCGCAGACCGCGCAGTAACCGCGTCGAACTTTCTCGTAAGCCAGCTCCGCGGCGACTGCGCACTCTAGACGTATCTTGTACACCGTGAATGGGTCATTGGTTGACGTCTCCTGCGCCACCCGGACGAGGTAATCGGGCACATCCCTCTTGTCAGCCTTGCCCAATCGCTTGAGAACGTCCACGTAGAACCCTTTCGCTTCCTCACGCACGCGCTTGTCTTCGTCGCCCAACATGGGCAGGATCGCCCTTACGAGGTCGTGTTTGACTATTTCGCCGAGGGAGAGGACCTTGGAGTCCACTTCCAGATATGCGAGGAACCGGAGGCGGCTGACCGCTTTTTCCCGCACTTCCGGGTCCTTGTACTTTAGAGCCTTCACCAGCCCCTGCACGTCCCTTTTGTCGTACATGCTCCACACGTCGGGCTTGCGGAAGAAGAAGGAAGCCAAAAACCCACCACGTTCATAATGTAGTGTTACAGAGTTTTTATCGTTTACCGTAGATATTTCAACTGGCTGGCTGCAGTGAGGTCTTGCTGTTCGTTAAGGCATCAGCTATATATTGTGGTGGATGTTGAGGAACAGCTATGAACTCGAGGGAACGGGTGTTAGCAGCCTTCAACCATGAGAGGCTGGACCGCGTACCCACGGACATCTGGGCCACGCCAGAGGTGTGGGATAGGCTGAAGGCGTATTTCGGCAAGGAAGCGGATGTCCGTGCCAAGCTGCATGTTGACGGAATGGCAAGTGTCGAGCCTAGTTATGTTGGTCCGAAGCTGCCTATGGTCGCTGAAGACGAGACTGTTGACTTCTGGGGAATCCGCACAAGGAAGGTCAGCTACGCAATGGGCGTATACGACGAGATGACGGTTAATCCTCTGTCAGACGCCCGTACCGTCGAGGATTTAGAGAAATACGCATGGCCAAAGGCGGACTGGTTTAATTACTCGGATATGCGTGCAGCTGCTAAAGCTGGTCGCGAAAATCAGGTTGTCATGAGCGGTTACATGGCGATTTTCTTCCAGCATAACAAGATTCGTGGTCTGAAGACGTCTCTGGTCGATCCGTATGTTCGTCCCGAGTTCACACGTCGACTGCTGGAGGAAATAGCTGATTTCTTGTATGAACAGCATCGGCGCATGTTCGAGGCGTGCGACGGACTGGTTGATGTTACCCAAGTGACCGACGACTTTGGCACCCAGGCAGGGCCTATGATCAGCTTAAAAGTTTTCCGCGAGTTCTACAGGTCGAACATGCAAAGGTTCATCGACCTGGCGCACAGCTTCGGGATCAAGGTGTTCCACCACGACGACGGCGCCATCCGCCTCTTCATCCCCGACCTCATAGAGATGGGCGTAGACATCTTGAACCCGCTGCAGTGGACCTGCCCAGGAATGGACCTTGAAGGCTTGAAAAGGGAGTTTGGTGCAAGTTTCTGTTTTCACGGGGGTGTGGACAATCAGCGGGTTCTGCCGTTTGGGACGCCGGAGGAGGTGCGTAAGGAGGTCAGGCACTGCATTGATGCGCTTGCCAGCGACAAAACAGGATACATCCTAGCTTCCTGCCACAACATCCAGCCCGTTACATCAGTGAAAAACATCATCGCCATGTACGATGAAGCATGGAAATACGGCAAGTTTTAATTAAAATTTTATCCCCAAACCCTCTCTCTACCACGGGACGGACGGACAGACAGAGAGACAGTCAGTCAGACAGACAATCAAACAATCAACTAAACAAACAACACAACAGCCCTAACTCTTTTAAAGGCAAAAAAGGACAAATGATTGCGAGGCATGGCTGGCATGGATCTAACGAGGCTTTTAGGCGATCGAATTTATAGAATAGATTTGTCTTCTTCTAAAGTGTTCAAAAAAATAGATAGTTCCCTCCTTCCAGACGATAATTTTACTCGATTTTTCGGTTGCGCAGAATGGATAATTTTAAGCGAGACCACACACACTAGAGAATATTACATTGACGGCGAGTATTCTTTCTTATTAGACAATATCAAACTTGGTGAAATCTCGAAAAGGGGCACTAGGAAGAAAGTCAAAGAGTTGAAACAAGAATTTGATAATAACCGCGATAAGATTTGCGATGAAAAAATAGAAAACACTCGTGATGAAATGCCTGCTTATTTAAATGTTATAGTTTCAGATACCAGCAACTCAAGTTGTACATGTCACGCACGATGCATGCCAATTTTGTATGAGAAAATAGGCAAGAATTTCATTCCTTTAAATGAAGTATCTGAGTTTCAAGTGCAGAATGCTCAACTCAATAGCCTAAGATTCCTAGATAGCCTATTCATAGGTGTCTTGAATGGTAAAATCATCGAAGAGACATCAAATATTCCTCAGTCAAAACTTGTTGTCAATGATTCTCTGATAAGAGAAATCTCGGATTTTGTGGATGCACTATTGGATAGGGCAACTGGAGAAGTCTTGATTTGTGGCTGGGTTGGAACAAGATGCGTCCCAAAGCTTAGGGAGTTAGAAAGTAAAGGTGTCAAAATTCGGATCATCACTCATCAACCTTCGGAAGCAAGAAACCAGCCTTTTCGGGACGAGGTGCATGAAGCATTCACACAACTTTGTATTCACATCGGCAAAGAAAACATCTGCACCGATGAAAACATGCATGGTAGGATGATAATAGTTGACGATAAGGCACTAATTGGCTCAATGGATCTAAATTCATCTAGTCTAACTGGTCCGCACACTGAATTAGCAATCTACACAGAGCAAACAGAAATCGTCTTGGGATTGAGAAATCTTTTCAATTCCAAATTTAAACCATTGGCGCAAACTCCGCCTAATCACGAATCATGAAACCCAATCCTTGGCTTCCATGTTTTTCGTTCGCCACGAAGGTATTTAGCGAATAAAAGGGCTTCTTCGTTAATCAAGGTGTCAAGGGTCTGCTTCTTTCCGACTTTTATCCATGTAATCTCAATCGTATATCTAAAAATCTTCCACAAGTCTTTAGATAGTTTACCAAAATTGGAAAAAATGTTTTTTTGGCTGCGGTTTGTTGTTCATGATTGTTTTTTGGTTGTTGAACAAGTCAGACTCGTCTTTGTGGTTGCCTATTGTCACTCAAACGGAAAATTCTATTGTCACTCAAATCAGAACAGGTCTATGGCTGCGAATTGTTAGACAAAATTTTAAAACCGATGTTACACAAATCAGACGGGTCATTTCAGCTTAAGCGTTTGTTGGTCAAACAAAAAAACCTATTGTTGAACAAATCAGACCTAGACGAAATATTATAGGGCGTAGTCCGCGAGGATTAAGGCTGGCGGCATCGACGGGTGGCTGAGGCAGGAGGGCTCGGGCGGGAGAGGAACCAAATGGCACCCAACAGAAAAAGGCAGAAAAGAATTAAAGGAAAAATTCGGAATAGAAGTGTGACAGGTTTTGGTCAGTTGGATTAAAATTTACTTAACTGTGTGATTTAGTTTTTTAGTTTAACATTTATATTCTTTCTTTGGTCGTCGTTAAATAGGCAACAACATCATCCATGTATAAAATCAGTGTAAACTAATTCCCAACCGTTTGCGAAAGTGAGTGATTTAGTTTAAA
>CAZRIK010000065.1:0-10744 GCA_964600125.1 uncultured Candidatus Bathyarchaeia archaeon
GACGTCCCGCGTTACATGGACGAACTCGACGAGCTCGAAGACGTATTCTTTGGAAGAAAAAAAATACAGGACCAAATGGAGAAGGCGAAGCTTACAGGTTTGTTCAAGTACTGCTGGTACATGAAGACGCCGTCTGCCCCAAGCGTCCACGTTCCATACAACCTGCTGGTGAGCCTAGCCAAGGTAGCCCCGCAAGGGTCCGAAGTCTCCTTTATCACAGAGAAGCTCAACAGTTACGGAATCCTCAAAGAGACGCCTCAACCTGACCTGCTAAAAAGGATACAGTATGCCCTTAACTGGGCAGAGGACTTTAAAGAGATGTCTGAAACAATTATTGAGTTAAGCTCGCAGGAAAAAACAGCCATCGAAGAGCTCATGCAAACCCTCCAGTCCACAAGCGACCCTGAAAAAATACAAGCCGCAATCTTCGAAACTTCCAGAAAAAATGGCGTTGAACCGAAAACGTTCTTCAAAACTTTGTATATGGTTCTTTTCGGCACATCTTCAGGACCGCGGCTTGGACCATACTTCGTCGACATGGGAAAAGAGAACGCTGCCAAAACTCTACGAAAAAGCCTAGGGACAGACGAAAATTAATTTTTTCTTCTTACTTTAAGGCTTCCGCTAAAGCTTTTCTTAGCTCTTCTCCTTCCATCTTGGACAGCCTAACTTTTCTGAACCTTTCAGCTAATGCGTCGTCGCGAAGCGAATTTTGAGCCCATTTTTCGAAGTCGTTGTTGCTGTTATGATACATCAGAGATTTTGGGCTTGCCTTTTGAATGGCTCTCAAAAATCCTTTTAGGCTCCAAGCCATCAGCCCTTTATAGTGTTTTTCGCCTTTTCCTTCGTAAAAGAGGAAAGGTTCGTTCGCCACTTCGGAGTCAATTTTGACCCTGTTCTCGAAGTCTAGCACTGCTGACTGCGCTGTCACATAAGCATCAACGCCCGACCGATAGGGACTGAAGTAAGTGTGCACTTCGCCTGGTCCGCCGCCTTCAGCGAACATGTAGTAAAGGTGGTCGCTTACTTGGAAGTACCGCCACAGCTTAAGAAATTCGTTGTCTTCGGACTCCCTGACGAAAGGCTCAAGCCTTCTCACTGAAAGGTAGTAAGCCCACTGCATCGTGTTTCCCAGCCAGCCGCTTGCGTCCCTTTTTACGTCAGCCCACGAAACCGTTCCGCCAAGTTCAGGAACGTCAATTTCGCCCACGGGCTTATACCTTTCAAGAACGTCAGACGGAGTCGCCATGCTCAGATGCTTGTGCTTGAGAATTTCGTCTGGCAGATGCCTAAGGAATTCGTGTATGCCCGTTTCAGGCCAATGATGTTCGCCGAACGTCTCGTAATCGGGGAAAATGCAGACGTAGTCGCCTGGTGTTTCCGCAAGCCACCCTGCATATTTTGGCGCCGTCAAAGGCCATTCGTTCCATGTTTTAGACGAGAACCTGAATCCGATGTCGTCTGTCAATTTGTAGTTGCGAAGCAGCACCCTAATCTTGTCGCAGCCGATGGGTCTATACAGAAAATTTGGGGATTTCCCGCGCAGGATTCTTTCAGCGCCCTCCGTGAAGATGCCTTTGAAGCCCATTTTTTGCACAGTATTCGCAATGATGTTGTTGTATAGAAGTTCAGTATTCTCAAAGACTTTCGGCTTGACTTCTAACAGGCTTCGAATTGTCTGCTGATGCATTTGAACTTGGTCAACGAATTCGTCCCTTTCAGGATAAAGGCTTGCGAGGGAATGATAGTATGTTTGTCCAACAAATTCCGCGCAGCCCGTTTTAGCGAGCTGCTTGAAAGTTTCCAGCAGGTCCTTGTTGAACATTTCGCAGTACTCTAAAAATGTTCCTGAAAGGCTGAATGCGACCTTGACTTGTTTTTTTTCGCCTTTGTATTGGTCAATCAGGTCCAAGAGTATCCTGTTCGAGGGGAAGTAGCATTTGGCGCACGTTCTTTCGAAGATTTCTCGGTTAACCTTTTCGTCGAAATAATGTTGGAAGAGCTCTTCCTTTGTGAGGCGCTTGAAAAGTTTGTTGTCCCAGAAGAAGTTTCCTCTCAAACGGAATGGCTGGTGAACCTCGAACACAAACACGACGTCCGTCAACCAAAGCAGCCCCTACTCATCTTTTTCGTGATTATGCTATTTATTTCTAATCACTGCGTGAGTCATTTCAAGCCTCTCGATGCTCTTGACACATCAGCTCTATATAAATTTCAGAACCGATATTTCACAAAGTCTAAATATTGTATTATAATTAATCATGTAAACTAATCGTCTTATGTTCTTTACGAATCGCCATGGAAAGAGCTGAAAACTGTATGACAATCAAGTTGAGAGTTGACTCCTACGAGGCTGGAGTTGGAGCTGTGGGTGGTTTATCCACGTTTCACAATTACCTTTACCCTAAACTCGTCAAAAGAGGCTTCGATGTAAAGACCTTTTCGATGCGTTTCAGCCCCGAACTCCCAATTAGAGAAGACTTCAAGGGCGTAATCATAAGGCGACCGTCAACGGACGTGGACCTCGACGTAGCCTACGCTTGGACATACGACATACTCCGCCGATATGGCATCAACGTCGATTACTTGACGCCTACGGAAATATTCGTGGTTTCCAGGTACTTCACGAATTTCGGGGTCGTTCCGTCCCCGTTTAGGATGACGGAAGCGGACCTTTTCGCTCCTAACGACTGGATGTCGTTCGTTAGAAGCGGGTTGAACGCGCTACTTCATCCGAACCTCGTTCAAGCCATCTTCATACACTCGACTGAGCCTGGAAGAATCGGCGGAATCCAACACAACAACATAAACGGAACCACGGAAAAGCTGGACCTTTCAGACTTTGAATTGATGACGAAGGGCGATTATGGCGGTTCGTTTTATCAGGGACTCCGCCTGATTCGCGACCTCGAGTTCCCGCTAACATTCAAGATTCTCCAAAGGCTGCCCAATTCAGCCCTGTTCACTGTCAGCAAGATACACAGGAAAGAGTATCTTCTCGGTTTAAGAGCTCACGGAATGAGGTTCGGAGAGGTCAAGGACAGAGTTTTCGCAATATACCACGGCGTGGACACAAGCGAGTTCAGACCCATGCCCGACGTTGAGAAGAAGGGGTTCACAATAGGCTTCATCGGAAGATGCACCCCAGTCAAGGGCATAGACATAATACCAGACCTAGCAGCCATCCTTGTCAAGAAAATCCCTGAAACCAGATTCCACGTTGTAACCAAGACTGAGCCACAAAACCCCTACTATTTGAGTTTCATGGACAGGATAAGGGAGGCTGGTCTCAACGACCTTGTGCTTGTTGACAACACCTTCTACACTGGGGAACAAAAGATTAAGGTAATCAACTCGTGGAGCCTGACGCTTGTTCCATCAAGGTACGAGCCCCAAGGGCAAGTTGACCTCGAATCCATGTCTTGCGGAGTGGTTCCAGCGGTCGGCTTGGGTGGGCTCCGAGAAAAGGTCGTTGACGGATTCAATGGCTTATGGATAAACCCCAACAACGTTAGGGAAACCGCTGAGAAGATAATCCAGTTCCAGAAGGGAGCCTACAAAAACAGAAAACCAGAAGAAATTGCCCAAAACTGCAGAGAATCTGCGGAGAAAATATGGGACTGGGAGAAACGAGCCGATGCACACAAAGAAGTTTACACGTACCTTACGGACGGTCGCGTGAAAGAAATCTCGAAGGACTTGAGCGCACTTTTATTACCGAAGATGTCAGATATACAATGATTCCAAGAAAAATGAAAAAAAGGCAATAAACTATTTACATTAATACTCACAACTTAAGACGTGGCTAAACCAGAATGAAGGTATGCATGTTAACATGGGAGTTCCCTCCAAGAATCGTAGGCGGCATAGCTCGGCACTGTTATGGCTTAACAAAGGCTCTGGTTAAACTGGGTCACGAAGTCCACGTGGTAACGTTAGAATTTCCAGGAGCCCCCGAATTTGAGGACGGAGAAGGCGTAAAGGTTCACCGCATAAAAATTGAGCTTGGGCACCCCAACTTCATCACTTGGACCTTCATTTTCAACCATTTTATGGAAAAAAAGGTCGCATCGCTAAGCCGCCAAGAAAATTTTGACGTCATTCACACTCACGATTGGTTAACAACCTCAGCTGGCATAGCCACAAAAGACTTCCTGAACAAGCCTTTCGTCTGCACCGTTCACAGCACCGAACTTGGGCGCGTGCAGGAACTCCGCAGCCCCGACTCGTACATGATTGACGGCTTAGAATGGTGGATGATGTTCGAAGCAAAGTTGGTGATACTTTGCAGCAACTCGATGAAGACAGAAATCAGCGACCATTTCCATCTGCCCTCTGAGAAAATGAACGTCATACCGAACGCGATTGACGCGTCTGAATACAGCAGAAACGTGGACAAAGGGGCTGTGAGACGACGCTACGGAATTGGACCAAACGACAAACTTGTCCTCTACATCGGAAGACTGGTTCCACAAAAAGGCGTTGAACACCTGATAAGGGCAGTTCCCCGAATCGTTAGGCAACACGGTGGAGCCAAATTCCTCGTGTCTGGAGACGGATGGTCCCGAAGCCACTTGGAAGACATGGCAGTGTCAACGGGGCACGGCGACAAAATACGGTTCCTCGGCTTCATCTCGGATTCTGAACGTGTGGAGCTGTTAAAAAGCGGGGACGCATTGGTGATTCCGTCAATCTATGAACCCTTCGGGATAGTCGCCTTGGAAGGCATGGCAGCTGGCATACCGATTGTCGCCTCAAACGTGGGCGGGTTGTCCGAAATCATTGAGCACGACCGAACTGGAATGCTTGCCTACAAAGAGAACCCTGAATCCGTAGCTTGGTGCGTAAGTAAGGTTCTGTCGGACAACGGATACTCTAGATGGTTGACCCAAAACGCTAAAAAGAAGGTTGATGAAGTGTATAGCTGGGAATCTGTTGCCAAAAAAGTAACCAAAGTGTATGAACGAGCTTGTAAAGGGTGACGCTGAATGGGTTTAAGGGGCTATTCGATGCCGGATGAGATTTACTTTCTATGTTTACTCCACAATGTTGGCGCCATAAGCTCTGAGAGATCGTTGACGCTGGACGAGATAGCCCGCTGGACGGTCATGGAGCCTCAAAGGGTGAGAACGCAACTTGACAAGCTGTCCAACACCGATTATGTGCAAAAAACTTTCAGAGAAGGGTCAGAAAGGTTCCACGTTACCGTCAACGGAATCAGAAAAGTCCTAAGCATGTACAGCTAAGTTCTACGTTATAAAAAAGGTAAATTGTTTCGTGTTCACTTTCGTCAATCATTTACAATGAGGTATTTTTGCTAATTCTCATCAACCTTTTTTCGAGTCACAGAACCAATTAATTTTAATAGCTGCATTAATACTTCATAATTAATAAAACCTTAATTAGTAAAGTGGGGGAAAACCAAAAATGGTGAAAATGACTGAAACAAAAGTTAAGATTCTGGAGTTATTGCGAGTTAACGAGAAACCAGTTCATTACAAACAGATCATTGAAAAATTGGGGCTAAAACCACGCGCAGCAAACATGCATCTGAGGGGACTTATTAAAGAGGGATATATTACGAAGGTGCAATTGCACGAATATGCCCTGACATCTTCAGGCAGAGAAGCAATCGGATTTCCTAAAACTGATGAGAAACTTGCCAAAAAAGTGTTAGGCAAAACCTCACGGGAAAAGGCTTTCCACTTCTATAAGGGAATCGACCAACCAACAGGAGTAACGTCAGACAGCCTCACTGATTTCTGCGAGAAACTTAAGGCAGTGGATGCTAAAATAGTCGAATTCCATACTGAAAGAGGAGACTTTGAAACGTGGGTCGCTTCTCTCGGCGACGTTGAACTGGCAAAGAAACTGAAAGTTATCCGCGAAACAAAACTGACAGGCGAAGCTCTCCACAAAAAAATTTGTGAAACAGTCAATTCCAGATGCAACGAACTGTTTAATGCGAAATAGGCGCCTGCTTGCGTTCATAGAGTTCGTCCCAACTTCGTCTTTGTTTCTTGATTAAAAAAGCTAAGCATAAAGCTACGTTGAAGTAACCAATTTCTCAATTTTAATAAAAGAGAGAGCCATTGATATTCTAAGGGCGATTACAATGATAGAAATCGATGGAAGCCAAAAAAGCGGAAGCGGAACCATCCTTCGGCTTTCCGTCGCCCTTGCGGGAATAACGGGTGAGCCGCTGCACATTTTTAACGTTCGGAAGAGACGAAGCGAGCCGGGGCTGAGACCCCAGCACTTGGAAGCTGTGCTTACCGCAGCTAGGATTTGCGACGCAACCGTAAAGGGCGCTTCTTTGGGTTCCCAAGAACTGTGGTTTGAGCCAAAAAAGATACGGGGCGGACAAGTGACAGCTGAAATTGGGACAGCTGGCTGCATTCCGATGCTGATTCTGACGGTTTTGCCGATGTGCATGTTTGCTTCGCAGCCTGTGGACCTGCTGATCACTAAGGGAGGAACCGACGTCAGCCATTCGCCTACGATAAACTATCTTCGGTTCATTCTGCTGCCATTGCTGGAAAAGATGGGCGTGAAAGCGTCAATCGATGTCAACAAGTATGGCTATTACCCAAGAGGCATGGGCGAAGTCAGGTTAAAGGTTCAGCCATGCAGAGAGGTATCGCCAATAAAGCGTGTTGAGTTTGGAAAAATCACTTCAGTAGAAGGCGTATCGACCTGCACTTTCCTTGCCGAAAGACAAGTTGCTGAACGCCAAGCGAAAGAGGCGGAAAGGCTTTTGTCATCTCAAAACCTTTGGCCCAGAATTGAGGTGGTTAACGACTTTTCGAATCCTCTGCAGAAGGGGAGCTCTTTGGTCCTGTGGTGCAAGACTGACGCTGGGGTGTTGCTAGGCGGCGATGCGATAGGGGAACTGCGAAAAACAAGCGAGGCTGTGGCGCAAGAGGCTGTTGGGAACCTGCTTACAGAAATAGGGGCAAAAGCAACCGTCGATGTTCACCTTGCTGACATGCTTGTTCCGTTTGTGGCTTTGGCGAAGGGCGAATCGGAGTACCTTACTCGCATGGTCACGGAACACGTTGAATCGAATCTGTGGCTTGCATCAATCATTCTAGGCGTCGAATTCAAGGTCGAGAAAAAAGGCGGACTTTTCCGAGTGACGAAGAAATAGTGACAACTGAAGGTTGTTTATTTGGCAATCAGTTTTTCGAATCCGCATGATTTATTCAGCATCTCTGTCAAAGCTGCTTCTCGAAAACGGTTTCAGAGTAACAATTATATCTGAGCTTTGGGTTTGTAGTAGTTTTTGGTGATTAGATGAGCACCGCGAAATTGCAGGTTTCGATGGTTGGGACGGTTGCTGCCATCATTGGGCTTTCAACGTTATTCCTCACCATCATCTTGTCGTTGTTCGACGCGTTGAACCTTTACTCGCTTGCGTTAATGATTGTTTTCATCAACGTTCTTCAATGGCTGATTGCGCCATATTTGATCGATGCCATGTACAGGGTTAGGAAGGTGTCAAGGGTCGAAGAACCTGACCTTTACAACATGGTTGACAGGCTGAGCCAAAAAAGCAACATTAAACCTCCGACGCTCGTAATCGCTAAAATCCCTATCCCGAACGCCTTTGCCTATGGTTCTCCGCTGTCTGGAACCCGCGTTGCCGTAACAAGCGGGCTGCTAAACACGCTGGAGAATGAGGAGATTGAGGCTGTTGTAGGTCATGAGCTTGGGCACCTGAAGCACCGCGATGTTCAGGTGATGATGTTCGTGTCGATTCTTCCAGCCATCTTCTACTACCTCGGATTCTCGTTGATGTGGTCGTCGGCGTACAGCCGAAGAAGCGAAAGGGACGGAGGCAACTCTCTGGTGCTAATCGGATTGTTGAGCATTCTGCTCTACTGGGTGTTAACCTTTTTCACGCTTTACCTCAGTCGTTTGAGAGAGTTTTACGCTGACAGGCACAGCTCAAACGTGGTTGACGATGGGTCGAGAAAACTTTCTGAAGGACTCGTCAAGATAACGGAGTGGACCGAAAGGACTCGTAGGCAAAACCGCAACACGAACAATATGAGTTCCCTCAAGACGCTCTTCATTTCTGACCCAGACAATGCGGCGAGGGACCTTAGGGAAATTTACCAGACGAACATTTGGAGAAGCGACCAAGACCTTGTGGCAAAATACATGAACCGAAGAGTGACCTCGGCGGACACGTTTGCTGAGCTCTTCTCGACGCATCCGAACATGGTAAAAAGGCTCAAGGCACTTCAGCAGCTGCCATAGTTGCGCATTTGGATCCTTTTTTCGTTTTTTTCTGACAAATCCACGATAAAGTTTAAGACCACAAAGGTTGTTTTAATTGGTGACCTTGAGGAATGAGGAATGAGCCTAGACATCGCTTTTGAGGTCCCATCGTGGGACGAAATATACGAAATGCTGTTGAACCTTGCTGAGAAGATACGGAAGGACGGCTTCCACCCAGACATCATCGTGGGCATCTCGCGCGGAGGATGGCCACCAGCCAGAGTAATGTCAGACTTACTCGGCAACACGAAGCTTGCGAACGTGGCTGTCGAGTTCTACGTGGGAATAGCCAAACCGTCAGATGAACCGTTCATTACTCAGCCTGTTTCATTGTCGGTTGAAGGCAAAGACGTCATGTTGTTTGACGACGTGGCTGACACTGGTAAAAGCCTCCGTCTAGTGAAAGACCACCTTCTCATTAACGGAGCAAAAAGCGTGAAGACCGCGGTGATTTTCTTTAAGCCGTGGAGCGTCATCGAACCAGACTACTACGACACAAAGACCAGAAGCTGGATTGTTTTCCCGTGGGAACGCAAAGAAACCATTAGAAGTCTATTGAGAGACTGCGGAAAAGAAGGAATCCCGATAGAAAAAGCGAAGAACAGACTTGCAGACGGCGGAATGGACAGACGTTTAATCGACCGCTTCATCACCGAAGCCTCAAAGGAAAAAAAGGGATGAGAAAAGCAGAAATTAACGGAAGACACATGGTTCTCGAAGGCTTCAAAAACGTAAAACTCGCGGACACACAGAAACTCATTGAAAATGTCAAGACGCAAATAAACGATTGCTGCATCCAGCTGTTCGACCCAAGCCTTGTCGCGGGTTTCGATCATCTCTTCTTCGCAACGTTGAACGCGTTGAAAGCCTTTGATTCAAAGAGAAACATTTCGAAGGACCTTGCGGTTGAAGTCTTGCTTTACGCTTCGGGTCAACACCAAATCAGCAAAGCCATACAGCTGTTAGGCATCAAATCTGATTCCCGAGAAGTGGCTGTTCTAGTCATATCTGAAACGCATGAGAAGGCAACCGAAGCCATGGACAAGGTCTCGAATCTGCTGAAAGGCGAACGATGCGACGAAATATTTGAACTGACAGAAAAGAAAATTCCCAAAATTAAGTCCGCCTTTAACATAAAAAATGAAGAAATTGGGGCAGCAAAAAGAAATTCGGAAGAACAGGCAGTATTGAGCCTTCTGATTGAACGTGCTGCCCTCTTAGCCACGCAGGTTTAACTGGCTCTTCTCTTTCACAACCGAAAGTATGCCGTCAGGTTCGATGACGGAGACGCCTGTTAATCCACCCAAAACTTCGACCAAAACAATCTTGTTCGGCTTAAGCAAATCCACTTTCCTGTCTATTCCTTCCGCAACCGCCTTAACAATTTCTTTGGAGGAAAGGGTCGTGTGCCTTTTCTCGACGGTGACTCTGAACGTTTCGTCTTTTCCGATGCGTGCGGAAAGATCAAGGCTTGCTTTTTTAATATCCTCGAGCTTTGTTGAAACCACAGCCTCGACGGGGACAACCCGAAGCGTGTACCGAAATTCTTCTGGTCGGTTCTTCAGCATCTTTCTGAGTTCCCTAACAGCCGTTAACGGGTCAAGCATGGTCTTGGTAGCAACCAACCCCGTGATGCCCGTTCTTTCCACGACTGGCTCATGGTCGCCAACCTCGTTCAGCAGAAACCATATTTCCGAACACGCGTCGTTCTCCAGCGTTCTCGGAGTTGAGACGAGTAGATTAAAATCGCTGATGACCATGACCATCACTTACATCGAACTATGTGGTTCGTTAAAGCATTTTCGAGTTATAATGTTCAACTTGTTTCTGCTTAAAATGAATGTTTGAAAGTTTGACAAACGTTTCTGAAGTTCAAGGTTCTTCATGAATCCAGAATCTTTTCAGTCACGAATGGAGTTAATGGGTGGTCAGTGAAGGAACTACGTGTCACAGCTGGAGCTCCACGCCGTCGCCACACATCATCCCATGAAACCCTAACATTTCACCATTATTTATCTGTTCTCCCGTTCGAAAAACTGAACAAATTTATTAGTGCGCGTCCATCATTCTACGAGAGTCCCCAGAGGCGAATTACGTTCAGAATAGCAGTTATCGACTTGTCGAGGTGTAAGCCGAAACGTTGCAGTAGAGAGTGCCATCGGTTTTGTCCGCAGGTGAGAAGCAACGTTGAAGCCGTAAGGTTCGAAGCAGGCAAACCCGTAATTTCCGAAGTCCTCTGCGTCGGATGCGGAATCTGCATAAAAAAATGCCCGTACAAGGCAATATCAATCGTCAACGTTCCCGACGAGCTACAAAAAGACTGCAGCCACAGGTTCGGACAGAACGCCTTCAAGCTTTTCCGCATCCCAGTTCCCCAGTCAGGAAGTGTGCTGGGGCTGGTCGGCAAGAACGGAATCGGAAAATCAACCGCCCTAAAGATTCTTTCGGGCGAGATAAA
>CAZRIK010000066.1:0-10598 GCA_964600125.1 uncultured Candidatus Bathyarchaeia archaeon
GAGACGAAGATGACCTTCTCTATAATCTCACGATCAGCTTCCCTCAAGCAGCATTAGGCACCGAAGTTGCAGTACCCACTCTTGAAGGAAACACGAAACTAAAAATCCAGCCGGGAACGCAGCCGGGCGAGATCATAAGACTCAAGGGCAAAGGTATGCCAAGGTTCAGAAGATACGGCAGAGGCGACATGCAGATAATGATTGACGTCTCGGTTCCTAACCGACTCACATCTCAACAGAGAACCATACTTGAACAGCTGGCTAAAGAATTTAACGAAGACGTGAAGCCGAAATCCCGTAGGCTAGGATTCTAAAAATCAACGAGGCTCCGATAAACGCAAATCGGTACAGTGGGGCTTTTTACCTCTGATAATTTAAATCGACGAGTCCGAATCTCTCCTAGGCTACTAAAAAATAGACGACTCTCTGTTGCATGTTTCATTGTGTTGTTGATGGGAACGCTTATATTGTGGTAAGACCAACCTTACTTTGATGCACATGACCGAGTTATTGAGGCTAAGTTCGAAGGGCCAAGTTGTTATACCTAAATCAGTCAGGGAAAGGTTGAACCTGAAGGAGGGAGACAGACTCGTTGCTTTCGCCAGAAGGGACCTGCTCGTCATAAGGAAGGTCGAAAACGGGGAAAACATACTCAGCATCCTGTCAGAGCCGGTGAGAAAGAAAACGAAGGAACTCGGCGTCACAAGAGAAGAAGTCACTGAAGCAGTTTCTTCAGCGAGAAGAAACCATTGAAGAAGATCAAAGCCGTTTTTGACACGAACGTGCTCATTTCAGCTTGGTTCTGGAGGGGAGCCGAGTCCAGACTGCTGGAATTTGCAGAGGAAGGCGTAATCGAAGCTTACACGTCGCCGCAACTTCTGACCGAACTGAGAAGAGCGCTTGAGTACCCAAAGTTTAGACTGGAACAAAGCGAGATAGACGAGATCTGCGACTACTACGTTCTTGTGCTCAGGACGGTTGAACCAAAGCGGTCAATGAACGTTATACTAGAAGATCCTGAGGACAATCGCGTGATTGAGTGTGCGGATGAGTCTGTAGCAGACTTCATTGTCTCAGGAAACCATCACTTACTGGACTTGAGAAGGTACGGAAACATGAGAATAGTCAGGGCAAAGGAAATGCTCGAAGAATTGACACAAAAATAATCACAGATTGAGCATCGCAGTTTACAAAAAGATTGAGTGTTGTTGATGAAGAACGTAAAGGATTTTTGACTCTTCCGACGAGTCCGTTTCTCTCATGGGCTACCAAAAGCCAAGCTTGTTCCCGTGTTGTTTATTTAAAAACTGAAAAATGCGCTAGTAATATTATTTCATTAAATTTGAAAACGTTTTACTCAGATTAAACCCTAATCTTTAGCCTTTCGAACCAGCCCGGTATCAACGTATGGAACGACGTTTCTTCTGTTTTTCATTTTGCATTCGCGCCCGTTTGCTTACCAAAGGCGTAGGATGGTTCTAAATCATAGGTTTGGAGCTTGCGTGATCCATTTTCTCCGCAGAGAACAACCTTTTTTCTGAAAAAGGGGAAAATCAAAACCATATTATTTTAATATGGGGGAAAAATACGAGGTAGAAGAAGGTTACTTTGGATGACGATTACTATAGATGACGCAGGCACCGGCGACCTTCTTTTTGGAGCTGTTATATGTGCCTTTCGTAATGAGACGCACGAGTTTAGATACGATGTCTTGGATGTCAAGTATTTCCAATCTGGCAGATTTCGCAGAAAAGAGTATCTGAAGCAATCTTCGCGTATCGTATTCCAACTAGTGGAGAAGCTCAAGATCAAGGACGGAGAACCAATCCATATATGTCAAGGATACATCTTTGACGAGTCAGCTAAAGATTTAAAAAGAAAGTATGGGGAAGACAGAGTTCGAAGAGTGAAAGTTACCAAAGAACCACAACGCCTTGCAGAGATTGCATACCTTGATGAAATAAGGAATTTGGGTTATGAACCTCTCAACGAAAGGGAAATGAAGAGGGCAAAGAGTTTTTTTCACATGATGCAATGGCTCAAACGAAACCCGGATAAGATAGAATATGCTAAGACTGGTTGGCCCCGTCTATCAAGATACCAACTGTTTAAATCTCTTCGTAAAAAACGAGGAGAAGCCAGGCACCAGTTCATCTAGTGACGTTAAAGTTTCCACCTCTTCGCAATCAGTTAATCAGCAACATGCGAAGCACGCCTAGAATTTTTGAGAACCATGAAGCTAAACTTAACCTGATTATCTGACAACAATTCTAAATTGGAGCCCTAGAGTTCTTTCTGGATTGTTGCTTGCGGAGAGGTTTGCGGACATTCGCCTTTAGAACATGAAGCCAGCGTGGTATTTCAGGAACCCGCTCAGCATTATGTTCGTCGTTTGCACTATGGCCAAGACCACGAAGTCTTTAGCCAAAATTTTGCCCAGCTTCAGTGTTTGTTCGGTGTTGTCGCCTTCTTTTCCGAGAAGTATGGTTCGGTATTGGACGAGACGGAGGGACATGAATGCCACAAGCAAGGAAAAGATGGCGTAGTAGAGCAGGCTTAGGTTGAACATTACGCCGATGAGGAGCATGAGGGGGACGAGGCAGTAGCCCAGAACAATGGTCGTGAAGAACCCGCGTCTCAACCCCAGCACAACAAGGAACGTCCTCGCGTCGTTATTGAAATCCGAGGTGTAGTCTGCTAGGTCTTCCCAAAGGCTGTTGACTGCGGTCGTTATGCCTATGAGTAACACGAGAGGCCACACTTGAGCGGAGAAAACGCTGAAAAACGAGGCAACTATCAAGACGGGCACTGAGCCGACGGAGAAGTTCACTAACGGTTTGAGAACCGTCTGCCTGAGCCGAAAGGGCGGAACCGAATATAGGACTCCCGCAAGGCTGCCCACTACAATAAAAATAGTCAACAACGGAATCTGCGTAGCTACGCCCAAACTGACAGCTATTGCTAAAAAGAGAAGGGAGACGAACAATCCCAGTGTTCCGAGCTTCTTCGTGTATTCTGCCCTGAGAGGGTCCGATTTCTCGTCCAAGTCCGCGTCGTAAATGTTGTTTATGGCGTCCACTCCACTCCAGCCGCAGAAAACGATGAACCCGAGGTAGCCCGCCTGAAGCCAAGAAAGGTTCTCGCTTATCAGGAAAGTGGACCCCATGGATATCATGAAAAGCATGAATCCTCTTTCCGCCGAAATGAACTGGGCGAACCCTCTTAACCCTCGAAGCATACAACCTATTCTCGCATACAAAATAAAAGCTTTGCCCGACATTCAACCAAAAAAGCGTGAAGAACGCGACTACGGCAGCCCATAGCTAGCTTGAGAAGAGTTGACATGCGTAAAATAAATTATCTTTGCCTGTTCTAAGAGACGAATATTCCTTTTTCGTTTCGCTAACTCTTGAGGAAGCCAGCCATTAGTTGCATCTGGTTCCACTCAAACATGGCCGCCAAGTGTCACAATCGACTTAGGGGGAACGTTTTTTAGCTTTTCCTCAAGCTTTGACATAGCCAGCGATTTTTACCATTAAAACGGGAGCTCTCGTTCTAATTTCTTCAACTGCAGCTTGAAATCCTCTACCTTCAACGCCTCTGTAACTGACGTTGAGACTCTCACAAAGCTTTCTCATAATCAGATTCTCAATGACTGACTCGCCGCTGCCAAAGATTTTCTGCATCGATACAGAGAATCCGTCCAGATTTTGGGGGATAAGGTTTCTCTTAAGATAGTAATTTTTCTCTAGGTGAAAATAAATTGTGGTTTTGATGCTTTCGCCGAGTTCCACCAAGCCTTCATCTATGGCATCAAGCAAGACAGTTTCGAAATTCCTCTTTCTCACCAGATGAGTTGGCTTAACGGAACCCTTTTTTTTCACGATTCCTTCCTCAAATGATTCACCTTTATGGATCAATGGTAGGTATGGGGGACACTCTTATTCCTTCAGGCATAATGTTGAAGTCGTAACAGTCTAAAGCATGATTTACACCGCGCATCTTCGGAATGTAGAGTCTCCTCCTAACCTTAAACTGTTCAAGGTTGGATTCCAGAATTATTAATCCATCTGTCATGAACTCTTCAAAGCCTAAACCTATGGTACGACTGCCCCACGGTACCTCTAACAAGTAGAAGGTTGTACACTTCGCTTCTTCAAGGAATTTATTCATGATGGCTACGAAACTTCGAGCCTCAGCTTTTGTTTCGATGTACGACATCATCGCTGAAAGACTGTCTATCACAAGACGCTTTGCACCCAAGTCTCTCAAAGCAGTCATAATGGCGTCAAGGTTAACTTCAATGCCCTTCTGGCTGACCGTTTGAATCATGTCGAGTACGCTGATCTTACGTTCTTTCTCTAATTCAGCAAGGTTCCAGTTGAAACTGAGCATGTTACGTCTCAGTTTATTCGCAGACTCAACAAAGGAAGCGTATATGCCGACCTGATTGAACTGTGTTGCACCATTATAAATGAACTGAGTCCCCAAAGTGCTCTTTCCAGAACCAGGATGCCCAGCTACAAGAATGGTGTCTCCTTCGTTGAATCCGCCTTCAATGATTTTGTCTAACGACGGAATGCCTGAAGAAACAACCTGTTCCCTCAAAACTGCTGCCTCCTCCCTCTTCGAGAGATTATTATTATCCTTTATTCCTCCAATAGGGGATATACACGTGGTTCGAAAATGTTTGAAATGTAACTAATATTATGCATGTAATAGATAATAAAATTTTCTATGTTATGCATCCATGTATTTGTAATGAAGCCATCAATGTTCATTTGACGATTACGTATTAGATTTTTGTTGGTTTTTTGCTTCATCCAATATTTCAGCAGCCAACTGCTTAGCATCACCAGCAAATATCGGCTTGACGCCGTATAATTCAGCCAATTTTAACTCTTCATTCTCCAAATGCCTGTAGGTTGCCAGCAAGTAAACCGAATGTTTCACGTCCATGGATTTAACGTTCAACGTTAACAAAAAGGGCAAAGCCACCCCTTCAACCAGCAAGTCGAGAACGAGGGGATTAACAGGCTGATCTGGACGCCGTGCCACCAAACTGAAAGAATGGTCAACGCCTGACTCGCCGACCACTTTCCCAGGAACCTCAATGACCCAACCTGCCACTTCCAGAGCTTTCTTCGCAATCTCCAAACTCTCAGCATACATCTGCTGAACAGTGAACCTTTGCAGGACTTCTTGGGCTGGAACGCCGTCCTTCCACAATGCGTCGAAATATGACTTCATAGCCTTAACATAGTTGGAAGCGTTAGTCCAAAGCCCCGTGTCCTCCTGAGTGGTCATGCTCATCGAGTCGTCCATGGCGAAGGTGGTCAGGACCTCACTCTCATCAACGATAACGGAACGCATGACAGCGGGTAGAATAATGTGGCGAACGTCAGCAAAACTCAGGTAATTCTCCAACGCCTTAGGCACAGGCTCGCCTATCTGCGTCAATATAGACATCTTCACCCCCTCACGGTGCAAATCCTCCAGCTTGTCATCAACGCCCGCATACGAAAGACGAATCAAACCATTGCTTGTGGTGATGAACCGTACTTCAGCCTCAGCCCGTTCACACATCTGATACAACAAATCGTTCGTCTGCTCCCGACCCTGGAGAATACGGAACTTGGGCGCCTCCACCATGACCTCGACGCTGTGCAACTTCGTCCAAAGCTCCATAATCTCGTTTTTGCTCTTCTCCAAGCCCGAAACCCTCGTCCTCGCATCCTCTATACGCCGATCCAGCGCCTCCGTCAGGGAAACAGCCACAAATTTCACGGGTCTCTCAGCCGTAACCTCCACCAATCCCTTCTCCTGCAAAGATTGGAGTGTCCGGTAAGCCCTCATTCTGTTGACCCTTAACCTCCGCGCCACAATCCTTGCTGGAGAAGGACCTGCCCTGAGAAGCAGAAAATAGGCTTCTGCCTCATCCTTCGCTAAGCCGAAGCCCAGGAGCTCCGTGACAACCTTTTCTTCAGCCAACCTTCATCCCACACTACTTTCAACGCTTTCCAGCTTAATAAATGTTCGAACAGATGTTACAAACAGCCTGCACGAACAAGTGTTACACGCCCAAGCATATGCCAAAAAAATGGGCTCTTCTACTTGTGAACAGAAATGGCAGCACAAATATCTTGTCCTCGTTGCAGAACAACCTTATTCGGAAACCAATTGACGGTTTCAGGTTATGATTCTGAACATTCCATGCGCCACGTTCACTGCACCAAATGCGGAAAAATGATCGACTACAACCCTCAAGGCAACGGAATAAAAGCCATTGCGCAAGGAGTTGGCTTAATGGCGATCGGAGGAATCTCGGCATTCCTTCTCTACCCAACCATGAACGTGTACGCGCTTCAGCTAGGCTTCTTCACAACAATTTTCAGCGCCATAAAAATCTTCATGCGAATCTAAGCATCAGTTTTCGTAACGCCGCGATTCTGGACCATTTCTGTTCACACATAAACTACTAAAGGCATCAGTTCTTCGACAATTCCCCTTTGAGTTCTCCCAAGCTAAACAAATTATCTACTATATTAACGATTTAAAGTCGGATATTGATTAACGTAACGATTTAAAAGCCGCATTATCCTATATTGTAAATGGCGAGATTCGATGTTGAGTTTTGACCTTTACACATTGGTCGTTCACGTTCTTGTGAACATCATCATTCTGTCGCCTGTCTTGTGGCTGGCTGGCAGAGCTCTTGCTGGAAAAGGAAAAGCCAAGTTCTCCGACGCTGTTGCGATAATCGTGGTCGGGACGCTGATAGGCGTATTTTTTGACCTGTTTCTCGTGGACCTTCTGGCTTTGTTGACCCCTTTTCTTTTCTTTGAGACTCTATTTCTTTGGCTATTGTCTTCCCTTATTCGGCTGATCGTCTGGCTCGCGCTGGTCAAGCACTTCTTTGATTGCGGCTGGCTGAAAGCCTTCGCCATTTCGATGCTGGCCGTCATCTTCTTCATAGCAATCGCCATCATGCTTGGGCTGCTAGGAATCACGTTGATAACGCTGTTGTGGTGACGCTCAGAATTTTCGAACTTTTTGTCATTCGGTTGAGGCCTTCTTTTCTTTTTTGTTTTTTCGTCACTGAACCTGTCATTGATTTATTGAATTTTGTGAATAGGTTTATTCTGTGAAAATAGGCTTCATGCTTTATTGAAACATTGGTGTCGAAATGATGGTTTTGACATGGAAAGTGGTTACCTAAAAAGGAGTCCTGAAAACGCCTGAAAAATGCTTTGTTTTTAATTTCACTGATTTTTTTTAGTTTTCTGCTTATCAAATTTTCTAAACAAATACATTTAAATCTTTATACAACATGTTTTTTGAGTGGCTAATTGTAGGATAGTAAATTCAATCACAAAAATCATCAGCAGTCATCTTTAGGAGAGTAAAGAAGTTGAAATACGTCAGGAAGCGGGACGGCAGGCTCGAAGAGTTCGACGGCAACCGCATAACCACCGCCATATGGAAGGCGGCAAGCGCAGTCGGCGGAAGGGACAAAGAAGAAGCCAAACGCATGACTGAACAGGTAATCGAAATTCTGAGGCAACGGTTCGGAGACGAAGGGGTTCCGACAGTTGAGGAGATACAGGACATAGTCGAGAAGGTCCTGATAGAGAACGGGCACGCCAGAACGGCGAAGGCGTACATCCTGTACCGGAAGCAGCATCAGGACATCAGGGAGCTCGCGGCGTTCCTGAGCTCCTCGGACCTCGTGGAACAGTACGTAGACGTTGAAGACTGGTACGTGCGGGAAAACTCGAACATGAGCTATTCCCTACAGGGCTTGAACAACTACTTGTCGACCAAGGTTATAGAAAAGTATTGGGCAAGCAGAATCTACCCGCCCAATATTGCGGACGCCCACTATTCGGGCGACATGCACATCCACGACCTCGGCGTCCTAGGAGCGTACTGCGTCGGATGGGACATCAGGGAGCTCCTCCTCTCAGGGTTCGGCGGAGTTTCAGGAAAAATCGAAAGCAAACCCGCGAAACATTTCAGGACGGCTCTCGGGCAGGTCGTCAACTTCTTTTACACGCTTCAGGGCGAAGCTGCAGGCGCACAGGCTTTCAGCAACTTCGACACGTACCTCGCGCCCTTCATCCATTACGACGGCTTAGCTGAAAAAGAGGTTAAGCAGGCGCTTCAGGAGTTCTTCTTCAACATCAACGTTCCGACCCGCGTGGGGTTCCAGACTCCCTTCACGAACGTGACGCTTGACCTCAACGTTCCGAACTTCATGAAGGACGAGCCTGTCATCCGCGGGGGAACCATGCTGGACGACGCGTACGGAGACATGCAGAAAGAAATGGACATGTTCAACTCCGCCTTCGCCGAGGTCATGGTTGAGGGAGACGCGAAGGGACGGGTCTTCACCTTCCCAATCCCAACATACAACATCACAAACGATTTCGACTGGGACTCGCCAGTGGCTCAGAAGATTTTCGAGGCAACCGCCAAGTACGGTACGCCGTACTTTTCCAACTTTGTCAACAGCGACATGTCGCCCGAAGATGTGCGAAGCATGTGCTGCCGCCTCAGGATAGACAACCGCGTGCTGAGGAAAAGGGGCGGAGGATTCTTCGGGGCAAGCCCGCTCACGGGTTCAATCGGCGTCGTAACTTTGAACATGCCTCGGATCGGTTACCTGACCAAAGACGAAGGCAAATTCTTCGTTAGGCTTGAGGAGATGATGCAGATAGCCAAGGACAGCTTGGAGATTAAGCGGAAGGTGCTTGAAATGTTCACCGAGAAGGGGTTGTACCCCTACTCAAGGTACTACCTGCGGTTCGTGAAGGAGGCTTACGGCAGCTTCTGGAAGAACCACTTCTCCACAATCGGCCTAATCGGGATGAACGAAGCCCTACTCAACCTCTTCGGCTACGGGATAGCGAACGAGGATGGAATGAAGTTCGCGACGAAAGTCCTGAAGTTCATGCGCGACAAGCTCCTCGAATATCAAGAGGAAACGGGAAGCATGTACAATCTGGAGGCAACGCCTGCTGAAGGAGTGTCCTACAGGCTTCCGCATCTCGACAAGGAACACTATCCCGACATCATCGCTGCGAACGAGAAACAAATCTCGAAAGGCGCAGAACCGTTCTATACGAACTCCACCCATCTTCCCGTAGACTATACGGGGGACCTTTTCGAAGCCCTCGAGCACCAAGACAACCTTCAAACCCTCTACACGGGCGGTACAGTGTTTCACATTTTCCTCGGAGAAAGAATCCACTCGTGGAAGGCTGCCGCTGAGTTAGTCAAGAAGGTTGCCCACACAGCCCACCTCCCTTACTACTCGCTGACGCCGACCTTCAGCATATGCACAACCCACGGCTACCTCAACGGGGAGCAGAGGACGTGCCCGCAGTGCGGAGCCAGATGCGAAGTCTACTCCAGAATTGTGGGTTACCTGCGGCCAGTTGACCAGTGGAACGACAGCAAACAAGCCGAGTTCAGCATACGGAAGACTTTCGACCAGTCGGTCCTCGTAGAAGTACCGGCGTAGCTCCAGAAGGAAAGGGGCACATGAAGTTCGGCGGCTTCCAGAAGACAAGCCTAATAGACTTTCCAGGCAAAGTTTCCAGCGTACTCTTCACCGTAGGATGCAATCTTCGCTGCCCATTTTGCCACAACGGACGGCTCATCATAAACCCTAAGCCGCCCTTCCTTTCGGAAGAGGACGCGCTCAAGATTCTTAGGTCCCGAAAAAAGTACGTGGACGCCGTTGTCATCACAGGCGGGGAACCAGCATTAAACGATGACCTGCCAGCTTTTGTACGGCTGCTCAAGAGTGAAGGGTTCTCGGTGAAACTGGACACAAACGGTTTCTTCCCCCAAGTTTTGGAAAAGTGTTTACCGAGCCTCGACTACGTTGCCATGGATTTCAAAACCTCGCTGGAAAAGTACAGTCTCATGGGCGTATGTGACACGCGTGACCTTCTGATTAGCATTGAATTGTTGAAAAAGGGGAACGTGGACTACGAACTCCGAAACACGACTGTCCCAACAATCGTCACGGCGGAAGATATCCCGAAGATGGGCGAAACAGTGAAGGGAACTAAGCGGTTCGTCTTCCAGCAGTTCGTGCCCGGAGAAACCTTGGACGAGGCTCTGAACAGCCTAAAGCCGTATCCTCCAGAGGTAATAACCTCCTTCGCTGAAACCATGAAAAAATACGTTGACGAAGTAATCCTGAGAATTTAAAGCGTCTATCTGGATGAAACTTTTTCAGTTTTTCGTGAGAAACTTGTGGATGGCTTGTGCAGCCTTCTTGCCGCCCGCCATCGCCGAAATCACTGTGGCGTTGTCCGTCACGATGTCTCCAGCCGCGAATACGCCGGGCATGTCAGTTTCGCCCGTTTCTGGGTTGGCAACGATCGTGCCGTGGGGCGACACTTTTACCTCGCTTTCTCCGCGAACAGCAAGGGGGTTTGGCTTTTGACCGATAGCTACGACAACGGTGTCCGCGTCCATGAGGAACTCCGACCCAGACACGACGACAGGTCGCATTCTTCCGGATTCGTCGGGTTTTCCGAGCTCCATTCTGACGCATTCGACCTTTTTTACCCAGCCTTTCT
>CAZRIK010000067.1:0-10268 GCA_964600125.1 uncultured Candidatus Bathyarchaeia archaeon
ACCTTTTGACACGCGAATCCTCGACAGCTTCCCAAGCGTTACTGAAACGCTGACCGAAAACTGCTTTCAATCCTGCTAATTGGTCTTCGGTAAGCTGCCCCTTCGCCTTCGCTTCGTCGCAGACATCCTGAAGAGACCGCGTCTCAAACTTGCCTTTTTCCATACAATTTTCACTTTAGTTATATCCAATAAAGAACTAAAATGTTTGTCTCAGCTGAGTTTTCTGAGATGCTCAATCGCCCCCAAGAAAGTCCCATCCAAAAGGTAGGTTTCAGCCTTGTCCAAGTTAACGCTTCCCGAACGTAGGACGGGTCCAATGAAACCCTCAAACTTCTTTCTTTTAGGAATGGAAGACCCGTTCACAGCCTGCCCGCCTAAGTAATCGTTAAACGAAGGCACAATGACGAACGCTTCCGCCCTGAGTTCAGTGTTGAATTTGGTCTTGAGGACGGTTTTTGGCTCCTCACCCTTTTTTACGCCTGCGCCGTTCCCCTTCAACACAGACTTCGCTAAGAGCAGTTTGTCGCATGACGCACGAACCCAAACCTGCCTCGTTATGCGAAAACCCATAGGGTCAGAAAAAGCAACGACGGGATGAACATGCCCAGCGACTAACGTGCTGCAACCAAGCATCTTCACGTCTGGCCAGGTATGACCATGGAAAAGCCCCACGTCTCCTATTATGGTTCCTCGCGGAGACAGAAGCTCCACAGACTCGGGCAACAATGCTTCCAAGTCGCCATCGTGGTTGCCAGGCACAACCTGCACCTTAGACACGATTTTGCTTACCTCCTCGAAAAACCAAGGCACGTCCCGCCATTCTCCAAGTTCGATCTTCGAAACAGTGTGCTTGACGTCCCCAAGAACGACGAGTCGGTCAGGCTTCTGAGAGCCAATAAGGCTTTTGAGCCTTTCAAGAAGTCGTCCTGTCTGCGAGGGCACGTGAACTCCCTCTTTAGCTAAGGCAACTTCCCATCCTATGTGAAGGTCAGAAATCACCATGACTCGCTCTGAACCATTCCGTAACAGAAAGGCTGCGTCTGGACTCAGCAGCATCGACTGCGTGACCTTCAGCACCATAGACCTTCACGGAAACAACTTTAATCTTGTGAAATGTTAGAAGCTAATTCACGGTATATGTTTTCGTTAGCTGCAGCCAACACGGAGAAGCGGTTCAACTCGCTCAAACGGTAACCGTCAAAACCTCTGCCGTCACTTTGAACAAAGATTCCTCCAGCCTCCTCGACAATCAGCATTGCCGCTGCGAAGTCAAGCGTCCTCAGCATACCCCTCAAGTCCACGTAAGCATCCAGACGCCCCGAAGCAACGTGGCAAATCTCCAAAGCTGCTGAGCCGAAAGACCTCACGCTCTTTGCTTTCTGCATGAAGGGAATTGTCGGTTCCACAGAGTCAGGCGAACGCGAAACGTCGATGCCCAAAACTGCCTCTCCGAGAGAAACAACGCCAGAAGTCCTAATTTCCTTACCATTACTTCTTGCGCCTTCGCCTTTCTCAGCCTCGAACGTTTCGCCGTCACATAAATTCATGACCAAAGCAGCTTCTATGCGACCCAAGTCATCCGTGGGAGCTACGGCTAATGACGTTGAAACGAAGTTTATGCCTCTTGTCGCGTTGGTTGTCCCGTCAACAGCGTCGGCAATCAGGTAAAACTCAGGCTTATTTCCGATTGTTTGTATACCACGTTCTTCGCCTATGAAGGTGCAGGCAATCCTGTGCCTTTCAAGATAACGGATTATTGCCTCTTCAGCAACCTCGTCGACAAGCAACGTTTGGTCTCCCCCGAACCCTTTGCCTAAGACCTGCTTGGATTCGCCTGTTCCCAGAAGAGGATTTACGGCTAAGTATACTTCTTTCGCGATTTCTTTCAGAACAGCTATGCGGTTGACACCCAAATGTTTCACCGAACACGCGTAAGGCGCCACAAATAATTCTGGGTCCCTAGATTGTCCCGGACTCCCAGCTCGTAACGTATTTTTTCTGTTCCTCAGTCATCTCGTCTATGCGTATTCCCATTCCGCTGAGCTTCAAGCTCGCAACCGTCTCGTCGATTTCTTTGGGCACACCATAGACTCCCGCCTTCAATTCGGGATTCTTGGCTAAGTATTCAACGCAAAGGGCTTGATTAGAAAATGACATGTCCATAACCTCGGAAGGATGCCCTTCAGCCGACGCGAGGTTCACCAGCCTGCCCTCCGCGAGCAGAAAGATTTTTCGTCCGTTCTTCAGAGTGTACTCCTCAAGGTTTGGTCGAATCGTCCTTTTTGAAACGGTGACATCTGTAAGGTCGCGTATGCCTACTTCGACGTTGAAGTGTCCGCTGTTAGCCAACAATGCGCTGTCCCGCATCTTTAGCATGTGTTCCCTCCGGATGACGTTGATGTTACCGGTGGCTGTGACAAAAATGTCGCCGTTATCCGCAGCTTCAGCTATGGGCAATACTTGGAAACCGTCCATCACAGCCTCAAGCGCTCTCAACGGATTAACTTCGGTCACGATCACGTTTGCGCCTAAACCTCGGGCTCTTGAGGCGACGCCTCGTCCGCACCACCCGTAACCGCAGACTACGAACCTTTTTCCAGCCAGAAGCACGTTTGTTGCACGCAGGATGCCGTCTATTGTGCTTTGGCCCGTTCCGTAACGGTTGTCGAAAAGGTACTTCGTAAAAGCGTCGTTCACCGCGATTATGGGGTACTTGAGGTCGCCTTTTTCGCTCATCGCCCTTAACCTGACTACGCCTGTCGTGGTTTCCTCTGTTCCACCTCTGACAGAAGCGAGAGCCTCTTTTCTAGAAGTGTGTAATGTGCCAACTAGGTCTGCGCCATCGTCCATGGTTATCATGGGTTTTTGGTCAATCACCCTGTTCAGGCTCCAGTAGTACTCTTCTGTTGTTTCTCCCCGCCAAGCGTAAACGCTGATTCCGCTTTTTGCCTGAGCAGCCGCAACCTCGTCTTGGGTCGAAAGCGGATTGGACCCGCAGAGCGCAACTTTGGCTCCGCCTGCCTCTAACGTTTCAACTAGGACCGCTGTCTCCTTGGTTACGTGAAGGCACGCGCCGATCATTAAGCCTTTGAGTGGTTTCTCCTTTTCGAACCTTTGCCTAATCTGGTTTAATGCGGGCATGTGTTTTGAAGCCCACTCGATAAGAAGGATGCCGTCTTTTGCCAAATCTATGTTCTTGACTTTGTAATCTGCCATTTCAGTTCCGTTCCATCATTGTTCACTGAACAGTTCTTTCATTTAAAGCTAATACTCAAAAACAAGGCTTGAAATAGCCTAGACTTAAAACTGTCAAAATCAACATTCGAGGGTTCAATCCGAATATTTTAGAAGTCCAACGAATTGTCGGTTAACGAGCCTTAATCCGCTTTACGATGGGCGGTCTAACCTTCATGAGAACACGGTAGCGGCAGAACGGGCACCTTATTCCGAGCTCAAGATCAGTTGACTTGACCATGGCGCCACACTTCATGCACTGGTAAAGAATCCCAGACTTCTGTTCTGGTTCAGCCACTTTATTCACTTCCATGACCAAAACACCGTTCACAGATTTAACCTTTGTTTTCCCTAAAGGGAGAATGAAGGAATATTTAAACTAGGTGGCATAATTACCTAGAATTAGTTTTCACATCTGATTTATAATTTCAGTTACGCCTTCTTCAAGTGTGATTTTAGGTTTCCATCCTAAAATCTTTTGGGCTTTTCTGCAGTCATACAACATTCGTCTAATATCTCCTAGTTGCATCAGTTTACGAATGGGTACTGTTGCAACACCCAATAAGTTTGAAACAATGCGATATAGTTCGTTTATGCTAGTTTCCCTTCCTGAACCAAGAATCATGGTTTCTTTTACTGCTTTCTCGTTTTCTAATGTTAGTGTTAAGGCTTCTACGACATCTTTAACATTGATGAGGTCTCTCGTCTGTTCACCATCCCAATAGATTGTTGGAGGTTCTTTTTTCTTTAATTTCGTGACAAATTCCATTACCACGGGTTTCCATTCAGGAGAAACCTTTTGCCTTGTTCCATACACTGTGGCAAAACGGAAAATGACGTATTTGATTCCGTATGTTTTGTTGTAGAGTTTAAGGTAATTTTCAGCTTGAAGCTTATCCAAATCATACGGTGTCTTTGGGTTGTCAGAAGTGTTTTCGTCTATTGGGATTTTTGAGGTATCATATATGCCGGAGTTTGAACTGAATATGACCTCCGCATTATTTTTCCTTGCTAATTCTAAAATGTTTACCATGCCAATTACATTTACTTCAACATCTCTTCTAGGATTTACGAAGCTCTGACTCCTTGGAAAGCATGCAAGATGGTAAAATACGTCAAAGTTAGCGTTGATCGACTTTATTTTAGACACATCATTCTTGAGAAAACGTATTTTTTCTTTTACATCACCAAGGTTTCTTCGATCGCCGTTGCTTAGATTATCAACAACGGTAACATCATGACCGAGTTTCACTAGTCTATCAACAAGATGACTGCCTACGAAACCAGCTCCACCTGTTACGAGGATTTTCATTGCTTTACACCTTGCATATGAACATCAAGCGAAAATGCGGCATTACACCAGATTGGATTTAATTTTCTTATGTATTTAAAACTGTTATTCCCGAATAATGCATTGATGTCTCCTGATGAGCTTTCAGTATTTATACTAGGCGAATACGCGTCAAATGACCCGTGAACCGAGGGCGAAAAAGGAAATAAAATCCTCAATTTCGGAAACACATTGACTATCTTCGTGATAGATTTAATCACTGCAAGTCTACTATTGTATGAAAAGTTAGAAAGGATTTTTCGCCAAATCTTCATTTTCCAGCTTTTACGTCCATAAACGAAGACATGCAGCAGCCCACCATGTTTTACCAGATTTGCCACTTTCTGGAAAGCTAATTTCATATTCTTTGTGTGATGCAAGACTCCCCAACAAAAGGCGATGTCAAACGTGTTTTCTTTTAGAGGTGGATGAATAATGTCTGCAAGGAGTACATCAACATTGTCAAACTGTTTTACATTATTTTTTGTTTCCTTACAACCAGATATTGTGTAATCAAAAGCGACCACTTTACACCCAAGCTTCAATAAACCATAGGTCCATCGGCCATTTCCGCATCCTGCATCCACGATAAACTTTTTTTTCAGGAATTCTTTTGATACGTCTAATTCGTCTAAAAGGATTTTATCTACATTTTCTCTGAATGCGGCATCGGAAAGAAGATAGGCTCCTTCTGGTATATTTCTCCATTGATAATCAAAACTCCCTCTCGTATTCAGCACTTTTGACTTCATTGTTTTTATATTACTCTGATCCATGAATACACCAGATTTTCTCAATGGTCAATCATTTTGTTGTTTAGTTTTTCTTATGTTCTGTGATGGCTTCCGATGAATTCTGCTCCACCTACCACTAGTATTGGCGACATTCTATACCTCCAATTTAGATTTGTATATTCTTTGGTGATTCTACTGATGAAGTTTTCATTGCGTTGAGGAAGACAATGTTGCTTCCACTGTAATAAACGATGTCGAAAGATTCGATTATGAAACCACATCTCTCTAGCAGTTTCCTGAGGGACCTGAATCCTATGTAATGCCTTAGGTGATATGGGTCAGGGTGTTTTCTGTGCAGTATCCGTCTGATAGATTGCAATATGTCGTTGACGGTCCACATGGTCTGAATGATCAGCAGTCGTCCATCATCTCTCAACACATAGTAGACGGATTTCATAAGTAACGAGTCGCTGATACAATGGTCCAATACGCTGTAAATTAGTATTGTATCGAACGCTTTGTGTTTAAAGGGCAGATACTCTCCTATGCATTTGATGTCTCTTGGAACTAAAGGGTCACAGCTTATATCGCTCTTGATCGGACTGCCTGCTCCTCCTATGTTAAGTATTAAACCTTTTGCGCATCTGACTGTCCACCACTGTTCTAGCTCCCACACCTTCTCCCTGTAGCTAGTGATTTCTAAGTCAGTTTCCATTAAATGTTGCTTTTCAGTCCATCCTACAATCTTCCTGTAAGTCGTCTTGAACATAGATTTCTCCATCTTCAAATATCCTACTTTATTTTTGCATAATGTCTATGTAAATGGACAAATGGCGGTTAATGACCGCTTCAGGGCTATGGTGTTTTTCAACCCATTCTCTTGAAATTTTACCTATGTGACTTCTGAACTTGGAATCAGTGCACATGAACATGTATTTTAAGATATCATCTTTATTTTTCACATTTAGAACAGGAGGAACTTCGCCAAACGCCTTTATATTATGTTCTTCAGAGAGATAAATCATAACTGGTTTCTCACACGCCATTGCTTCAGGAGCTGTTGTGCCATAAGAACCCAATATAAACTGGTCCGCTATAGCTGTGGACAAATTGTACCATTTAATAAGTCTCGGTTTTGACATAAGCGGTAACCACATAACCGACTTCTTGATGTCTATTTTTTCAACTAGAGCTTTGGTTTCATTTAGATCCGTTCCCCATCCAGACATTACGAGAAGGGAATCTTGATGTTCCTTATGAAATTGAGCGAAAGCCTCGACGAATAAGTTATTTCCTTTTTCTTTCCAGTATTGCCTTGACGGCATAAAAAAAACATATTCATAAGGTAGTTTTTCGCTGGATTTTTCAGGTCTATATCTTGAAGTATCTATCAAAAAAGGAATGAAATGATACTCAAAACCGTATTTATCGAATATGTCCATAGTGTCAGGATTAGTTACGATAATGGTGTTTGCCTTCGAATACCCTCGTTTAAAAAGCTTTGTCCGAAAATTATTAACCTCAAAATAGCGTATCGCACCAGCATCGAAAGAAATGTACGGTTTAAATGAAAACTGCGCATATATAGAGAATGGAACATGTGCAATTACAAGGTCGTACTTTCTGATTGCACGTATGATTTGCCAAAGTCTTAACGGTTTTGAAGTAAAACCTTGATGAAAATAAAGAACATGCATCCATGGCGGTTGAACAAAACATTTGTTAAGGGCTTCCCAATCTGGATTGTACGGGTCTTTTATATCGTTGATGTCTAAATCGCACATTTCCCATTGAGGTAAACTACAAACATGTGCTGGACGGTATATATACAAGTCAGCGTTGATTTGATGATCTCTGAGAGTCTGAACAACGGGGAAGGCGTCGTTAGCTAAATTGCCAAAATGAGCAATCTTCAGGTCTTTAATGTCTACCATACAAGACGCCTATAATGGATTGTTTTATTCTCCACTTATACATGTTGTTAACGAAAGAGGCGCAGTCAAGTTTTGTGGCTCCTTTAATCATATATTCAAGTTGACCAAGTGGTATGGAAATTGAATTGATTGGATTGTGAAGTCCTGAAAACATAGATTTTAAAGCCCGAAATAAAGTAAAAATGAATGGAACACCGTTCACATATGCACTATATCCGAAGGTCCGTGTGCTTCCAAATGAGTATTCTCGTCTGTGTTCGTATTGTACGGAATACACTGCAACCTTCCTCCCTAAGGACTGGGTCTTATAAATCATCCAGCTTTCCCACCCTATACTATTAGGCAACGGAGTAATTTTTTTGAATAATTTTACTGAAATTAGGCGGCCACTTCCGCTAGGAAGGGTCAAATGACTAAAATTCTTAATATCGTGACAGCCCGATGCTAAATCTACTTTATCATTACGCATGAAGGTAATTAGTTTTTCGAGATAGTCAAGCGGGTAAACACAATCGTCGCCGCTTATCATGTAGAAATCTGCTGGAGGAAGTACATTTAGTAACATATTTAGTAAAACGGGAACCCGGGCATAATTTCTAGGTTCGCGTTTATGATACCTCACTGAGAGGACTCTGCCGGTTCCAGAAAGTTTTTTCAATATTTTGGGTGTGTCATCCACGCTTGCGTCATCAGCTACTGCAACGAAAGTATCTACAGTTTGGTTTAGAATGCTTTCTACGGTAGTCTGAAGTGAGGATTCTCCATCTCTACAGGGGATTAGAACAGAAACTTTCAGCTCCTTGCTCATAGACTCTTCACTTTGAGCCACAGCTCAAGAGCCAGAAGACCAAACATCTTACTAATGTATCGTGGATCGTGTTCATCCGTTTTTTTGAAGGCTTTTTGAACCCATTTTTTGTTAATAATCCCGAGATCGACAAACCGCGCAGAGCTAAACAACTCTAAACACATATCCCTAACATATTTATCCCACATCCAAACGGTATCCATCCCCCACCCAATTTTGGCTTTTGTCGCTGGTCTATATCCAGAGTTTTCAAGCAAAATCTGTCTTAATATCACCTTTCCAAGATTGTTTTTTTCATCATACTTCAAATTGTATGGTATGTGCGTTGCCACATGCAGTACTTCAGGTTCAAGCATCGGAGCTACTACCTTTAAACCAAAGTGTTTTGAAAAAGCATCGTTTGTTTTTGCAAAGTCATAAAGGAGTTTCCCATTGTAGTCCGCGAGGAAAACCTTTCCCAAAAGTGGTAGTGGATTTTCGAAAGATGGTTTCAGAAGGCTATAAATGCTGTTCCAATCGAACGGGGAAGCGAAAAGCTCAGTTTGGTCCTCGACCCAGTCGCGATTGTGGGCTTCGAGGTACCTTCGCTCCAAGGGTTCAGTCTTGTTCTGTAGAAAATAACCGTACCTGAAGACGTATCCCCCAAACAGCTCGTCTCCGCCGTCTCCAGTGATAAGTATGTCGCAGGATTTGGAGACCTCTGCGAACAGGTAATATGGGTAAAGATTCCAACGCGGCTCGTTCATTATGCGGACCTGTTTCTCTATGTCCACGAACGGGTTCTCTATCCTAACATGTTTATGGTTTGTTGAGTAGGTCTCAGCAACATGTTCAGCGTCCTTCGCTTCTTGTTCGTCGTCACCAAAGGTAATGCAGTATGTGTTGATCTCTTGGTTTGGGAAACACTTCCTTAGGAGTGAAAGGACAGTTGTACTGTCCACTCCCCCGCTTATACCTACGCCAATCTTTCGTGGGGAGTAGGTTTGAACCGTTTTTCTTACTGCCCCTTCTATAAGACTTGGCGCGAGTTGGGATATCCCCTTGTATTCGATAAAGTCTTCCCAACCTAACTTTGGGAGGGAAGTAGGACCGTGCGGATCATAGCGTAACGTCAAAATATTCTTAATGGCTTCAACATCAATCATTGGTTAGCCCTTCATCCTCTTCATTTTCACTCTTTAATTTATTAGTTTTTTTATTATTCAGTCGGATACTTGACTTCGTACACGCATACTAATGGGACGTAACTTGTTCCCCCAGCAGCTGTCGGTGAACCTTTTGTCTGTGAAAAGTATGCTTCCTCGAAACACTGCAGGACAATTGATGAATACATTTGCATTACCACATCTCTTCCGTAACTCATAAGCCTATAAAGCGTCGTATTCTGTCCTAGACTGTTCGAAAAAATTTCGCTAGTGTCAACATATCCACTTGAGGTATAATAGGTTCCATCGTCGTTAACATCGAACCAGTCGTACCCAAGCGTAAAGTTCCCGAAGTCTGCGTCATTAAGCCCTGGAATCCTCGCCATCCACTGCCACTTCGCGTTGTCGCCGCCCAGCTGGACGAAAGACCCATATGTTTTTTCAAAAGTCACGAAAACCACGACATGCGTCACGTTATAATTCTTAAGGATTTTTACCGCTTCAGTTTCGTTCGACATGAACATTAAGCCTATCTGTTGTATCTGCGTCAGGTTCCATGAACCGTTGTCCGCTAAGGACGTCCTGTTCGCTATTGCCGTTATCCAGTACCCGTAGTCCCACCAGCTGGCAACCACTGTACCATTCATTCCTGGACTTATTGGAGAAGGCGGCAAATTCTCACGCATCCACGCTAACGCGTTTAACCAATCTTTGACCGTGGCTGATACGTGCCCTACTGACATGCCAGCAGCAGCAATCGTCGTAGGCGAATAAGCCTGACTGAAAACCCTTGGTCCTATCCTTGATGCTGGTGGAAGCATAAAATCAGTTCCAATGACATATGTCAGGTTAAGAAAGACAAACATTAGTATGATGATTCCGGCAGCTGTCTCTTTCCCGATGACGCCCCTGAACCGCGTCTTCCGCTTACTCGTATCCGAAGGCTCCCGTAGAAACAGGATGAACGGCTTCATTAGGCGAACTAAGGCTAAAGCCCAAAGCAGGCTGATGATCGGGGACACCATGACCGTTATTCGGATAAGTGAACTTGCGAAATACATCGATGTTAATCCGAAGATCGTC
>CAZRIK010000068.1:0-10266 GCA_964600125.1 uncultured Candidatus Bathyarchaeia archaeon
TGCCTTTGGTCATGGAGACTCCTTGGGACGAATCTGGAAGCGACGTTGAAAATCTTCGGAAAGTAAAAGAACTGGCTGGGGAACTCTGACGAGGCGTTGCGGATTGGCTGAGAAGAGACGGTGCGAGGGTTGCGGCGCGGTCATGTCCGAGGAGGACGTTATGAAGCTCCAGCTCGACGACGGGTCTTGGGAGACGGTTCCTCTTCCTTTGTGCCCGAGGTGCTTCAAGGAGTCGCTGGTTCAGCTCGCCAAGAAGGAAAGGCAAGGCAAACGTTGAACTTTGTCTTTGGTCTTGAGCTTTTATGAGGTGTTAGTTTTTTAGGTTCGTTCGTTGTTTGTTTCCTGTGGTGTTAAGCGTTGGTTTTGCCTGTTAAGGTGTTCGAGATTACGGAGGACGTTGACTTCGGGTTTCTGGTCCAGAAGCTCAAGAACTTCCGCGAGGAGGAGGCTTTCCATATCGAGTCGGGTCAGGAAATATCTTTGGTCACCGAAATCCTTGATCTGAAAGTCGAGGGCGAGGTTGTTTCGGGGGTTTTCAGCAGGGACTTTGTCGGCGCACGGTTCTACAAGCGGGAGCTGGTTGAGGCTCCGGGAACCGAGGAGGCTTCCTTCTGGATTGTTTCTTACGATAAACGCAAGTTCCTGATTGTTTTGGCTCCTTCGGTTGCCCGCGGAGTGAAGAAGCTGCTTACGGGAACCGTGGCGAACAAGATTAGCCGAGTCCTGTTTATTCAGGTCGGCGCGATTGTTGAGGTGAACATTCCGAGCGAGGTTTTGCGGGAGCTGCACGAGTCGAATCCTGCTGCGACGAGGCTGATCTGGTTCGACAACGTCGACATTCCCGGCGTCGAGAAGCTGTGCCTCGCGGGCTCGGGCATAACGGACACGGCTTTGTACAGGGACTACATCAAGCACGGGCAGATTTGGTACGTGGTTTTCGGAGCCCAGAAGCGGGGCGTAGTCATCGGCATAACGCGGAGCTGCACGGTCACCCTGTTCAGCAAAAGCACAGTTGGCGACCTAGTACAGTACATACAACAAGACATACTAAAACTAATACAATAAGGAAAATACATAACATTGATTATATCAAAAATTAATAAATGTTAAATATTCTTTAACAGCACTTATGAAAGGTTTCCACAACACTCCAGTTCTAAGATTTAATGGCTCGTATTTGCTGGGAAATGCATTTAGAGTCTGTAGAATATCTTGCTCCATAGTTGTAAGCCATAATTGTAGAATATCGCCTGAACCCCAAAAAAATGACTGATTTGCCATAAAATACAATGCCTTGAAATATCGTGCGACTAACAATCTCAATCTATTATCCTTAAGTATAACATCAGCTTTCTCAATTAAAATTTTTAGAACGATATCCTCTGGATCAAGGAAAATAGGAAACATTTTCAATTCCAATTCTTCAGAAGACTCAGTGGTTTCTGGTAATGATTTTAGAAGTATCACGTCTTTTTGAAAAATTTTGTGAATAGGATTTGTGTATCTATGACCAGACATTCTTAATGGATGGCTAATCGTTGAAGCATCAAATCGGGCAAGAAGAGGTAAACTATGAAGTACATTATCACGTGTAGCAAAAGCGACTTCTTTAGGAAGTAAAGGGTTAAGGCGAGTATTGATTTTGTTATATTTTTTTTGTCCAAGTAAGTAAATGATATCGATACCTGAGTATTCGATGTTCTTTGAATTACATAAAACTTTTAATAAAGGTATAGACTGTTGCTTATTTTCAAAAAATAAATATTGTGGACTGAAGACAATGGATGTATCCTGTAAAATTTTTAAATTCATTGCGTTCTTCACGAGCTGAATCTGAGCTTCGCAGGCGACCTCATCAGAAGCATGAAGATTATACCAAAAAATTTTTTTTATCTTTCTATCATTAAGTAATTCCTGTAAAGTGACAAACAATAGACCTTTAAAATTTAAAACAGGAAAGTTAATTAATTCTTTACAAAAACAAGGAATTGCATCAAAATTTTCTATGGGGTAATCAATATGAACGTCAAGGTCATTACCAAAAATTGAAAACAGACTAAGGAAGCCAGACAATGACTTATTTAAGCCAGTCACTCCTCGAAATTTTAGGAAACTTGTAAACAGAAGGTCTGCAAAATAGTTTTTGAATGTTTTAAGTTTTTGATTCTCTACAATTTTTTCACGAGAAACACTAAGGTCAACAATATTCTTCTTCATATTTAATAGAATTACTGATTGATTAGTGGAAATCGAGGAAAGGGAGTCCGAATTGAATGAATTTACATAAATTCCCTGTAAACAGACAAAAACAGTTTCAGAATATATATTAGGTGTTTTATAAATTGTAAATTCCAGCTCATCATTTGATACATGTACAATCTTTTCCACTTTCCATGGTTCATCATATTCTGCCATATGCTCTAAAAATTCACTCATCTTCTCATTCCAAATTGGTAAAAATGACTCTTCTTTTCCTTCGATAGAAAGTGTGACAGGGATATCAGTGACCTTAAGGTAATGTTGTAAAATATTCTGTACATTAATTTTTTTTCCATCTTCCGTTAAAGTCAATTTTATTGTAGTACCAATATTATCTCTTAAACCTCGTCTATAAGTCCAACCTTGATCAACGCTCTCTATAATAAATTCACATGGATCCTCTCCTGATCGCTTTGTTTCTATCTCCATTTTATTAGATATCAAGAAACATGAAAGAATCCCTAAACCAAAGCGTGAAATCGGTTCGAAATGAGCATGTAATTTTGAAAATTCCTCAGATTCATAGAAACTATGACCTTTGTTTGCTAGAAATGAAAGTGCACTATCAAAATCCATTCCATTACCATTGTCACAAACTTCTAGAATATTATTAGTCTTCACAATTTTAATTTCTGGTTTGTAATCTTGTTCGAGTTCTTTCCTAAGCCTGCAAGCATCAAGAGAATTTTGTAGAAGCTCCCTTATCGCCACATCTTTTCTCGAGTATAGGTGTTCTCCAATCAGAAGCTGAGTAATCCGCTTTCTGTCTAATGTAAAACCTATAGGTCTATCGATGAAGCCCCTAGCATCCAATTTCAGCTCGACTTGGTCTAGAGTGATACCGTATTGTGATAAAATGACTTTTACACCATCGAGCTCTTTCTGCATTTTGTCTCGGAGCATTCGAAGTGCTTGGGCTCCTTTTGGATCTCTCGCAACTCCTTCAATGCAGATCTTGTGTTTAGCCGCTAATCCAACACCAATGGTATCAAGATGCCTCTCAAACT
The DNA here is from genome assembly GCA_964600125.1 of uncultured Candidatus Bathyarchaeia archaeon. Taxonomy (GTDB): domain Archaea; phylum Thermoproteota; class Bathyarchaeia; order Bathyarchaeales; family DTEX01; genus JAGTRI01. Next base: position 3,267 of record CAZRIK010000068.1, read on the forward strand.
CTTCCTTCGCTTTATCAATGGGATTAATATTATAATAGATAACCTCAGGAACACGGCTTTCTTCCACCTCACATTCATCCGCTATCCTGACAAGTGCTGATAATAAGCGGACTCTCACAAGAATGTTTGAGCCAAATATCATATCATCATATTCTTTATCTGTTAGATCCTCCTTTCGATGTCCTCTACAAATTTTTCCTATTATTCTTGCCTCACTACGAGATAAACGAATATTACTATACATTTCTTCAAAATTACGTTCTGTCCTAAGATGGTGGTCTTCCCTAATCTTCTCCGGATCCTCATCAAGTTTACCGACCATTCCCCAATCATGAAACCAACAAGCAAGGATAGAAAAGAACAATTCATGGGGATTCATGTCCTCTCTCAACTCATTGGGTGTAAGCCAGCATAAAATTTCTTCACATCTTTCAGAATGGTTGAAATCGTGAGGAGTGTAGTAAGGAAACTTCGCTGCTGTATAGGTCAGCAACGGCTTTGCTATTTTCTCAATTTCTGTAAGGCGATTATATAGTTCTTTATTTTTCGCATGAAGGGTTTCTCTGAAGGATCTACTATATGACACTGCAATCAACCTTCTATGTAATATAGGGGGAATTCAAGAGGATTTCTTTCTCAAAGTCCCTATAATATATGGTTTGTAATAGATATTTAAAGTTTGAAGTTTATATGATTCCTATTATACAGAACCGCACTGGTCTATATATTAAAGACGCCATATAATTTTATATTAAAGCGCGATTTGTTATTTGTTACTCAAATAGAAAATTCAGTTGTTGCACAAATCAGACCAATCTGAAACACAAAGAATTAATGAAGCAATAATAAATATTGTGTTAAGAAAAAGATTTGCTTTAGATCCATACATTTTTCCTCATATACGTATAATTGGAGCTTAAGGTCGTAATGGAATTCTTAGGTTATGTCTTTTGTGGTTTGTTGTCTTAGTCGTTCGTAGAGGACTAGGGCTGTGGATACGCTAACGTTGAGCGACTCTATTTTGCCACGCATGGGTATGCGGACGACGCTGCTGCATTCTTCGAGGAGTGACGGGCTAATGCTTCTGTCTTCTCCGCCGAGTATGAAGGCAACGGCTCCCGTGAGGTTTTCCGTGAAGTAGTCTTTGGGTCCCTTCGGGTCCACGCCGATGATCCGTATCCCGTTGTCCTTGAGCAGTTTGGCTACGGAGTTGAGGTTCTCCTTGAGGAAGGGGACGTGCAGGCTTCCGCCCATCGAAGCCCTGTGGACGGCGGGAGTCAGCTCGACGCTTCCGTGCTTCGGGACTACGACGGCGGACACGGCTGCGGACTCGGCGGTCCTGAGGATGGCTCCGAGGTTCTGGGGGTCCTGAACCTGCTCGAGAAGCAGCAGGCACGAATCGTCGTTCATCCCCTTCACGATTTCTTCTAAAGACCGAATCTGGGACGGCTTGACGTATGCTATTACGCCTTGGTGGCGACCCGTCTCGGACAATCCATTGAGCTCAGCCATGTTCGTCATGTTAATTGGAACGCCAACGGTCCTCGACAACTCTATGATTAGCTGTATCTTCTTTTCCTTTTCGACTTCCCTTGCTACCATGAGCTTGACCGCACGGTGAGCCTTGAGAGCCTCGTACACGGGATTCCTTCCTTCTACTTGGATCATGCTGTAAATCCTCCTGCCATCCAATGAACTAAGATGAAAGATTGGTTGTTTCGGGGAAACAACAAAATATGGTACAGCTCTCTCACAGAAAAACCTTAGCTAGCTGGGACCCAAAAAAGGAACCTTCAGGAACGCAGATGGCTCTCTAAGGTCTCGGCGGAATGCTTGAACAGGGTTCGACCTGTAAATCTGGGTAAACGCTGACACGGGGCGAAGAAAGGAACGAAGGAAAATCGGCTCATTTCCCAATTTTCTTTGCGTGTTTTTCCTTCTTTTTACGGTTCTTTTTTTCCAATGACGGCATACACAAATCTCCACAAACACATCTTTCGATTATATTACTGTGCGATAGTCTTAAATACTTTTCAACAAAGCAGCAAAAAGAACAATGTTCGGCTACATTACTGCGTTGCCTCTGACGCTTTGGCTTTCTCGAGGTAGTCCTCGCGAGGCGGATTAAAAACGTCGAGAAACAGGCTTGGCTCATCAACCAACGAGACGACGCTGTGTTTTTCGTTGGGCTTGAACCAGTAGAACATGCCCTCCGCGACCGTGGCTTTCTCGGTTTCTGTGCGGAGCTCAGCTTTGCCTTTGAGGCATATGCCCATCTGCTCGTGGCGGTGGCTGTGCATGGGAACCTCGGCTCTGGGCGGAACCGTCACGTACAGAAACATGACGTTCCCGCTGCTGAACACAATTTTGCCTTCGCTCTCGCAGAACAGGCGAAACGGCTTCAAAACACGAACGTCGACAACCTTCAAACAGAATTCCTCCAAACACATAGACAAACAACACAGACATAAAGGGCTAATCCAAAAAAATCGTCGTTCATTAATGGCAATTGTCACTCAAACGGAAAATCCTATTGTCACGCAAATCAGGGCTGGTCTTCGCTAATCACCGAATAATAATCAAAGTTTGAAAACTGATGATGATCAAATCAGAACAGGGTCTTCGCGGATTGTTGGTCAAACAAAAAAATCTATTGTTGAACAAATCAGACCAGTCTCGGGACAGCAACGAACCTCATTGTGTTGTTAAAGAGAAATTCCTTAGCTAAGTCCAAAATTTAATATTGAACGTAAATTTATGAGGCCGGCATAACGCGCGCGGACCTAAGAAGATACTCTATCGCCTGCTCCGAATAAGTCAAAGTTTGGTTGAAATTAAAGTCATGAGCATAATCCAAAGCATAACCACAAGCCACCAATCCACTGTCCAGAAGGTCGATGCTTTCAATATAGGTGGGGAACGCAACCTTCCTCAGCTCCGTCAAATCTGCCCTCACGTTAAGCATGTCGCTTTTTAGGTCACTCATGCGGTTCGAAAATGTTGTATTAGTAATCACGTGGTTAGCCCATTCCTCCATGTCGTCACTCATGTAGTTCAGGATGTTCGCCGTCCGAGAGTAAAGGCTGTTGAGCCTCCGAGCGGTCTCTGCGCTTGTCAGGGGCTGGGGAAGAAAGAAGTAAACGAAAATCGCCGACGAACCAGCGACAATGGCAATCACCAAGAGCGAAAAAAACATCAGAGCCTTCTTCTTCAACCGCAACTCACTCAACCACCAACAAACAAATACGGAATGCAAACAACCTATTTAAACCATTTTTTCCTCCCAAACCAAAAAAGCCGCCCAAGCCCTCAAGGAAAATAGACGAGAACCCGACCGGGCTTCACCCTCGCCTCGCCTTCCTCAGTGTCCGCGCACCTGAAAGCCGCATCCAAATCCTCAGCTGACCTGATTGTGAATCTTTTGCCCGAAATTGCCCTCCCAATCCGGGAACCGAAAACGGCGTCATTCTTCAGCAAATCCAGAACCTTAACGTAGTGCTCCATCCGGCTGCGCGTCGAACCCACAAAAGTCAAGCCCTTGTTGACGACGTCGGTGACCGCGACGGGAACCTCGCCCAACGAAATCCCGAGCAAGACGCCCCTGCCGCCCGGTCTCAAAAGACGGACAGCCTGAGCAACCGTAACCCTGTGGGCGCCTCCGCCAGCAGCCTCAAAAACAACGTCCACGCCATCCGTCAGACCATCAAATCTTTGTTTTTCTTTTATTGAATTCAGGGGAGAGGCAAAATCTTTTGCTAAAGCCAGCTTCTCGTCGACCACGCCCACGAAAAACAGGTCCTCAACAGGAACCTTCGCCGCGGACGAAACAGCCGCAGCCACGAGGTAACCGACTGTGCCGTCGCCGATGACCGCGACCCTTTCGCCTGAACTGACGCCTGCGGACTCCACCGCGTTCAAAGCGACCGAAACAGGCTCAGACAAAGCTGCAACCTCCAAACTGACGCCGTCTGGAACAGGAACCACGCGGGACTCGGGGTAAACGAAAAAAGTCCGAGCCAAGCCGTCCATGGTCGCAGCCATGTACCGTCCCTCATGGCAAAGGTTCTCGCGAAGGTTCAGGCACGCACGGCATTTTCCGCACGGAACCAGCGGGTCAACAACCACCTTCGTCCCTTTCTGCAGCTTCGTGCCGTGCCCAGCCTCGACAACCTCAGCCACGCCCTCATGCAGCAGGCACATGGGAAGCCTTTTCTTGAGCTTCTCCGCCTCTTTTTGACCCTTAAAATAAAGCATCTCGCTGCCGCAAATCCCAGCCACAACGGGCTTAAGTAAAAGCCAGCTGTCAGGAACAGAATCAATGACCCGCTTCCGCTCAACGAACTTGAAGGGTTCAACCAAACAGTATTCTTTGGCAACGACCTCCGCAATCTTCAAGGGCAACTTCAAAAACACCTATCTCAAGTTTGTTTCTTTTGTTCACGTTTTATCTTGTTGTGGAAACAAGTCTCCTCGCCCAAGTGGCAGGCTGGACCCTTAGGCTTAACCAGAAATAGAACCGCGTCGCCGTCGCAGTCAACCAGAATGTCGACGACTTCCTGAACGTTCCCGGAGGACTCGCCCTTCTTCATCACGCGACCGAAAGACCGCCGATAGAAATGGGCAAACCCGGACTTAACTGTCCGTTCCAAGGCTTCACGGTCAACGTAAGCCAAACTCAGAACCTGCCTCGACTCAGAGTCCTGAACGACGACGGGAACCAATCCGCCTTCTTTGCTGAAGTCCAGCTCGTCAATGTTTAACAGTTTCTTAGGCTTCATACTCGAACAGTCACACCCCTCTCAGCCAAAAACCGCTTCACAACAGGAACGGGAAACTTGTCGTAATGGAAAACCGAAGCAGCCAAAGCCGCATCAGCCTTCCCAACAGTGAAAGCGTCGAGAAAATGCTCAGGCTTCCCAGCCCCGCCGCTCGCAATGACGGGAACGTTGACCCTTTCCGCTATGCTCCGGGTCAACTCAAGGTCATACCCGTCCTCGGTTCCGTCACGGTCCATCGAAGTCACAAGAAGCTCCCCCGCGCCCAACTCCTCAACTCGCTCAGCCCAGCGAAGCGCATCGATGCCCGTGGGCTTGCCGCCTGTGCCGCCGTAAGTGTGAACCTCAAACCAGCAAGGTCCACCAGACGTTTTGACCATGACCTTGCCGGAACGTTCCTCGAACCGCCTCTTCGCATCAATCGCCACGACGACGCACTGCCGCCCAAAAATCTCCGCCAACTCGCTGACCAACCCCGGATTTTCAACAGGAGCCGTATTGATTGAAACCTTGTCCGCGCCGTTGCAGAGGACAACACGCGCATCCTCAACGCTTCGAATTCCGCCCCCAACCGTGAACGGGATGCCAACCTCAGCCGCGACAGCTCGAACAACATCCTTGAGGATGTCGCGTTTCTCTGGCGAAGCCGTAATGTCTAAGAAAACAAGCTCGTCAGCGCCGTCCTCGCTGTAACGCCTGCCGAGCTCAACGGGGTCGCCGGCGCCTCTGTGGCCCAAGAAACGGACGCCCTTAACGACCCTGCCGTGGTCAACGTCGAGGCACGGAATAATCCTTTTCGCCAAAACCAACCTCAGCGAACCTCCCTATTATGGGTCCTCAACGGTTCTTAAGGCTTCACCCAGACTGAACCTTCCTTCGTAAAGGGCTTTCCCGACGACGACCGCGCCTACGCCTAATGTCTTCAAAGCCACAAGGTCATCCAAGCTTCCGATGCCCCCAGCAGCAATCACACTGACGCCTTTCCGACAAAGCTGAGACAAAACGTCAAGGTCAGGACCCGACAAGGTTCCGTCCCGAGCCACCGAAGTAACTAGAAAGAGCTTGACGCCTATCTTGGAAAACCGCGCCACAGCCTCAGACACGGAGACCTCTGCAGAAGCCTTCCATCCCCGAACCACAACCAAACCTTCAACATTGTCCAGAGCCACAACAACACGTTCTCCGCCAAACTCGCCCAAAAGTGCCTCAACAACGGAAGGCGAAGAGAAAGCCACTGAACCCAAAACCACCCGTTTGACGCCGATTGAAAACAGATGGCGAGCAGCTTCAATGCTTCGGATTCCGCCCCCAACCTCGAGAGGAACCCTTACGGCTTCAGCGATTGACTCAACCACGTTCAGGTTGCTTCCCAGCTCCAAAGCCGCGTCCAAATCAACAACGTGGACGAAACGGGCTCCCTCAGCCTCCCACTTTTTTGCCACAGAAACAGGGTCGCCTAAACGCTCGTAAGAAGTTGCCAGCTTAGGGTCTCCCCTGACAAGCCTAACCACCTTGCCGCCCATCAAGTCAACCGCTGGAATAACGTCCACAGCCAACCCTCTCTCATTTTTTTATAACCTCAGCAAAGTTGCGGAGGACGACTTCACCCGGTTTGCCCGACTTTTCTGGGTGAAACTGAGTGCCCCAAACGTTCCCGCAGGCAACAACCGAAGCGAAGCTTAAGCCATAGTCCGTTTCTGCCACAACAACGTTTCTGTCAACTGGATTGCCGTAGTAGCTGTGGACAAAATAGAAAAAATCGTCTTCGCTGATTCCGTCCAAAAGTTCATTCGACCTTACGACTTCGAGCGTGTTCCAACCCATGTGCGGAATCTTCGCGGTCAACGGCAGCTTCACGACTTTGCCTTTCAGTATGCCCAAACCCTCACCCTGACTTTCCTCGCTGGACTCGAAAAGAAGCTGCATACCCAAGCAGACGCCCAAAAGCGGAACCCCGCGTCCAACGAGTTCAGCAATCTCTCCTTTCATCGCCTGAATGTTTCGTGACCCCGCTTTAAAGTTGCCAACGCCAGGCAGGACAACCGCATCAGCATCTTTGAGATTCAATGAACTTTCGACGAGGTTGGCTTCTAGACCCGTTTTTTGCAGGGCGCACATTATGCTGAAGAGGTTGCCTACTCCGCAGTCGATTATGGCAACTTTGAGGAACCTAGATCACCCCTTTTGAGCTGGGAATTCCGCCTCTTCTGGAATCAAGCGAAACA
>CAZRIK010000069.1:0-10088 GCA_964600125.1 uncultured Candidatus Bathyarchaeia archaeon
GCTTTTGGAAGCCGAAAAAGGGTCTCAACAAACGTCGGAACGACTGAAAAGTCTTGAAGCTGTCCGACGGACTAACGAGCAGCTCCGAAGAGAAGAATCCAGCCTTCAGGCGAAACTGTCAGGTGTTCAGCAGTCGTCCAGCAGGCTGAATGAGGAAATCGAGAAACGGACAAAAAGGGTTGAGGAGTCACAGAAACGTCTTGCCAACCTAAATTCGCAACAAGATTCATATAGGGAGAAATTGCGGGAGGTGGGGTTGCCGCCTGAACTTACGGTTGAGCAGCTAGTGGATTACAAGCAGACGTTGACGGGCGAAATCACGGGGAACCTTGGTCGCGAGGAAAGCCTCAAAGGCGACATCAGCAGGTCGACGCAGCGGATAACGAACCTCGTGAAAGAGAACACTTGCCCATTGTGCCTTCAGGTTCTCAGCCCAGAATACAAGGAAAGCCTGATGCAGAGGCTGTACAAGGAAGTCACGGACAACAAGCAGCAGCTCGCAAGTCTCGAGGACGTGACTGAGAAGCACGAAAACGTCCAAAACATCGTTGAAGCCATAATCCACAATTTTCACACAGCCCAGACTCGAATGGAAGAGATTTCGGGGCAAATTGAGGACGAGAAAAAAAGCCTAGTCGATACCCAAAACCGTCTTGAGCAGAGCCGAAGCGACGAAAAAACGGTCGACACCGAGTTAACAGTACTTCACTCAAGAATCAAAGAGTTCGACATCTCAGAGCTGGAGAAGGCAGAGGAAGAAAACAAGGCAGCCTACGAACTGCTTTCAGACCTAAGGCACAAATCCCAAATCAACGAGGCCAACAAGACCGAAATCCAGAAGAGACTTCAGACTATCGAAGAACGACTTAAAAACGCCCAACAAAAAGCGTTGAGGCTTGAGAAAGTCAAAAAGGTCGCGTCACTCGCTCAGGAAATTCGGCAGTCCTACCGAAGCATCCAGCCTAAACTGAGAGGCGAGTTCATCAGGTACCTTGAAAGAGTCGTGCAGCAGTTTCTGGACGAGCTGTCAGGAGCCGAAGGAACGGCGGTTTCTGTCAAGATTGACGAGGACTATACTCCGGTGATTGAGGGCGAAAAAGGGCATGAGAGAAGCTCTTTGAACCTTTCAGGCGGCGAAAGAACGTTGTTGGCTTTTGCCTACCGTCTGGGCTTGGGTCAACTCATAATGCAGTGGAGGGCAGGTCACGGGCTTCCGATGCTTTTTTTGGACGAGCCGACCGAAAGCTTGGGAAGGGAAGACGGTTCAATAGACAGACTTGCCGAGTCGCTTTCGAGGCTGAAGACTGTTGAGCAAATCATCGCGGTAACCCACAGCGAAGCCTTCGCCGAAAAAGCCGACCACGTCATAAGACTGGAGAAACACGAAAACAGAAGCACCATGTCCATAGAGCGATAATCTGCCAAAAAAAGCAAAACATGATTAAAGATGGCTGTTACAGTTATCTAGTCAAAACTAGAAGGCACTGCGAAAAAATTCCTATTTTCTTCCATCGTTCTAACAAAAGCGTCGCCTTTACTCAACTACCTCAACTTTTCGACCATCAAATAATAGATTTGTTTAAGATTTTTCGCTTTCTTTAGCAATTATCCTCAATTTAATATTATTATGTCATTCAGAATATAAATTTTAGTTTATTCTAAAATTATTCGTAGAAAAATTACCTAAATTGACTAATTTGCTTAGATTGTGTGCATTAATTTTAAATCCCCTAAACCCAAACCCAAACGCTCTCTCGTTATCTCACCCTCTCTCTCACTATATCAATCAACTAATCAATCGCACACACAGCTATCTAGCTTGGCTGTACTCGCCCAAACAGAAGCCTATCTCTTATGGAAGAACGCTACTTTTTAAAAATCGGATCTCAGCTGAGTAGCATTTAGTTTTGCTTCAGGCATATCCGCACTTTGGTCAGCAACGGCAGAATAAAGGGAACTCTTCTTTTGTAGACGAGATACTCGTCTCCATGTTTTTCTTGAAGAATGGCTTCTTCCCTTTTTCCCAGCCAAACATAGGCTAAGACCAATATTACCCAAGACATCAGCGAGACCAGCCTTAGACTCGTTCCAAGGAATAGAAATCCAAATGTCGCCGCGAGTATGCCAAGGTACTGCGGATGCCTCACAACCGAGTAAAGCCCAGTCTTAACTACACCCTTTCCCCTCAGTAACTGAATGAGCGCCACAATGAATATAATTAACCCAATAGGGAACAGGGACATGCCGAGAAACCATAACATCGCAGGTACCTTCAAAGCGTCCAGTATCACTATTTCCAGAAGCTCTCTAGTCGGCGGAAAAATGAAGAGAGGGTTCAACGGGGAACAGAGAAGCACGAAGGCTCCGACAGGGAACGCCATTACATAAAGAGTGGGTTCCAGAATCCAAGCTAAGGCTGGAAACCAGTGGAAGACTAAAAATAAGCTGGCGACAATTCTGTCAAACAAGCCCTTAGCCTTCAACACAAACAATGTTGCAGCCAATATCATTAAGATAAGGAGCAAAAAAGCGTAGCCTGAAAGGTTCCATTCGCTTGATTTAACGAATGCCCCGAAATTCTGTATAGTGCCCGTCACTATGGGAGTCAGAAGAATGCCTATCACTAGCCAAGCAGCTAGTAATACAGATACTAAGAATTTTAATTTCCTCATGCTCTTTCTTATCCTATTCTGCTTCAAATAGAAATATGTTTTGACTCTAACTTTATAATAATAAAATCCCACTTTATCTTTATATACTATAAAAAGGGAACTTGGGTTCTAACTGCTTTTTTCTGTGACTCAGAATTTACCAGTAGTTGAAGGGCAAGTCTTCCATGTATTCGTTGAGGGACTTCGTCACGGACTCTCCCGAGGCACGGTATTTGAGGACCTTTACGAGCGCTGACGCCAGCTCCAACGTTGTTACTATGGGTATGTTGAACTCAACTGCCAGCCTCCGAATCGTGTACTCGTCCTCCAGAATCTCTGGTTTCACGCCAACGGAATTCGCGGACGGAATGTTGATGACAAGGTTCACTTTCCTTCCAAGCAGGTAATCAAGGATGTTGGGCTTCTTTTCCGCCTCCCTAACCTTGTGCAGAACCGTGACAGCGTTTAGCCCAGCTTTCCTGATAACGTCAGCCGTGTGCTCAGTCGCGTAGATGCTGAAGCCCAAATCCCTCAGATTTCGAGCCAAAGGCACAACCTTCTTCTTCATTTGTTCCCCGCCAACCGTGATGAGGACTGAGCCGCCTAACTTCGGCATCTCGAACTCGACCGACTGCAGCGCCTTCAATAAAGCGTCAGCAAAATTTTCGCCTATGCACGCAGCTTCGCCCGTGCTCAGCATCTCAACGCCCAAAACCGGGTCTGCGCCGGTTAGACGCATGAAACTGAACTGAGGAACCTTTATGCCTACGTGCGGGATGGGTTTTAGCTTGGTGATTCCTACGTCGCGGAGTGTTTTGCCTAGCATTATTGCGGTTGAAACCTCGATTAGGTTGACTCCTCTGGTTTTGCTTACGTAGGGCAACGACCTCGAAGCGCGAAGGTTGCATTCGATGACGGAAACTCCGCTGTCCTTGACGAGGTACTGGATGTTAAAGGGACCCTTGATTTTTAGGGCTTTAGCGATTTCCCGCGAGTAGTCTTCAATCTTTTTCACTGTGCTGTCGCTCAAGCTGTGCGGCGGAATACTCATGACCGCGTCGCCGCTGTGGACGCCTGCTTGCTCAACATGCTCGATGACCGCGCCTATCAAAGTGTTCTCGCCGTCCGAAACGCCGTCCACCTCCACTTCCTTGGCTCCAGAAACAAACTTGGAAATCACAACAGGATGCTCGTGAGAAACCGTCGTCGCGAGCTCAAGGTAATCCCTCAGCTCACTAACGTTCTGCGCAATCCTCATCGCGTAGCCGGAGAGAACGTAGCTCGGGCGAACCAGAATTGGGTACCCTATTTCTTGTGCGAATGTTTCAGCTTCTTTCAGCGTTGTGAGCTTGCTCCACTTTGGCTGCGGAATTCTGAGACGGTCCAGCAGGGCGCTGAACTTCGACCTGTCTTCCGCTTGGTCGATGCTTTCGCTTGTTGTTCCAAGCAGCTTCACTCCAGCTTTGTCGAGTTTCAGAGCCAGATTGTTCGGGATTTGCCCGCCGACACTTCCGACCACGCCGAACGGATTTTCTTTGTCGTGGATGTCGAGAATCCGTTCAAGCGTCAACTCCTCGAAGTAGAGCTTGTCCGAAATGTCGTAATCCGTTGAAACAGTTTCAGGATTATAATTGACCATTATGGCTTCGTCTATGCCCTGCCTTTTCAGAGCCCAAATCGTGTTGACTCCGCCCCAGTCGAACTCCACGCTTGACCCGATTCTGAATACTCCCGCGCCGAGAACCATCACCTTCTTTTTGCCTGAACCGAATTTTATGTCGTCCTCGTCGCCGTGATAAGTGAGGTAAAGGTAATTCGTCTTAGCTGGCCACTCCGCCGCCAACGTGTCAATCTGTTTAACAACCGGGACAATGCCCTTGCTCTTCCTGAAGTTCCTGACTTCCATCTCATCAATGCCCACGCACTTGGAAATCTGGCTGTCCGAGAACCCTAAACGCTTTGCTTCACGAATCAGCTCAGCGCCTCGTTCGCTGTCTATGTCCGAGGTTTTGAGCTTCGCTTCCATGTCGATGACGTTCTTGATTTTGTAAAGGAACCACGGGTCAATTCCTGTTAGCTTGTAGATTCTCTTTATCGTGACTCCCATCTTTATGGCGCGAACGATCTTGAAAAGCCTCTCGTCAGTCGGGTGCTCCAAACCGTCAAGCACCGATTTGACGTCTTCGGATTCGCCGTTTCCGTTGCCCACAAGCCCGATTTTTCCGATGTCAAGCATCCTCACAGCCTTCTGCAAGGCTTCCTCGAAGTTTCTGCCGATCGCCATGACCTCGCCGACCGACTTCATCTGCGGACCAAGATGTGGGTCAACGTTCCTGAACTTGCGGAGGTCCCAGCGGGGAATCTTCACAACCAGATAGTCAAGCGCAGGCTCGAAACACGCGGTCGTTACGCCCGTGACCTTGTTGACCAGCTCAGGCAGAAGGTAACCGATGGACAATTTGGCAGCGATATACGCAAGCGGGTAGCCTGTTGCCTTGCTTGCGAGCGCTGAGCTCCTCGACATTCGGGCGTTAACCTCGATCGCTCTATAATCCTCAGATTTTGGATGCAGCGCCCACTGTATGTTGCATTCGCCGACTATACCGAGGCTTTGGATGGCTTTGATTGAGGCTGAGCGGATGAGGTGGTACTCGCGGTTCGTCAGCGTCTGCGAAGGCGCGATGACGATTGAGTCGCCCGTGTGGACGCCCATCGGGTCAAAGTTTTCCATGTTGCAGACGGTGAGGCAGTTGTCCTGGTAGTCCCGCATGACTTCGTATTCGATTTCCTTCCATTTCCCAATGTACTCCTCGACCAGAACCTGCGTGATCATGCTTTGGGCAAGCGCCCTGTTCACGATGTCCACGAGCTCCCCCTTGTTGTGGGCTACGCCGGAACCTTTCCCCCCAAGCGTGTATGCGACCCGCAGAATAACAGGATAACCGAGGTCCTCAGCAATCTTTAAGGCTTGCTCCACCGTGGTCGCTGAACTGCTTTTGGGAATAGGAATGTCGGCGCTGATCATGGCTCTTCTGAAGAGCTCTCTGTCCTCGGTGTCCTCGATGGCTTTAATTGGGGTTCCCAAAACCTTAACGCCGTACTTCTCGAGGGTGCCCGATTGCGCGAGCTTCACGCCGCAGTTCAGAGCGGTTTGTCCGCCAAACCCGAGAAGGATTCCGTCTGGCTTTTCTTTAGCAATGACCTTTTCGACGTACTCTGGGATTACGGGCAGCAGGTAAACCTTGCCAGCCAGCCTCGGGTCGGTCTGGATTGTGGCGATGTTCGGGTTTATGAGGACAGTTTCTATGCCTTCCTCTCTCAGAGCCTTGAGGCACTGGCTTCCAGAATAGTCGAACTCCGCCGCTTCGCCGATTTTTATCGGTCCGCTTCCGAGAACCACGATTTTTTTGACCCAGTCGAACTTCGGCACACCCGTCACCCCATGTTCTCCATGAACTTGTCGAAAAGAAACTCCGTGTCGTAGGGTCCCGGAGAACCCTCAGGATGCCACTGCACGGCGAAGGTTTTCCCGTCTTTATGTTTGACTCCTTCAACAGTCTTGTCGTTGGCGTTGACGAACCAAACTTTAAGGTCGGTGCCATTCAGGGAGTCCGCGTTCGTCGCGAAGCCGTGGTTCTGGGTCGTAATGTAGCATCTGCGGGTCTCAAGGTCGTAGGCAGGCTGGTTCTGCGACCTGTGACCGTACTTCAGCTTGTACGTGTCTCCGCCTAAAGCCAGCGAAAGAATCTGGTTCCCGAGGCATATCCCCATCGTTGGAACGCCTTCTTCGACGAGACGTTTCGCAGTCTCAATAGACGTTTTTGGCAGGAATTTCGGGTCGCCTGGACCATTGCATAGCACTATACCGTCAGGCTCAAATCCCATGACTTCGTCGGCGGAGAAAACGTGGGGCACACGGATGACGTCGACCTTACGTTTAAGGAGGTCTCTCAGAATGCCAGCTTTTACGCCGTAGTCTATTAGTACGACTTTTTTCTTTCCGTTGTTCTCGTAATGGATGGGCTTTTTGATTGAAACTTCGCCAGCTAGGTCTCTCAGGTTCGGGTCTGGAATATGCTTAGATTCATCAAGTAATCCTTCAACGTCTGGTTTCATACCCTTCGGGAACGCCGCAAGTATGCCAAGCATGACCCCTTTTTCCCTAAGCTTCTTCGTAAGGCGCCTAGTGTCAATGCCGTATATGCCTGGGATGTTTTCGCTCCTAAGCCACTGGTCGAGAGTTCGTTCAGACGCCCAGTGGTACGGTTTCTGGCAAAGCTCCTGAATGACCAGCCCAGTAACCTTTATTCCTGTGGATTCAAAGTGGATAGGAAGCCCGAATTTGTCGCCCCCGTAAGCTGGGACTCCATAGTTTCCGACAAGAGGATACGTTAAAGTTAAAATTTGTCCACGGTACGACGCATCAGTTAAGGATTCTGGGTAACCCACCATGGAGGTTGAGAAAACGACTTCTCCAGAAACTTTACATGGCGCCCCAAACCCTTTGCCGACGAAAAGCGTCCCATCTTCAAGAACGAGCGCGGCGTTTCCGACTTTCTGAAGGCGTGTTTCGGTTTCCAATCGACCCTTCCCCAGCCAAACCAGAAACAGAAATTTAAGCGTTACGGTTTGGATTGCCTAGTCATTATTCAAGATTGCTTGGATGCTGGAATTTAGTTTTTCGTCTGCTTTGACGATTTTCGCCTTTTTGTCCGAAACCCATACTTTCGATTCAGTCATCTTTTTCGTTCTCAAAGCCATCATTCTTTTCACTTCTTTCGGCGAAGGTCCACCTCTCACATTGTAGGATTCGATGACGAGTGACGGTTCGGTGCTGTTGCGTATTTCCGGTTCTTTTACTTGAAGCGAATGACCCAGAATCTTTTTTGAGGCTTCCGCAATTAGTTCGGGCGTAACATTTCGGAAAGACTTGCCTTCTCTGAGTAAAGTTTTGACAATCGTGCCGACAATCGCGTGAGAAGCCCTGAACGGAACCTTATAGTTTCGAACCAGCATGTTCGCGAGTTCAGTTGCCGTCAGAAACGTAAAGGCAGGTTTCTCAAGCACGCCCTTTGACACTTTAAGGTTCGGGACTATCTTAGCAAGCATCAATATGCAATCGTTTACGGTTTCCAAAGAGTCCCAGAGCTTCGGCGTAACCTCCTGAAAGTCCATGTTATACGTTGATGGAAGCGACATGAGAACCGTTGCTGAGCCCGTGAGATTGCCCAATACTAAGCTCATTCGAGAACGAATAACCTCTAGGACATCGGGGTTTTTCTTTTGTGGCATTATGCTGCTTGTGAAGGCGAACTCGTCGGGCATCTCAATCATCCCGAACTCCATTGTGCCCCAGATTTCGAGGTCCTCAACAAAACGTGTAACATCAACCGCAAGGATTGTCAAATTAGCTAGGGTTTCAAGCAGGAAATCCCGCGAAGTGACGGCGTCAACCGAATTTTCCAGAACGTCTCCGAACCCGAGCAGGTCAGCCACTCTTTCTCTGTTTATCGGGAAGCTTGTTGTTGCCAATGCACACGCTCCCATGGGGCAAAGGTCAACACGCTTATAACCTTCTTCAATACGTTCAATAGTTCTCTGAAGGGCGTCGAATTGTGCGACAAGGTAGTGGGCGAAGGTTATTGGCTGAGCTGGCTGAAGATGGGTGTATCCTGGAACAATGGTCTCAACATGTTGCTTAGCTTGCTGAAGCAAAGATTCCTGCAACGCGGTTATTGTTTCCACTGAGTCAACGATTTCGTCTCGAAGCTCCATCCTGATGGCGGTGGCGACTTGGTCGTTTCGGCTCTTAGCCAAATTCAGGTTTCCGCCAACGTCCTGTCCCGTGGCTTTGATGACCTCTTCTTCGACCGCCATGTGACCGTCTTCCATCTCCGGAGAAAGCTCAATCTTTCCATCTAGGTTAGCCAGTGCTTCTAGGATTTTTTTGCCTTCGCTTTTGTTGATGATTTTGTATTCGACCAACATCACTATGTGGGCTTTGTTGATGTTGATTATGTGTTTCAGGATTTTCTTATCCATAAGAGCGGAGGAAGTGAACTTCACAACGTCTTTTCTTGCGGAAGACAGCCGCCCCTTCCTCAACAGTTCAGACATTCTTTTTCGCCGTTGACTTTCGTTTTAGGGCGTTAGCCACCCTTGTTTGCAGCCCCCACAGTTCGATGAACCCAGCTGAAGAAGACTGGTTGAAGGTCGATTTGATGTTGTACGTTGCCAAGTCCGCGTCGTACAGCGACATCGGCGAAGACCGTCCTACGACCCGAAGCCCGCCCTTGTAGAGCTTCAGCTTAACCTTTCCGTTGACACGTTTCTGCGTGGACTCGACGAACGCGTCAAGGTCCTCCTTAAGCGGGTCGTTCCACAATCCCGTGTAGACAAGGTTGGACCACAGGGTGTCCACCTGCTGCTTGAACAAGAATTCGTGTCTCGTTAAAACAAGCTTTTCGAGGTCCTTGTGCGCCTCGATGATGACTGTGGCTGCGGGGCACTCGTAAACTTCGCGCGACTTGATTCCAACCAAACGGTTCTCCACGTGGTCGATGCGTCCAACGCCGTTGCGCCCAGCCACCTCGTTCACGTAGTCAATCAAAGCCAGAGGGTTCATTGTTTTATTGTTGGCTGCTTTTGGGACGCCGTTTTCGAATTCTAATGTCAAATATTCAGGCTTGTCAGGCGCCTTTTCGGGGGAGACAGTCCACTCGAACACGTTTTCGGGCGGTTCCGTTTCGGGGTTTTCGAGGACTCCGCACTCTATGGAGCGTCCCCAAAGGTTCTGGTCGACGCTGTAAGGTTTTTCTACGCTGACAGGGACAGGGATTCCGTGTTGTTTGGCGAACTCGATCTCCGCGTTACGGTCCATCTTCCACTCTCGGACGGGCGCTATCACGGACAATTCAGGCGCGAGAGCCTTCGCCGTAACCTCTATCCGGACTTGGTCGTTCCCTTTCCCCGTGCAGCCGTGAGCGATAGCGTCAGCGCCCTCCTTTTCTGCGATTTTAACCAGTTTCTCAGCGATCAACGGTCTTGAAAGGGCGGTGCTGACAGGATATTTTTCCTCATACAAAGCGTTGGCTTTAATTGCAGGAAAAACGTATTTTTCGACGAATTCCTGTTTTGTGTCCAAAGAATAATGGTTCAAGACACCGAGTTTCTTCGCTTTTTCTTCGATGGCGTTTAGGTCCTCTTTTTGTCCAACGTCCAGCGTGACTGTGACGACGTTTGCATCATATTTCTCTTGAAGCCATTTGAGAAGGACGGACGTGTCCAAGCCGCCTGAGTAAGCTAGAACTATTTTTCTGCGCATTTTTTTCGTCTCCAGTTTTTATGTTGAAACAGCGAAATTCTTATATATACTTTTTGGTCAATATATGCCAAAAACTGTATGAGATGACCGAAAATGGTCGAAAACTCGCTTTC
>CAZRIK010000070.1:0-5250 GCA_964600125.1 uncultured Candidatus Bathyarchaeia archaeon
TTAACCTTGGAATGTACGGCGAACTACTATACTACGTGAAGGGGCAGAAGCTTCCTGAACGTTACCAGTTCAGGCTGACTTTTGCTGACGGAAGCGGCTTCACGATTTTCTTCTCATGGTTCGGGTACGTCCATCTTGTCGCAGAAAAAGACGCCGCAAAACACAAGATGACAGGCAAACTGGGCGTTGACCCGTTCGACGACGGTTTCACGTTCGAAAAGTTCGACGACATGTTGACGTCCAAGAGAAGGACGAGGCTAAAAAGTTTCATTCTGGACCAGAAGAACGTTGCAGGCGTCGGAAACGTCTACGCGCAGGACACGCTTTTCGAAGCGGGGCTGCATCCCGACCGCGAAATCTCAACCCTAACCAAGGAAGAAAAAATAGGCTTCTACAACTCCATAAAGAATGTGCTAGGTCGCAGCGTCCAGCTCGGCGGCTTGGCTTACGAGAAAGACTTCTACGGGCGGAACGGCAGGTTCGGCGGAGACGAGTTCCGAGTGGGCTACAAGGAAGGCAAGCCCTGCCCAACGTGCCAGACGACGATACAGAAAATCAGGACAGGAAGCACCTCAACGTACATCTGCCCAAAATGCCAACCTCTAAAATAAGTCAGCTACATACCTATTCCGTTTTGTTTTTAAAAAAACACTTTTAAGATAATGTTGGTTTTTATTGTTTCCCGATTTTTTCCCAAATCGGCGGAATCCTCTTGCCAGCTTCAGGTCCGAGTATGACGGGTTCTACGCCGCTGAGTTCGCACAGGTACTCGAGTTTGCGGAGGTGGTTGCCTGACACCGCCAGTATGTGGTTGCTGGGGAACAGCTTCGTGAACTCGTCGAACCCGCAGCGCAGCCTCGCGTGGACGTGCGGCCAAGTTGGGTTAGTTTCCTCGTTTATCGCCTTCCTTTCCTTGGGCGGCAGGTCGAGGGCTTCGCCTGAAACGATGACCATGTAGAGCTTGTCGTCCCACAGTCCAAGGCGGGCAAAGGTCAACTCGCCAGCTGCAGCGTCAAACTCGACTGAGGCTCCGCCTGCCTTGAAGTAGTATTCCAGGGCTGGGTGGAAGGTAACCTTTTTGAAGTTCTCTTCTGGGCTCATGCTTCGCGCCGCGTACCAGCTCGCGTGGTTTCCCGAGTTGCAGAAGTCCCAAAGGTCCTTGTCAGGATGGTACAGTCGGACGTCCATGAAAAGCACGGGCAAACCTCCTGTGATGTACTTAAGGAGCTGCATCGTGACAGCAGCAAATGAGTCGGCTTCGGTTGCGCAGACGGTTGGTTCTTTTGTTCCGTTCCAGTCGTAGGGGTCGTTCATGAGCATCTCGGGGACGTCGCCGAGGCACACGTACTCCGTTAGTTCACGCTGCCCCTTCAATCCGCAGAAGTCGAAGCCTTTCTCTTCGTTAACCATCTTCATGGCTAAGTAAAGCCTAATCTGGGTCTTCAGGGTCTCGGGAGTAAGCATTTTCCCGTCGTACTTCAAGCGCGGACCAAGAAGATGCTCGAACCATTTCAGTCCTTTCTCTACTTGTTTCGGGTCAACCTCATCCATCTTCTTAACGAGAAGAAGCTGGTCAATCTGGCGGACCGTAACGCCGAAAGTTTTGATTGTTGGGACGAGGTGGAAGTATCCTGTTTCCATGCCCATCGAGTGGCCTCCGTACATGCCATAAACCTCGTTCTGGATAGTCGAGTAGGCTTGGGACGCGTAAACCCAGTCAACGACCTTAGCTCGTGTCTCAGGGTCGTCCATGCCGCCGACGATACGCTGGGTCCTGATGCCTGCTTGGCGCAAAGCTCCATCTGTGGCGAGTAATCCGACGTTGCCGGGGAACTGTCCGCTGTTGTTTGAAAGGCAAAGGATCGGTTTGTCCCTGCCTAGGCTGTTGATGAAGGGCCAAACGAAAAACGGGAAGTTCCACACGTAATAGCATAGAATCACCTGTTTGCAGTTTGCCCTCGAAAGCTCTTCGCCGACCTTCTGGGCGACTCTGACTGAGGTTATGATTTCTGAGCCCGCGACGACCTCTGGAGAGGTGCCGTCCACGTTTTTTGCTTCTTTCCTGATGACCTCAGCCCAGCCCTCAACGACCTCGGCGCATTCGCGGGTGTTCGCCCTCCACACGTGCTCCCGTTCGTCGTTGAACATGACGATGCCGATAGGCGTGCTCTTCACAACGTTCACCGCTTGAATAATGGAAGCCAAACAAGATTAAAGCGTTATGGCACACGTTAATAGGTGGTTAGCTCGGACAGCCGGTTTGCTTTACGATTCTATAACGTACGTTTGAGTAAAAAGCAGGATTTGGACCAAAATTGTTATTAAAAAATGGTTTATTGAGTTGAAGAGTCGAGTTCCTAATGGCGCATCTTAACCTGTTTTTTGTTAGGACGCCATATCTTTAAGTTTATTTTGTAGGATTGTGATTTTTTCTGAACTTAGAGTATCGTATATTTTTTCTACTTCCAGAACGAAATTTTTGGTTTGAGTTATCAATCTGTCTGTATTCATTTTTGTTTCTCTGGTATAGTATTGCATTTCTATTCTGTCCTTTTTTGACTGCTTGAGTTCTTGAATGACTAATGGATGGATGCTGTCAACAAATAGGTAATTGAACAATGCGATTGTACAGTCGTGTATCTCGCACTTAACGCCAATTTTCATGAGTAGTGCATAGATAACGAAGTATTTCGCATAGTAACTTGCAGATACAGCCCATTCGGCAATGCCAGCTTTGGCATTTATCTCCATGGACGCTAAGGCGTTTCTTGATTTTTGCAGGTATGCTTTCGCCAAGTTATTCGAAGGCTTGATCAACCTTATGCCTTTGCTCTGATCTAGGCACCATTTAAGATATCTTCTGTCATTTTGCATGGTACCGCCACATAATGTCACAGAAGTCATCTATGCCTTTAAGTATAATGTGGTCGGAAACGACTTCTCTTATTAATGGATCACCGTCCTCTAGTCCTTTCAGGAAACGCTTTTTGTTCGTGCACTTCAGGCTTATTTCTCTGCCAACAAGGTTGCCTGTTTCCGCAAAAGCGTTTTCATCAAGCCTTTTTTTAGTGAGAACGAACAGATCAACGTCGCTTTCTTCAGTCTCTTCTCCTTTGGCAAAACTGCCGAACAATATGATCGTGCCTTCTATCTGATTCCCTATTTCACTGACAATCTTCTTGATTATGAATTTTTTTTCGAGGTAATTAATGGAGGCGAAGGTTTCTGCAAGTATCATGTAATACTTTACGGTTGAATTGCTGAGATTCAGGGAAAACTCTTTGTTCCTTCCCTTGGTGATGCCTGACAGAATGTTCATCTTTTCTAGCTTCTTAAGCTGCAGCTGGATGGCTTTGACGTCGACCTCAGCCTCTCTCGAAATTTGTCTTAAATGAAGAGTTCTCTTGTAATCGTTCCTGTAGAGCCCCAGTATCTTAAGCGTGGTTTTGTTGATGTTGTATTCTTTCATCATACGTTGTATAAGTACAACAACGAATTTAAAGCTTACGCCCACTGCGTACAAGCCGTTCATCTGAGGCTTAAGAGGCTCCCTTTTTTGCCCCCTGCAATCGAATGTTATTGAAGCCTTATCATTTTGGCGGGCCCGGAGGGAATTGAACCCTCGACCTACGGATGACTCCGCAGACACCGCTTAGTGCGTAAGAGTCTCAGCCCAGCTCAATGCTGAATCGCTGGTCCGCCGCTCAACCTGGCTAAGCTACGGGCCCATTTTCGTGTCGCTGAATAGGTAACGTAAAGAAACTGCTAATAACCTTTTCTTTCAATTCTAAAAAGTTTTTTAAATTGATTTTATCGTTACTGATGCAAAGTGTTTGGGGATGTTTATTTTATTAGGTTAAAATATTCTAGAGTCTGTTAGGAATTCTGACTGTGTTTCTGAATGAATTAATTATTTCATGAATTGTGGGTAATGATAAAATTTTCCTTATGGAAATGCACTTCTTTGTTGTACGATTCTTTTTGCGTTCTGGAAACATCTTTCTGCTTCATCTTTAGAAACCCTTTCGCCTGTGTGCATGATGTCGTTTCTTTTGTTCTTAAGTTCCATTAGGTCCTTATAATCATCAAGAGACAATCGCCCAGTGAGATTAAGCGACTCGAGAATAGTATCTGTTGTCCAATTTACTGAATTCATCAATTTATGTCTGCGTTTATTAGTGATCTGTTCTTCTCGTAAGAATTTTTCCCAAAGCCAAAATACATACCTTTCAATAATCACCCAACTCATAATGAAAGACTGCATATACTCCGAGCTCTGAAGACATGTAAAAGCTTCAATGAGGAAAACTAAAAGATCAGCAATTTCAGGATCTTGGGTTATACGCTGCGCTTCTTGTATTATTCTAATAAGTCTTTTATTCTCAACCTTAATCCTATCCTCAAATTGTTCATATTTTGAACTGGCCATCCATTCCTCTCCAAAAAGCTGTGACCTTAAAGAAAAAGTCCTTATCTCCCAAGATGTTATAATCAAATCAGAAGAATCAATTTTAGCATTATTCACCTCAAGTTCTCTTGCTGCAAAAAATGGTATGTCGAATAGTAATCCTATCGCCATAATTTCATTAAGCATCCTTGATGCTTTTGAATGGTCTTCTTCACCTATTGCGATGAGTCCATTTTCATTAACTACCACGATTCTTTCCTTATACTTTATATCAAATGCTTTTTTTGGGTATAAAAATGAGCCGAGTGCTTTCTCTTTAAATGTTTTTTGTGGAGGTTCCCCTATCCAAATAGGCGGATAGAAATATGTGCAGAAACCTTTGATAACAGGTTTAAGAGATTCGGGGGAAGGTGGTTTAACTGTAATTCTTGTAACTTTTTCTTGTTTCCTAGCCTCTTCAATTATGTTATTTACTATTTTATTGGGATCAAGATCTACAATATTCCCCCGTATATACCAGATAAAACTACTAATAGTCAATATACTTTTAGGTCCAATTCCTATTGGACTCGGTGTGACAAATGGTGAATTATGTAGTTCATGAATTATATTAAGAAAAGTATTTTCCAGAATTGCACGGAAATTCGTTGCTTTATAATAATGCTTCTTCTCTTCTTCTGTGAGTTCTCTGTCCCATTTAAAGTCTTTTAGTATGGAATCAAGAGTTTCAACTGCTTCGTAAGTTGGAATTGGTCCATAGATTATGATATCTGCATCATTTCTTTCTTTATCGTGGGTCACGATCAGATACTTAAAATTCGCATCTTTAAAGTCAAGAAAAA
>CAZRIK010000070.1:5260-10008 GCA_964600125.1 uncultured Candidatus Bathyarchaeia archaeon
AAAAGCATTTGGCAAGGTGGTATAAAATTGTCAAAATTTGAGATTTTAGATTTTTCCTTTTCAGATAGTTGTTCATATTGCCTTCTAAACTCGAACAAAAACTTGTTCAACCAAGCCTTAACATCATTCAAATTCGTCGCCCTGTAAAAATTGAGTGGTAGATACTTAAAAATTTGTGAAAAGTTATGAATATAACGAAAGAATTTACGACCATGTGGATGGAAAATCCGATAACGAAAGCAATAATAACTTTTTCTTTCAAATTTACCATAATCCTAATAAAAAAAAGATCTTCTTGATACTGGTGTAGAAGGTTCAAGCATGCTTGTTTTTATTGGGTTGGGTCTTTTTGACGAGAACGATGTGTCTGTCCGCGGACTTGAAGAGGTAAAGACGTCAGACTACGTTTTTGCCGAGTTTTATACGAGTTTGATGGCTGGCTTGTCTCTGGAGAAATTTGAAGAAAAAATCAGGAGGAAAGTCACGATTGTTTCTCGAAGAGCTTTGGAGGAGGAGAACGGTGAGTCTATTCTGCGGAAGGCTGCGAACGCGAAGGTTGCGTTTCTGGTTTCGGGCGACCCGTTGATTGCGACGACGCATGTTGACCTTCGGATTCGGGCTCAGAAGCGCGGGATAAGGACTCGCGTCGTTCATGGCGCCTCAATCGTTTCGGCGGCGATGGGGGCTTCGGGGCTTCAGAACTACAGGTTCGGGAGAAGCGTCACGGTCCCGTTCCCCGAGGGCGGCGCGGCTTCTGAGACCCCCTACAACGTGGTCGCTGAGAACAAGGCGAGGAATCTGCACACCCTTTGTTTCTTAGACGTTAAAGCCGAGAAAGGCCAGTTCATGACCGTCAGGGAAGCACTTGAAGCTTTGTTGTCTGCCGAAAAGAAGAAACGACAAAACGTAGTAACCTTGGACAGCTTCGCTGTTGGCCTAGCTCGTGTTGGAGCTGGAGACGAAGTCGTGAAGGCTGACTATGTCAAAGCTCTTTTGAGCTTCGATTTTGGAGGTCCGCCGCACACCCTCGTCTTCCCTGCGCCCAAGCTTCACTTCGTGGAGGCTGAGGCTCTCGTCTGGCTTGCGGGCGCTCCTGAACAAATAAACGAGCTGGTTGGGTGAACTGCGATGAGTGCTGAGGAGCTTGCCACCAAATACATTCAGAAGGCTGAACGCGCCCTGACAGATCTTAAAATAATTAACGATAAAGGAAGCTCTGACTCTGGAAAGGTTAAGGCGGTCGTTGACGAGGCGAAGAGATATCTTGAGGACGCGAAGTATTATGTGGCGAACGGAAGGTTTGAGACGAGCTTGGCTTCGGTTGCGTACTGCGAGGGGCTGCTGGATGCTTTGCGGATGCTGGGTTATGTGGAGTTTTCGTGGTAGGTGAACTGCGAAGTTGGCTGAACAAAAGAGGGGAAAAGTGGTCTTGGCTTCGGGGGCTTTCGACCTGCTGCATTACGGGCACGTTTACTACTTGTCCGAGGCGAAGAAAGCGGGAGGCGAAAACGCGAAGCTAGTCGTCATCGTCGCCAAAGACAGGACGGTCGAAAAGTTCAAGGGCGCAAAGCCCATCATCGCCGAGGACCAGCGGAGGGCAGTCGTCGAGTCGCTGAAGGTGGTGGACGAGGCAATCCTCGGCTACGAAGACATGGACATGCTCAGGGTCATAGAAAAAGTGAAGCCCGACGTCGTCGCGCTCGGTTACGACGAGGAAAGGATAGAAAAAGACCTCAGGAAGCTTTTAGCTGAAAAAGAACTAAGCATCAAAGTCGTGAGGGTCAGCCAGTTCACCGAAAGGGACCTCGTCAGTTCCTCAAAAATCAAGAGGCGAATCATCGAAAACTACAGGGCGAACGCGAAGTAGCCTAGTCTTCCTCATTGTCCTTTTTGCTGAAGTATCTTACGTCTTCCAGCTCTTCGTAGCCGAGCTCCTTGAACAGCTCCTTGGACGCCCTGTTGTGGTCCATGATTAGGACGCTGAAGATTACGACCCCGCTCTTGCGCAAGACCTTCTCAGCTTCAGCAACCAAAACCTTGGCTACGCCTTGCCTCCTATGCTTTGGGTGAACGGCTAAACGGTTTATCCAGCCCTTCCGCCCGTCGCTGCTCGCGATGACGGTTCCTACGAGCTGAGCGTCCGCGAAGGCTCCGATAAAAAACTCGGGACACGCCTTCATCTGAGCTTCGATGGATGCTTTGCTGTCTCTTCCTCTGAGCCTAATCGGTAAACCCGCGTCTTCCCAGAGCTTCACCATACTATCGTAGTCGTTCATTGTTAGGGTTCTGATTATGAAGGACTGTTCCTCCGCGTCTTTCGGTGAACACAATTGTCAGCCAAATGAATTTATAATTTTTGAGGAGTCAACTCAAAAGGCTAAGCAACGCGAACGTGACGATACAACCCGCAATCACCCCGAAAGCTGTGAAGTGCTCATGACCGTGCTCGTGGGCAAAAGGAATCAGCTCATCCAGAGTGACGAAAACCATGACTCCGCCAGCGAACGAAAGCCCGAAAGGAACTAGGCTTGAACTGACCGCCAAAAAAGCTGAGGCTGCCAACGCGCCGAGTGGTTCGACAAGCCCAGAGAACAGAGCAAGTTTGAAGGCTGAGAGCCTTGACGCTCCGCTCATGTAGACTGGTAGGGAGATGGCCATTCCTTCAGGTATGTTGTGAAGTGCCATGGCGACCGCTACGATTAGGCCCAGTCGCGGCTGAAACGAGAACCCTGAAGCCACCGCGAAGCCTTCGGGGAAGTTGTGAAGCGATATGCCTATGGCGATGAGGATGCCTGCCTTGAACGTTTTGCCGTCTATTATGCCTTTTTCGTTGACCGAGAAGAACCTGTGGGGCAGAGTAAAGTCCAAAATCAGCATTGAAAGCGAGCCAACTACGAACCCGATTGCGGACGTGGGCAGTCCAGCGATGCTTTGGGCTTCGTTCATCAACCCGAGGAAGGCAAGAGTAATCATGACTCCCGAGGCTAGTCCCATAAAGAAACCGAGCATTTTTTTCTCCGGTCTCCTGATTACGGCGACGAGTCCTCCGACTCCTGTGGCCAATCCAGCCAGCGTGCTTAGGGTAAGTATGTCGATTATGTTTGGTGCCATAAAACCGCCTTCAATCATGTTCAGTTTTTGGTTTTAATCCATTTTTCCTGACTTTGATGACTGAGGCTAACTGGAAGGATATTTGCCTGTTTGCCCCGCCGATTAGGATTTCTAAGACCCCTCTTTCCGAGTCTTTCTTCAGAAGCTTTATACGAGTTTGAGGCTTCAATCCTGCCTTCAAGATTTTTGTGAGTGTACTCGGGGTTTCGTCGACCAAGTTGCTGATGACGACTTCCTCATTCAGCTGAAGGGTCAACAGCGACTGCGTGTCTTCGTCTGCAATTTTGCCTCCATGCGTCGGAATTGGGTTCCCGTGGGGGCAGGTCGGGGGCTGTTCAAGGAGTTTCTCGATGTTGTCAGCGACTTCTTCGGTTAAGCCGTGCTCAAGTTGGCAGGCGGCTTCGTGGACTCGGTCCCACCTCATCCTAAGCACGTCTGAAAGGAGCCTTTCGGACAATCGATGCCTTCTCAGAACTCGGAGGGCGACGGCTCTGCCTTCCTTTGTGAGTTTTACGCCTCGGTAGGCTTCGTGTTTGATGAGTCCCCTTTTTTCTAGGCGTTCAACGGTGTTCGTGACTGTTCCGGGGACGATGTTGAGCATTTTTACGAGTTCGCTTGTTCGGGCTGCTCCGTCCCTTTCCTGGAGCCTGTAGATGGATTCGAGGAACTCTTCGGTTTGGCTCGTTACTTCTTCGGTCAAGGCTTGCCACCTTTTTGTTTAATGGAAATTACGACGGGTCGTAAATTTAAACTTATTGCATGACCGATCGGCGGATGGCAAAGGCTAAAATCGTTCCTGAATAGCATACAGCTTAAGGTGGCGCCGCAATGAGGGTCGGGTTTCACGTTTCAATCGCTGGCACGCTGGACGAGGCTGTGGACAGGGCTGTAGAGCTCGGTTGCACCACGTTCCAGATGTTCACTCGGACTCCTAGGGCTTGGGCTGCCGCGGACTTGGCTGAAGCTGAGGTCAGGGCGTTCGTTGACAAGGTGAACAGTTACGACGTGAAACCCGTGTTCGCTCATGCTCCTTATCTTCTGAACTTGGCTTCGGCTAGGCGGGAAGTTTACGTGAAGTCCGTTATGACATTGAAGGAGGAGCTCGGCAGGTGCAGGAAGCTCGAGATTCCCTTCTTAGTCACGCATCTTGGCAGCCATCTGGGTTCAGGCAAAAAGTTAGGCTTCGAACGCATTGTCGGCGCTGTTGATGAGGTTTACAGGAGTGGCGAATGCGGGGTCACGTTGCTGCTTGAGAACACGGCTGGAACTCGGAACAGCATGGGCAGCAGGTTCGAAGACATACGGCACATTATCGGCAGCTTAACTCGCCCTGAGGTTGTGGGGGTCTGTTTCGACACTTCGCATGGTTTCGCGGCAGGCTACGACCTTCGAAGCGAAAAAGCTGTTGATCGGACTCTGCGCGTGTTCGACGAGGTTGTCGGGTTCGGCAAGCTTAGGCTCGTTCACCTGAACGATTCTTTGGGCGGTTTGGGTTCGCGGGTTGACCGCCACCAGCACATCGGCTTGGGCGAAATCGGCGACGAGGGCTTCAGGGCTATTCTGCACAGCAGGTTCAGGGAGCTGCCTTTGGTCATGGAGACTCCTTGGGACGAATCTGGAAGCGACGTTGAAAATCT
>CAZRIK010000071.1:0-9998 GCA_964600125.1 uncultured Candidatus Bathyarchaeia archaeon
CGAGGTTGATGTCTTCCAAGATTTTTTTGCCAGAAACTTCGATGGCGACATTCTGCAGTTCAAGAATGTTTTCAGCCAAAAATGGACAACCCCATTAAAGGACTATAAAGGAGTTATATTTAATCCATCATATTAACGTTGCTTGTTTATCCATGGAAAGAGCTAATCTTTTCTTTAATGGTTTCTTTTCTTTCTGTCTTTATGGATGAAGGACAAAACCTCAAAGATGGTTTTTGCGGCTTGAATGGAGGTTACGCCGTTGTCGTATTGGGGTGTGACTTCCACAACGTCGAACCCAACGATCCGTTTGCTGCACGTTTTCGACAGCAGCGTGAGAACCTCAAGGGGCGATAACCCTAGGGGCTCAGGCGTTTGAACGGCAGGCGCGGAGGATGGGTCAAAAACGTCCATGTCAATCGAAAGGTAGACCTTGTCGCTTTCTCCGATTACGTTGTTGATTTTTTCCGCTGCGTCCTGAGTTCCGTCCTTTAAGACTTGAAGCGACGTTATGAAGTTTATTTCGTGTTTTTTGGCGTATTCCAGTTCTTCTCTGCAGGCGCCTCGGGTTCCAACCTCCACTATTGCTGAGACGTTTTCCAGTTCGCTGATTCGCCGCATGACCGTCCCGTGAGCGACAAACTGGTCCAAGTATTCGTTTCTCAGGTCCAGATGGGCGTCAAAACTCAATACGGTTACGTTTCCACGGATGCCCTTTATGGCGCCCAACGTTAAGGTGTGTTCTCCGCCGATAAAAACTGGAATTTTGTTTTTGCTCATGATTTCTTCTGTGACGAGCCTAAGCCTTTCCAATGTCTCTTGGACATCGCCAGAAACGTGCAAGTCTCCAGCGTCACAAATCCGCAGGTCCTCCAAATCTACGCCTGAAATGAAGCTGTGGCTTTCCACGTTAAGCGAGGCTTGCCTGATTGCGAGGGGCGCAAACCTTGAACCGGGTCTGAAGCTGCTGGTAACGTCGAGGGGCACTCCGACGACCACGTAGTCTGCGTCTGAAAATGGCAGTTGGGTTCCGCTGAAGGTCGCGGCTAGAGACGTGTAAAGATCCAAGTAGCTCATCTTGTTTCTTAACCTCGTTTGCCTGTGGTCATTTTGTGTGTTTCTGTCTGAAATAAGTTTCCTATTGTTGCCTTTGACAAGAATTGTAGCCCAGAGTCTTTAGAAGAGCTCGCGCCTTGTCTTCTGTTTCGCAGTAAGTTCTGATGAATAGTCCTTTAGGTTTCAGATTTTTCGTCAAAGACGGGACTTGGCTTTCAGGGGCGTCCAGCAGAACCAGCCTTTTGCCTTTTTCCTGTATTTTTTTGTAGAGGTTGAACCATTCGGGCGACGTGACTGTTGAGTGTCCTGCTCCGGGCGTCCACTGTATTCCGTCTAGTTCAGGTATGCTGAGCAAGGCGTCTAGGTGCGGAATCTCTCCTGGACCGTCCAGATGATAGATTGTGTGGCTCAGCCGTTCGCACTGTTCTTTAATGTATGGAAAAGCGAGTTCCCTGAAGAGCTTGGGCGACAGCATGGCTGCGAAGTCGCATTGAAGGGGGTACCAGCTTTCGCTTGACCACAGTCCCATCCAAGCCGAGTTTCCGCGAGTTTTTCCTTCGGAGATTCGGTAAAGTTCATCGTAGCATGTGTGCCACATGTCGAGGATTTTTGTGGAAAGCGCCTTAACTTTTTCAGCATTTTTGAACATGTCGATGATCAGGTTTTGTGAGCCACGCAGCGAAGCAAGGATGTCGGTTGCTCCGCCCAAATCCGTAATTCCAGCCACGAATTTGTCCCGGCTTCTCTCCGTTACGTAGGAAGTGAGGTCTTTGGTTGTTTGCCACCACTTGCCATGAGGCTTGTAATCCGTTTTTTCGAGTTCTTCCCACGTTTTGGGGGTTTCGAACCAGACGGTTTCGGAGTCGTCTCGGTATCGTGGTTCCGCGCCGATGAAGGTTGCCGCTATTCCCGGTCCGAGGTTAATCCATAAGTCGGGGTATGCGTCGCCTCCGAACCAGACTTTTGAGCAGTAGTCCTCGAATTGGGCGACGGTTTTCTCCGGGTTCGATGGGTCTTTGGCGAATCCCCAGCCCCACCAAGATAACGTTTTTTCGTAGCCCTTTTTTGGCGCAGCGACCTGAAGTATAGGTTCGTCGTTTTCGTTGCTCCACCAAGCCTTGAAGTGCTCGCGGACTACATTCCAGTCTTCCTTGTAAAGCATGATTCTTTTGCCTCTGCGTCTTCGTGCGTTATGGCTTATTTTTCGGTGTAATCGGCTTTTATGTTTTTTATGGGGGTAAAATGGCTTGTTTGGTTATGGGTTCTTTTTGTTTTCGTCTGGTCTAATTTGTGTGACATTGGAATTCTCCGTTTGCGTGACAATACACGAAGACCCTGTCTGTTTTGCGGCGCAAATTTTCTGTTGTTTTGGTGCGCAAATTTATTCGAGTCTTTGTCCGCCTAGAGGAGACTATATGGTCTCGTTTGATTTTCTTATCATGCCCGCGACTGGTCTGATTTGTTCAACAATAGATTTTGGTGTTTGAACAACAATACGGGGTTTGGGGGATTCCAACTGTTTTGTGGAATGCCTGTATTTTTTGCCCAGAACGTTTTGACCAGAAATGTATTCTTTCTTTTTGTTGAACGGTTTATGTTTTGGGCTTCATTTACCTTTCAGCTCTAGTGATGCAATTGTTTTGGGTAGTTCGTTGAGTCTTTCGATGATTGCGTCGGGCTTGACTGTGCTGTCTTCGGGTATGGGTGCCCGTTTGAGGAGGACTGCCTTCATTCCGACGTTTTGGGGTCCGCTTACGTCGCGGTCTAGGCTGTCTCCGACGAAGACGGTTTCCGCCGCCTTCACGCCTAGCCTCTTCAGGGCTATCGCGTATATTTCGGGGCTTGGCTTGCGCCTGTTGACATCGCCGCTGATGACGACCGCGTCCAAGTATTGCCTGAAGCCGTACTGTTCCAGCAGCTCGTGTCCGCATTCGGGCACGCTGAAGTTCGAGACGAGTCCCAGCTTGTACGTTTTGTGGAGCTGCTTCAGGACCTTCTTTGCTTCGGGGTCGGGGTACGTGCGGCTTTTGAACTCTTCCGAGAACGCTTTGACGACGTCTGCGACGATCTGGTCCTGCTTTTGGACATTGACGCCGAGCTTCTGAAGCGTCAAGTGGACTCGGAGGCTGAAGTGGGGCTCCTCGAGGGTTCTCTGCGACCGTTCGACGACCTCGTTCCTCACCGAAAAGTAGGTGTCTCTGAAGGACTCGAAGGGCACGTCTACGCCGTCGCCGAGGAGGGCTCCGTGCATGTCCACCAAGTACGACGGGTAATCGTCCCTGTCCCTAAACTCCCCAAACAGCACCAAAGTGTCAAACAAGTCGAAAAGCACAGTCCCAAAACGCAAACCAACCACCAACCCGCAGGATTCAACTGCCCAACGAACCGAGTAAAAACACCCCAACCATATTTAATCTTTCTTTAACAATTCCTAAAACAAAGAAAAAAGAAACGATGATGCCAAAAAGAAACCTTGCATCTTTCAGAACAATAAGGATTTGCGCCCAAAATTTCAGAATAATTGCGCCCCAAATCAGAACAGGATCTGAGGCTGCGAATTGATGATCATAATTGAAAACCTGTTGATGATCAAATCAGACAGGTCTCGCACGATATGTTGTTCAAGTAGCAAAAACCGATAATGAACAAAACAGACCTATTATTAAGGTTGCTGTTTATTACACTGAGCCCATTGATTCTGTAGCTTCTTAAGTTTAGGCCAAAGGTATGACCAAAACCTCATTGACTCTTTAAGTTGACCGTGAGTCAAATGGAAAACTATATCGTGGTACTAGTGAAAGAAAATTCTGTTTGTCTTGGGAAGTTCACATTTTACGCGAACTCAACTTTGTAATTATGTCTCCAGCCGATATCCCTTCTGTCACAATGGTAGAACCGACACTTTCTTCTCATCAGAATAAATCTCCGTGTGCCTAAAAATCCCGAGCTTAGAAAACTTGAGTACGTATATAGCTCGAGCTTTTGCTGATATTTTGCTTATGTTTTTCTTAGCTCTGAGGACCATGATGGGATTGAAACTTTGAACATTGTCAGTATCATGTACGCGCCAATATGCCTTATAGTTGAGTGGCCCGCTAGCGTCTATAATGTATTTGGTGAGCTCCCACTTGAATTCGATAGGGTTGATATCTATATTTATTAAGTTTGAGAATACTCCTCCCACTGGTGCAGGAATAAGCTCAAGAAGTTTGCTAATGCCGATCGTGATTTTGCCGTCGACAATCTTCACCTTTCTGATGCTATCAGTGGGCGCTACACTATTGGTTGTCACATCAGATCTGTCTTTCCCATTTGAGTACAAGTCAACCTCGAACTTGAGCTCAGGAATTGTTGCTTCTTGTCCTACACAAACATTCAGACCAAGTTCAACAATATAATAATTGAAATAAGGTAGGGTTTTTTTGATCGAATCTGACAGGTCAGCTTGTTCTGAAGAAATTGGATAGACTCTGGCAACCGGTGCCACTTCAATCATAACTTGTTTTAATAACTTTTTTTTAGAATCATCCGTCAATTGGTCATTTGTTACTACCCGCAAGCTTCTTTCAATCGGTTCTCCTGCTTTTGCTTTGCCTGCTTCTGCTTTGTATGCAATCTGTGTGTAGGCTAATCTGTCAGTAGAGGCTGGTCTAAGTTCCGTAAGTTCATTTTTGTCTGTTACCTCGACTCCTAACATTTTCATATTTTCAAGATTAACATCGATGTCAGGAAGCGATAGATGTGCGATTCCAAATGTATTATATTTTTTAAAAGGTTCTCCAAATCTTTCGGACAATTTTAACTTACTCCCTGCTAGTTTAATTCGCGTTTGTACCTTAATTAACTTTCGATGCGCGAACATAGAGCTACTAGAAACCGTTTGAGTATTGGGGGTTCAGTGGACTCGAACTTGAATGTTCCGAATTTACTAGTAAATTAAGATGGATGCCCCACCCTCCGCACCATTCCTAAATATGGGCAAAATCGTGGTTCTTTGGCAGAAACATCGTGACATCTGTCATTACGTCTGTCATAACATAGGGAGTTATGAAGAAATCCTTATCTAGAAGATTTCTTTGAATCTTTGTCTTCTTTCAATCGACTAATCGCTTCTAAAAATGATAAATCCCCATTTGGTGGTGGTTCTCCTATGTTAGAATAACATTTTAGTATGATTTGACGTTCTACTAACAACGCCCCTTTGCCAAATATATCAACTAATGTACGCTCAAAAAGGTCAATTTTTCGGGGGATTTCACTTTTAGGGACTGCTGCCTCTATATAATACCAAACACCTTTAGATGTATTTTCTCCAAACATATATGAGAAAGCTTCCTCTATTGACCGAATGAATATTTCATCAAAGGAATCTTTTTCAAATACAATCGATTGTTCCTTCAATTTTCTAATATCCTCCCAAGGTAAGGTCCATCACTATTTAAGCTTGAGATATTCTTCGAGAGGCACTGATCTAGTTCTCCACTCCCTACTTTTCTTATGAACCTCGAAGTAGTAAATAATATAGCCAATGATCATAATAACGATTCCAATTAAAAAAAAGCTAATTAGCAATTGCTCGTTAGCGCTTATCTTTAGAGTGGGGAGTACTCCTGAGAGTCCACAAAAAAGACCACCAAACGTAATCATCATATTGGATAGAAAACTTATTCTGTTAACCGTTTCAACTTCAAAAATCGGAACAAGGATGAGATCTCCTCCTGTATACACCCGCCATAGGAAAAGTGGTTTCTTTATTTTTGGCAATTATGTCACCATCTTGTCAATGTCACTGCTATAAACCTGTTGTTAACAAAGAATATTAATTTATCCTCAGGTCCCCTTTCCCCAGCTCACCTTTTTATCGAAAACAAGTTCAAAGTCTTCGATGAGTTAGGAATACACTCTGGTCTGAAATAAAGTGAACACTTTCATCTTCATATTTGAAAGTTAAACATATCATTACACCTGTCATGACATATTTTTTGGCTAGAACAAAAATAGTACATTTCCTCTCAAATATTTCATGATACCTTTATAATATGGGTTCAAGCCCACCACCCGCACTTTTAAGATTACTTCTTTAATCAAACGCTCTCTTTCCATGAACCAAACAAATACTGTACTAAACTTTCATGAAAGATATATTTTTGATTTAGATGATTGAATGTAATTATTCATGTCTAATTAATACTGAAGTTAAAAACCATTAATTCAACGGGTTTTTTTACACAAAACAGACCAAACTGAGATGCTTTGATTTAAAACACTAAAGTGCTATGATTAATAAAAAAATTTATGGTGTTAGTCTGTATCTGTCTCTTGGGTAGAGGACGACTTCCCTGATGTTCCTTATGCCCGTCAGCATCATGACGAGCCTGTCCAAGCCTATCGCCCACCCCGCGTGAGGCGGCATCCCGTAGTCGAACGCCTGCAGGTGGTGCCTGAAAGACTCGGGCTGAAGCCCCTTCTCCTTTAGCCTCCTCACGAGCATGTCCTTGTCGTGCACCCGCGTCCCGCCCGAAGCAATCTCGACCCACCGCCACATCAAGTCGAACCCCTCGCTCAGCTCAGGCTTGTCGCCCCTAGGCTTAATATAAAATGGCTTGGACCTGCTCGGCCACTCCGTGATGAAGTAGAAGCCCGAATGAATCTTACCCAGCGCCCTGAAAGCGTCCGTCGGAACGTCTTCGCCCCACTCGATCTTAACGTCATTGTTCCGCAGCTCGTCGACGATTTGAGTGTACGTGAAACGCTCGAAGGGAGCCTTCGGAACCGCCAATTTATGCTTTAAAACCTTAAGGTCGTCCTTGCACTTTTCGTTTACTGCCTTGCACAGGTGGACCATGAGCTCCTCGGCGACTTCCATGACGTCCTCGGCTGTCCCGAAAGCTTGTTCAATGTCTATTGACGTGAATTCGGTGGTGTGCCGCCTAGTGTGCGACTTCTCAGCCCTGTACGCGGGACCGATCTCGTAAACCTTCTCGAAGTCGACCACAAGCTCCTCCTTGTAGAGCTGCGGACTCTGAGCCAAAAAAGCCTCCCGCTCAAAATACACGATCGGGAACAGCTCAGCCCCGCCCTCAGTCGCGGACGCAATAATCTTGGGCGTGTTAATCTCCAAGTAGCCGAGCTCCGAAAGAAACTCCCGCACAGCAGACAACGTGGCGTGCCTGATCTTGAAGATGGCTTGGTTCCTGTCGCTGCGAAGGTCCAAGACCCGAGACTCCAAACGAACGTCAATCTCCGCGGGAGTCCTGCCCGAAATGTCCAGAGGCAGAGGCTGCTTCGCAACACCCAAAATCTTGACGTCTTTAGGAATTATTTCGGCTCCTCCGGGAGCTTTGTCCATCTTTTTTACGACGCCTTTGACGGCTACGCAGTCTTGCCTGTGCAGAGAACGCAGTTTCTCGAAAACTTCTGGTTCAGCCTTAGTCTGGGAAACGGTGACCTGAACCTTCCCGTCTTTGTCTTGGAGAATTATGAACCTTATGCCGCCTAGGTCCCTGACGTCTCTGACCCAGCCCATCACGACAACTTCTTCGCCGTCGAGTTTCGGGCTGACCTCAACTGAAAAATGTGTTCTCCGCCATTCCCCGAGCTCGTCAACCGTCATTTCTTCGAAGCCGCCGTTAAGCCGCAAATTCAACCCTGAGACTAAGCCCTTGAGCCTTGCTAGCAATCTCCCTCAAGGCATTAATGTATCTCGTGGTCCGCCGCCTTTCGCTGCCCTTCAGAATCACCCTCGTCTCGGTGGAACCGTCAGGCACCCAAATCCTGTTAACAGTCAGAATAGTCATCGGCGCAAACAGGTCCTCAAGAAACTTTCTCTCGTCCGAGTTGCTTTCCAGAACACGAACCGTCTTTTTGGTGTTCCGCTCCACCAACTTGATGATCTTTCCACCATAACTCAGAATCTTCGCGATGTCTCCCCTGCCTACAAAAATCGCCATCACGCCGTCTGACTCGATGGCTTTGTGAAAATAAACGTTCTGAAGAGGCGGATATTCCTCCTCCATGGACACGAGTAACTTACCAATCTCCAAGTCGAGCTCGGATATTTCACCCTTCTCGAGCTTCTTCTTGCACTTGGGACACAACATTCCGCTTCTTAGGCAGAACTGGCACAACTCCGTTTTCACTAGCGTCTGAGCCTCCAAAAATAAAGGAGGTGCGACGGAGCATATTCCTTCAACTCTTCTTAGCGCGTCAGAGTAATCTCTATAGTACTCACGTTGGTGGTCGTGTTGCCACCCTCTAGGGCTGGAAGCTGCACTGTACCAATGTCGATTTTTTGTACCTTCACGTCAGGCAGGAATCTACGCCGTGCAATCTCCACAACGTCGACTGCTCTGCTTATCGCTTGTCCTCTGGCTTTAACGTATATTTCTTTTGCTCCGCCGTGAAACAGGGTAATGCATGCTAAGACATAGTTCATTACGGGCTTTCGTCCAATCAGCACTGAATTGTTTTCAGACATTCACCGCCTCACTCCT
The DNA here is from genome assembly GCA_964600125.1 of uncultured Candidatus Bathyarchaeia archaeon. Lineage (GTDB taxonomy): Archaea > Thermoproteota > Bathyarchaeia > Bathyarchaeales > DTEX01 > JAGTRI01. The sequence continues at coordinate 8,547 of CAZRIK010000071.1, forward strand.
TTGTTTTTCTGTATGCTGTGAACCTATTGCTCTGTGATCACCAATAAAAATCTTGTGGTATCACAAACGTGGAGTCCTAAAACCAAAAGGTATATATGCAGTTCTAACGGCGAAAAAGGTAACAACACAAGATGTGAAGTCCGTTGCCAATCACCGACCCCCTGAAACGATCAATAGCCCAGAAACATAGGCTGCTACTAAAGATATGCAGAGAGTGCGGAGCAAGAAACGCCCCTACAGCCACAAAATGCCGAAAATGCAAAAGCCACTCTTTAAGATGGAAGAAGAAAGAAAAGTCCCACTAGGCTCTTTCTGAACAACTTGGCTGCGCTGCGACTATTCTTCAAATTTTGTTTCAAAAAATTCTAGATTTCGAGAACTACCTCAACTTGGCAGCTCTCCGGAATATTCATCTTTTGCTTCCAAGCGTTTCCCACGCTAATCATGGCGAAGACTCCTGAAACCTCCGCCTTCGCCTTCTCGACCAGCTTCATAAGCGCAAGCTGCGTCTCGCCGCTTTTAATGACGTCGTCAACAACGAGCACGCTGTCCTTCTTCTTTATCACGTCCCTCGGCAAATAAAGCGTCATCATGTGACCCGACACGTCGAGAGAGTAAGTTTCCTCAATAAAGGACGAGACACCGACCTCCTTGTTCGGCTTCGCAATCACGATGTTCACGTCAAGCGCGCGGGCAACCATCGTAGCCAAGGGCACGCCATCAACCGCTGCCGTCAACACCTTCGTAATCCTCCTCCCAGCGAAGTTCGCAAGAGCATAGTTGGCGGCTTGGTCAAGCAGGTTAATGTCGCCAATTATCTGGGTGTTGTCGAAGAAGCCGCTGCTGTCAAACTTTATTCTCCTACGGAACTCGGTTTCCAAACCCACAATCTTCGAAAGGGCAGTCCAAAGAACGTGCGCCCTATTCGTGTTGGGGAGAACGTGCCCCTTCACGTACCTGCTTAGAACAGTCACTGGAAGATCCGTTTTTCCCGAAAGCTCCCTGTACGTGTAATGCCTCTTCGCAGTCCGCAACAATTCAACCGTTGCAAGCCGAAACTTCAAATCCTCAGCGTGAGTCGCCATTTTACCACATCTCTGTTATATCCGTTAATGATAGGTTGTATTTTAAACATAAATCTATCACTTTTTATTTAATTCTTTGCATCACAAAAACGCCTTTAAGCATCTGAATCAATGAAATTTATGGGACAAAAAAACAAAACGTTTTTCGGAAATAAGAAGTACGCATCTGTTTCATAACAGGCTCAGCAAACCTTAATTTCGAGCAAGACAAAACTCTATCTGAAGCCACACGAATTCGTACGAGGTAATTGATGTTGAGCGACAAAATCGGTGAAGAAAACAAGAACAAAATCAAAGTCATCTACAAGCCCGCTAAAGAAATAGTGATACTTGACTATTTCCAGTTCTCGATAGAAAAACTGGACCA
>CAZRIK010000072.1:0-9699 GCA_964600125.1 uncultured Candidatus Bathyarchaeia archaeon
CATCGTGGACGTTGACAGCGAAATATCGAGAGACGCAGGCATACTGCACGCTGAGGCTCGGAAAACCAAGAAGGACTTTGGACTGTCAGACGCTTACGTCTTGGTTATATCGAAAATGACTGAGTCCAAAATCCTGACGGGAGACCCACACTTCGAAGGAATAGAAAACGTCATCCAAATAAAATAAAACCACAATCTCATATTCTTAGTAAACATTCTTTTAACGTCTTAATAATTCCTGGGACACCAATTTTTCGATGATTGCTATGATCGACAGGACGACTTAACACTAAAATAGTCGGAGCCTGATTATTGGGTCTTTAGCGTTGAGGGTTTTGTATGAAGCCGCGTGAAAGGGCAATCTGCGCTTTGGAGCTCGAAGAGCCTGACCGTGTGCCGATGTTTGAGCTCGAGTTCCAGTACCCCGAGGAAATAATCGGCGAAGGCTACGCCATCAGCTCGGAACCGGACGAATGGACGAAAACGGTTTTCAAAGATTTCCTTAAACAAGACGCGGAAATGACGGAACGGGGAAAAGGCTTAGACATCACTGAACACAATGCGCACGTTTTGGCTGAAACCTGCAAAAAAATGGGCTACGACATCATCAGAGTCGGGTTCGTCCCAGACCCAATCAAAGCGGTTAAGATTCTCAGGAAAATCGCGCCTGACCACATGATCGCTGGGTCTGCCTCTGGAACCATCGGCATCCCAGACGGAAAGAATATGGCCAGCCTCGTGCACATGATTTATTCGAAATCCGCCGAGCTAAGGAAGATAATAGACGAGATGATCAAGGCGTCCGTCGAAAGCATTAAGGAGCAGGCGGACGCTGGGGTCGAGCTCGTGTTCGACTGCACAGACTACTGCCTCAAGGAAGGACCCTTCTATTCACTGTGGGTCTACCGCGACCTCGTTTTTCCGTACCTCAGGCAGATGGTTGACGCTGCGCACAGCAAAGGCATCTACTTCGTGAAGCACACGGACGGCTACATCTGGTCCATCATCGACGACCTTGTGGCAACCGGAATAGACGCGTTGCACAGCATTGACCCGAGCGCAGGTATGAAGCTGGCTGAGGTTAAACAACGGTTCGGCGGCAGGTTGGCTCTCTGCGGGAACGTGGACGCAGCCACAACGATGGCTTATGGGACGCCTGAGCAGGTCGCGGAGGAAGCCAGACAATGTATAAGGGACGCGGCTCCCGGAGGAGGGTACTTCCTGACCACAAGTAACTGCATCTACAAGGGAATCCCGCCCGTCAACGCTGTGACCTTGTCGAAAACGGGGCAAAAATACGGAAGATACCCACTTCATTAATCCTGCATGATTTGGTCTTTTCTATTCTTCTGCAAGTAGGGCGTCCGCGGTCTTGACTGCTTCGACGTAGTTTCCTTTCCAGACGAGGCCGAGGAACTGGTAGTAAGCTTCAATCTTCGCTTCGTTTCCCCCCTTCCTCAGCTTCGCCAGAACGTTCTTGTCCAATATCTGAACTTGCCTAGAGAGCGCTGTGACGTACATTGAGCGCTGGAACTGCGAAGTGTTCTTTAGCAGCCGCAACGACGTTTCAGCAAGGCGGCTAACTATTGTGGCGACTATCTCTTTTCCCAGTTCCTGCGACGCGTTGGCTCTCGGGTCTTCCCCCATTATTCCGTGGTCGTAAACGTTCAGGTTTTCTTCTGTTTTTGGAAGTCGGTTTATGTCAACAAGTTCTGGGCGAAGGTGCCACAGAATCGATGTTTCCCACTTCGCGGCGTGGTCCCCGCGGTAGCCCTTGTCCGCCGTGACTTCGTATTCAGCTATGGGAAAAATGGTTGTGTCGCTTCTGAACATGAACTTGAGAGATTCCTGCTTTAGCGTCAGCACCTGTTCACGACCGTAATGCCCAGTCACAGCAACAATCACTTTAAAGCCAACGTGCGACAGCTGCTCAAAAATTCCGTAAAACAGCTGACCAATCAACTCCTCATCAAACCTTGTCGTCCACGGCTGGGGCATCCCGCCAATCGCCCAGAACGTAGGCGGCACAACGACGCCGCCCGTCTTCGCGGCTATGCGCAGACACAGCTCATAAGCTTTAACAGCGTCGTTTCCGAGCGCGAGGTGAGGTCCATGCCATTCCAAGGTTCCTAATGCAAGGTAGGCGATGGGTGTTTCACGCATTGTTTCTTCGATTTCGTGCGGAAGCATTTCTTCGTACTTTACTTTCTTCACGGCTCGTTCTCTCCATACAATTTTTCCTTTAGTTCACTGTAATAAACGTCTTCAATTCATTTAGGCATTTCTACAGGGCACTCATATAACTCTAACATCGCTTTCTCGACAATGATAGAAAGTTGTATTAATCTTGTCCGCACATTCTATGTCCGTGGGCAGTGATGGTCGAAAAAGACCTTTTCCAAGTTAAAGGCTTAAAATGCCCCAAATGCGGTTCAGGGACCATCCTGAGAGACACCGAGGCAACCTTCTGCGGCGACTGCGGCACCGTGATCGAACAAACCAGCATAGTGGACGCGATGATCGATGAGCAGCTGAAGCTGGAAGTCGGAAAAACCTATTCCGCGCAGGACCTCGAAGAAATGGTTGAACAAAAGTTCTCCGACACCTACTTCTCCATGAACGCGCTGCTGAGCTCCGACAGGCTTCAACCGCACTTCAAGGTTCTACCCAAACAAGCAAATAACAAATAAGGCTGGCATAAAAAAACGTCTTCCTGCATTTTCCGTTATGCACAGATGTTGTTACGAACGTCTAAAGAACTATAAACTAAAAGGTTGAAGAAACATGACTTTAGCATCCACCGAAATTCTGAGGAAACACAGAATAATTCTAGGCAACCTTCCTATGCTTGGAGTCAGCTACCAAGGCGCAACTAAAGACAGCGAATACAAAGAAAGGTTCCGAAACAAGGCTGAGATGAAAAAAGTCGTCAGAACCGCTCTGAACCACGACGTGAAGTTCTTTGCTGCCTCAAGCCGAACCTTCAACCCTCTTGCCCCAAACTACCTTGACGCAGTAAAGGAAATCGAGGCTGAGGACAAAAAGGAGATTCGGCTCATACCGTGCATCGACATGCCGCTCAGGATTAAGGGAAAAGGAGTAGACGACTTCCGAAGATGGAAGACCCACCTTGAATACGAGACTGAACAATATGGAAGCCAAATTAAACAAAGATACCTTGAGGACCCAATCCTGAACTGCCGACAAGGATGGAAGGAAGGACTCAATTCAGCGAAACCATACAAAAACGCTGAGCTCGTAAATGATTTGGAGATTGACTGGAAAGCTTGGGAAACATCGATTAACGAATTCAGCGACTACAACGTGGGCTGGATTGAACCTGGTTCAGGAACCGATTTCCTCGCAATCTCGCGGATGGACCTGCTTGAGGAACTCCTCGAAATGACCAGACAAACGGGGCACCGCGTTCTGTTGGGTTCACACCATATTGGAGCGTCTAATCAATTAATCTCTGAAAGAAACGTGAAAGGGTACGACGGATTCATCACGCCAGTCAACAAGCTCGGAGCCATGATGTTTCCAACGCAGGAAATGGCGGAAACAGCTATTACGGACATAAAGAAGCAGGGAAAACTCGTTGTCGCCATCAAACCGTTCGCTGGAGGCAGAATTCCGCCTGAAGAAGCGCTGACTTACGTTTTCAAAGAAGTCGAGGTGGACGCCTGCATGGTAGGAGTTGGCTCCGCAACCGAAGCAAAAAATGATTTTCAGGTTGCAGAGAAAGTCTTAGCTAACTTACCTTATCGAAGTCGATGAGACGCGTCGAAGGCGGAGCGAGGGCTCTCGTCATCACGTCCTCGACTACGCCCCTGTTTTGTTCAGGGCTATACATGGCTTCGACGAGTCTATCGCAGTCCACGTCGTTCACGCGGTCGCAGGCGGACCTAAGCGCGTTGATGCTGAGGACCAGAGCCTTTTCTACAGGTACCCTTTCCGGGTTAATGTCTATCCCGAACCTGCACCTATAGCAATACATCCTCAGAACGAGCATTGCCGCGTACATCTGATCAAGCCCCAAAACTCCAACATTCAGGTCTTGGTCATAGTTGCCTAGGGGCTGGCTGTTCCAGTGCGTGTGGGCAAGCCTGCCTTCCTTGAGGATTGATGCGAAGGAATACGCCAGTTCCTCGTGCCCCATCAGGACGTGGCCGACCTCTGGATTCAAACCGACCAATGCGTGACCTTCGTTGAGTAGTCTTTTGTTTTCCTTGGATGATAAATGGGCTTCGACGTTTCTGGTCATGAGGATTCCGTTCGCCGTGTTCCTGTAGATGTTGTTTCCTCTGGGTTCGTAGGGCTTAGGTTCAATGGCAACTCTCACGCCTGGAACAGCGTCCATGGCTTCAGCTAATCCTTTTTCGAAGTTTTCCCACATGAGGTAGAACTCGGTTCCCGCAGGATTTTCGTAACCGTCCCCGCCAGGCCAGACTATGCAGAATTCGGTGTTCAGTTCTTTGTTGAGTCCAAGAGTTTTGATGGTTCTGTCGATGGCTTTTCTTCTGACCTTCGGGTTTGGGTTGGAAAGGGAGCCGAACTCGAACGTTTTCTCGTAGAAAAGGTTGGGAACTATGGTAATCAGTTTTATGCCCGTTTCTTTCTGGAGGCTCTTGTACTTGTCGATGATCTCGTCGTTTACTTCGTTCGGGAAGTGGGCTTCCAATCCAAAGCTCGAATCGACCACTCCGCGGTCGTGGAGGGCTGCAACCTTGTCCAGTATGTCTTGGATTGAGCCTTTCTCTGTGAATGCTTCGTGGAATCTGCTTCCTCCCGGATAGAAGAACCACACTCCAGCTGAGAAGCGGGGTTCAAGACGGAAACTTTTCAGGTGCTTAAGCATTTCATCCTTGGTCTTTACGGTTTTTTGGCTTCGTAAATCAATCAGAGTCATGTCTCATCACGCATGAATGCTCTATTTCAATTCAAATAAGACTTTTGCTCTTGACAATGGTTATGCCAAAATTTAACATATTCGAGGAACAGGGTCCCCAACGGGTCTCGCAACAATTCTTTTTCCGCCGACCACGGTTTGCATGGCGACGCCTTTGAATTGTGCTGTTGCTTCACCGATGATTTCTGCGTCCTTTCCCTCCTCGGTTGACCGCAACAAGCCTAAAAGGTTCTCCGCTTCTTCTTTGACCACGCCGATTATGATTTTTCCTTCGTTACCCACCTCGAACGGGTCAAGACCCAGCATTTCGCAGGCTGCCTTGACGTCTTCCCGAATCGGAACCTTCCCTTCCTCAAGGAGTATGCCGACGCCTGATTTGTCGCTGAACTCGTTTAGCGCATCAGCCAGCCCTCCACGGGTCGGGTCCTTCATTGAGACGACGCCGCCCACTTCTCCAAGCAGCCGTTTAATCAAGCGGTTCAGCGGCTTCACGTCGGACTTGATTCCGCTTCCGAAGCTCAAGCCCTCTTGAGCTGAAAGAACAGCTAAACCATGGTCGCCCATTGTGCCTGAAACGATTATTTTGTCGCCAGCTGAAAGGTTTTGGTCAAGAACCCATCGGCTGTTGAAGGCTTTCCTGAACTTCTTCACAACTGTCATGTTCTTTTTGAGGGCGTCGCTTCGTCTCCCAAACCCTGAAACGTTGATTACGCATCCTCCGAGGCTGCCCTTCTCAACGACCTTGGTGTCGCCTGTGACGATTCCGACTTCAGCCTCAACACAGGTGTCCCTCATGCTGGCAAGGATTCGTTCAAGGTCAGACAAACGGAGTCCCTCCTCCAAGATGAGACCGCAAGCCAACGCGACGGGTTCAGCGCCCAGAACCGAGATGTCGTTTACCGTGCCCGAGACAGCTAGCCGTCCGATGTCTCCGCCGGGAAAAAAGATGGGTTTTACTGCGTGAGAGTCGCTTTTCAACACAATGCCGTCTACGACTGCTGCGTCAGCCAAAGCACTCAAGGGCACCTCGGCGAACCTTGGAGCCTCTGTTTCTCCTAGGTATTTGACGACGTAATTTAGAATTAGGTCGTGCATGACGGAGCCGCCTGCTCCATGTAGCATCGTTATCTGTTCGTCTTTCGCGACCATTTTGTCCGTTGCCTTCGAGGTTTAAGCTGTTTTTCTCAACAATATGGAACAAACCGAAATCCATAAGGCTTTTGTATCTATGGAGTCTAATACTTGTGTTTGGGGATAGTCGTTGTCCGTTTCGTCTAAACTGGCAGATTTTGAGTCAACGTGGGAAATGCTGAGTAGGTTGAGATTGAGTGAGCTTAAACTTCTCGCCAAACGGAACAGTATTGTGCTTCAGAAAGAAGACATCTACGGCAATGTTCAGAAGGCAAGGTCAAAAGAGGAAGCTATAGACGTTCTTGTCGCTTCGGAGTTCAGAGAATCCGACATCGTTGAGCTGCTGGGCGTAAATCGGCTCACGAAAGAAGAGATGCTTTATGCTATGAGCACACGTCAACTGCAACAGTTGGCAAAGGAAACCGGAGTCCTCCTAGAAAAGTCCACGTTGTTCTGGACCAAAAAGGCAGTCAAAAAGAAAGAAATCGTCAACGCACTCAAGGTTCTGTCTGAACAAAAAGTCAGAGAATATTCCCTAAAAATTGGGTTAATCAAGAAGGCAACAAAGAAAACCAAGAAAAGAAAACCGACCAAAGCTCCCGTGAAGAAACTGTCAAAGAAGGCGGTCGCAAGAAAGAAGACGCGGAAAGCCAAAGCAGCTAAACCGTCCATCAAGGAAACATTCCATCCATTATCTAAGCCTGCTCGCGTAGAGGAAGAGAAGCCTGCGCCGATTGTTGTTCCTTTTCAACGGGCGCAAACAAAAACAGCGAGCATCATAGAAGTAACCATCAGGGAAAGGCTCATCGAACGGGAAGTCGTGAGAAGGCAGCTCGCACTGGGAAAACACCGAGAAGAAAGCAGAGAAAAGAAAAAGGAAGCAGAGAAAATAGTCGTCGAAGCCAAAAAGGCGAAAAAGAAAACCTGAAAATCCACAACACGCCAACGGCATATCCTTAAATAAAGTGGACCCAATTTTCGCTTATGCACGAGTGGGCTCTCGCTGAAGCGGTCGTTTCCGCAGTTTCCAAGGTAGCTGAAGAAGAAGAGCTCAAAACGGTTTCAGCAATCAACCTTAAAGTTGGGGAGCTCCAACAAATAGACCTCGGGATTTTCAAGTTCGCCCTTTCGCAACTTTTCTCGGGCAAACTCAAGGACGCAAGGGTCAACGTCACAAAGACGCGTGCAAGGCTGAAATGCAGAAAATGCGGACACAAGTGGCCCTTCAGTAAAAACGGGCTGGACGAATCCGCGAAGGAAGCTATCCATTTTGTTCCAGAAATTGCCCACGCGTACGTTAGATGCCTACTTTGCGGCAGCCCAGATTTCGAGGTTGAACGCGGACGAGGAGTCTGGATACAAAGCGTAAAAGGCGAAAAGAAAACATGAGCGACCCCCGAACGGCAATCATCGACGAGCGTCTAAAGGGCATCAAAAACATAGTCGCGGTCTCAAGCGGGAAAGGAGGCGTCGGAAAAAGCCTCGTCGCATCCGTCCTAGCCTTGACCCTTACCCGTAAAGGCTACGAGGTTGGCTTTTTGGACCTTGACTTCACAAGCCCATCGTCGCACATCATCCTAGACATCGGCGGAGAACAGCCGAAAGAGGAAAAAGGCGTTGTTCCCCCGAACGTTCACGGGTTACGTTACATGTCGGTTGTCTACTATTCCGCTGGACACGCTTCGCCATTAAGGGGTTTCGAAGCAACCGACGTCCTGATTGAGCTGCTGGCAGTGACGAAGTGGGGGAAACTGGACTTTCTCGTCTTGGACATGCCGCCTGGATTGGGCGACGTCACGTTGGACCTGCTTCGGTTCATAAAAAACGTAAAGTTCCTCGTGGTCACGACTCCTTCTAAGCTCGCGTTCGAAACGGTCAGAAAACTCGTTGACCTGCTGAAAGAAGCCAGAGTCCCAATGCTCGGCGTCGTGGAGAACATGAAAGTCAACGATTCAACGTGGATAAAACAACAAATCGAACTTAAGGGCGTCCGCTATTTGGGCGCTGTTCCCTACGATTCTGGACTTGAGGAAAACATTGGCAACATTGAAGGACTGTTGGAGACAGAATTCAGCGTAGCCCTGAAAGAAATTAGTGAAAAAATCGAAGACAAACTGAAAGTTTAAAGTTGTTAATTCACAAAAAAAGGAGAATTGTGTGATTTCAGGGAGCCGTGTAGAGCAAGTGGACTCTGTTGCCCGCTGGGTCAGACTCTTTTAGGTAAACGGCTTTGGCTGTTTTGCTGATTTTAGGTTCCTCGAGTTCGACGCCTCTGTCCTGTAGTTGTTTGCAGGCTTCCTCGAAATTTGAGACCCGCACCGCGATGTGGCATTTGACGGGCTCAGGCTTCTTCATGATTTCGATTCTGCCTGTTCCTTGACCCGAAATGAAGAAGGACGAGTTTCCCTCTGTCTTAGTGAACTTGAAGGTTTCCGCGTACCAGTTCGCAATTTCTTCAGCGGACGCTTTGTCAGGGTAGAGACCCGGATGCTCGATTCCCAGAAACAGCGGAGTTCCTCTCGCCTCCTTTATCCACCACAGGCACTGTTCAGTCTTCTTCGTTATGGCTTCGAAATCGCCTGCGGCGATAAGCTCCTTCGAAATCAGCTTCGACCCAATGCCTAGGGCAGCTGCCCCAGCTTTAATCCATCCCGAAATGCTTTCGCGCGTCGTGTCCACCCCTCCAGTCGGCATCAGCTTAACCCACGGGCACGGGGCAAGCAGGTTTTTGATGAAGGTTGGACCGCCGACTTCCTCGCCCGGGAAAACCTTGACTATGTCGCATCCCGTCTCCTCAGCTTCCGAAATTTCTGAGGCGCTTCCGCATCCTGGCGAGTACGGCACTTTGCGGCGGTTGCAGACCTTGGCGATTTCTGGGTTGAACACTGGTCCGACGACGAAGTTGGCTCCGCTGTTGATGTAGAGCACAGCTGTAACGGGGTCGATAACTGAACCCACGCCTATGATGATGTCCTTGAATTGTGTGTTGACCCATTTGGCGAGCTCCGCGAAGACCTGATAGGCGAAGTCGCCCCTGTTCGTGAATTCCACGACTTTTTGTCCGCCGTCCACGCACGCCTGAACGATTTTTTTCGCCGTCTCCAAATCGTCTTGGTAGAAGACAGGCACTAAACCGAGCTCCAAAATTTTTCCGACGACAACGTGTTTCATGAATTTCGCCAATAAACCACCCTCAACCTTTTTCGTTACCTTGAAACCCTGCCCGAAACTATGCCTGACATTATCTTCTCAACCTCAGACACTGAGGCGATGTTTGAGTCCCCGAAGACCGTGTGCTTGAGGCACGAGGCAGCCACCGCGAAGTTCAGAGCCTTCTGAAGGTCGCCGCTGAACTTGAGGATTCCGTAGATTAAGCCAGCTGCGAAGGAGTCTCCGCCTCCTACTCTGTCAACGATGTCGGTTATGTCGTAAGTCGGAGCCATAATGAAGGTCTTTCCATCGTAAAGCACTGCTGACCACGTGTTGTGGCTCGCGCTGATGCTTCCCCGCAGCGTGATGGCTACTTTGCTGAGGTTGGGGAAACCCTCCATCAACTTTTGTGCAACGTAAAGGTATTTTTCAGCCTCAACCTTGCCCTTCAAAACGTCAACGCCCGCCGCCTTGATGCCGAACACTTTCTCCGCGTCCTCCTCGTTGCA
>CAZRIK010000073.1:0-9686 GCA_964600125.1 uncultured Candidatus Bathyarchaeia archaeon
CAGCCTCCATGTAACGCACCTTCAATTTCATTCAATGGGTTCTCATTTTACATGGGAGTCTATATAAATCTTTCGTTGGAATGATGAAAATGTTTAAATATTCATCCAATAATTGAATAAACATTCACGTGGTATATAATGCATCGGGCGTAATGAAAGATGACAACAACATCGATAGAAAAATATGATGACACAGACATTGAAATCATCAGACTTCTACAGGAAGATTCCCGGCTAAGCTTCAACAAAATTGCGGGCAGATTAGGAATTTCTGTGGGAACAGCGTATAATCGCATAAAAAATCTTGAAGATAAAGGCGCATTAAAAGGCTACACGGTGCTGGTGGATCCTTTTAAACTCGGCTTCACGATGACCGCTATCGTGTTGATTCAGGCTGAAGGAACACACCTTGTTGATGTCGAAAAAGAGATTGCCAAGTCAGGCAACGCTTTATGCGTCTACGATGTCACTGGCGACTTCGATATTGCCGTGGTTGTCAGATTCAAGGACAGAGTGGACATGAACAACTTCGTTAAGAACCTTCTGGCGATGCCCTACATCAAAAGAACCGTGACGAACGTTGTCCTGAATGTAGTTAAAGAAGATTTCAGAGCTAACGTCTAAAAGAAAAAATAAACCACAAGGCAGAAGACGGTTTCCACAACAAACCCAGAGACACGCAGATTCAGCCAATCAATGAGTGCTTTGCTATGAGGAACCCGAAGAGAGTAACAGTCGCATTAGACAGCGAAACGAATAACCTGTTCGAGAATTTGGTTAAGGAGATGAGAACTTCTCAGAGTGAATTAGTAAGGAAAGCTCTGCGGTCTTATCAGGAAAACAAAGCGCTGGTTGACCCTGAAAACAAAGAAAAACTTCACTGTTACATGGATATGCTTCTTTCAGGCGAACACGTAATTTTGGATGTTGATCACTGGCTTCTCTTCCTAAACCTTGTTGAATCCTCGCCCGAAAAAGAGTACTTTTGGGAAAAACACCGAGAAGTAGCTAGGTCACATGCGGAACAACTCGGACACAAAGTTTGTTCCTTGGAGGATCTTTTGAAGCGCTTGGAAACCTGCAACTTCTTCAGATTAACCAAAAACTCGGAAAATGATTTCACGCTGGTTCTGGGGTCAGAAATAACTAGGAAGTTTGTTAAGACGTTTGTTGAGGAGTTTCTTTCAGTTACGGGTTTAAAGGTTGAGATAAAGGAAAATATTGCAAAAATAAGAATTATGGCTAAAAGTTAGTAATTCGCTTTTTTAGACTTATTTTGTTCATATTTTTTCATAATTTTTGTGAAAATTTCTCAATTAGGTTTATATTGATGGATGATTATTCAGTGTAACTAATGAAATATTGAATACAGCGGAAAAGAAAAATAGGGAAATCAGATTGGTGAATAAAAAATGTTTGACATAACAACTCTATTCATTATAGGTGTAGGCGTGACTTCATTAACTTTGGCATTTCTTGATTACACCTTGTTGTCCAGAAAGAAAACAAGGATAAATCTGCATCTAAAAGAATAGGTTGTAAGTGTAAACTAGACGAAATAAACCAAGTTTCTGAGGCGTTTAACGACCAGAGATGATCATGCGGTGAACCTCGAATGAGCCAGAATGAAACCAGCGCAGGCATGAAGAAGACCCTAGGACTCGTAGGCGTAACCATGAACGCTATGGCGCTAATTGCACCTGGCGCATTTCTGTGGATAACCTACCAAGTTCAAGCAGCTCAAACAGATCCTGCTGGAGCATCAACCGCGCCAGACATGTGGTTCGGGCTAGTGGCAGCTTTAGTCATTTCATTTCTGACTGCTGCTTCATATGCGATGCTGGCACGCCGTTACCCTGATACTGGCACTGGCAGTTCGTATACTTTTACTGTTAAGGCGTTCCTCGATAGAGGTACCAGCGGTAGGACTGCACGTATGGCGAAGTTTACTCTCGGCTGGCTTTCTCACCTCTATTATTGGATATATCCGGGTGTAATGGTTGCTTTTATGGCTGTTTTCCTTTCCTATATCCTACAAACATTTGGTTTCATAGTTTCTCCCGTTCTTCAAATAGGCATTGCAGTGGCATTTTCAGTTTTAGCAGGCTTCATAGCCTATCGTGGAATTAACACATCGACCATCGTGAATGTGACTCTCAATGTTGTGCAGTGGATCATGATTGTGGGTGTAACAGTATTAGCGTTAATTTACCGTTTTGCGAACCCGCAACAAGTAACCTTCGTTTTTTCAGACCCAAGCGCCATCATATTACCTCACGACGCCAGTCATGTGCTTTTTCAAGCGTCCATCGCTATCCTGGTCCTTGTCGGATTCGAATCAGCCACTGCTCTAATGGCGGAAGCCAAAAAACCCAGCGATGTCTCTCGCGGTGTGATACTCGCATTGGTCATTCAAGGACTGCTTTTTTATCTCTTCGAGTATTTTGGATCCCAATCTTGGATTAACGATGGCTACAAGGTAGTCGTTAACGGTCAGACTTATACTGGATTCGATGCAGCTGCACGGTCAAGTGCTCCCATGGGGGACATGGTTCGTACCCTAGGAGATGTCCTCTTAGGTGGTCATGGTCTCGAACTTATGTTGGTCGTAGCCGTAGCAGTCGCAGCCGCAATCTTAGGTACTACTCTTGCTTGCACGAATACAGGGGTTCGAGTTTCTTACGCGATGGGTCTTGAAGGTGAACTACCTCGGGTATTTGGCAAGTTACATTCCAAGCGTGGGACTCCACACATGTGCGTGGCGATGCTAACAGTTGTGTCAGCGGTTATAGGAGGATTCGGCGTGCTTTCTATTGCCAACTTAACCGCAGTTACCCTATTATCAAACGTTGGAACCTTCCTGCTTTATGGGTTGACCAATGCTGTGGCTTTTTTTGCCTTGGCTAAAGAGCGTGGTTCAGTTTTCGTTCGCAGGATAATCCCCAACCTCGGCGCTGCAACCAACATGGCGATGCTGATCGCTGTCATCTGGCTCGGTATTCTTGGTGGTGGTATGACTCAATGGGCAGCATTCGTGGCAATAGCAGGCACTGCAGTATGGGCGATGGCGGGAGTCACATACTTCGTGATAAACTCGAGAACAGCACCTTCCGCTCTGTTACCTTATCCTAGCAAGGAACCAAGAGGAAAATCGGTGAAATGAAGATAGGGGAGGACTCTGACGTTTATGTTGGCACTGGACATTATTTTATTCGTAGCTGGACTCTTGCTGATATTCTATGGAAGCAAGAGAACTGAACACTCTGGAAACGACATAGCCTCAAAATTTGTTTTAACTGGTGTAGCAGTAGGCGCTATTTTCTTTTCATTAATAACCGCGATGCCTGAGCTTTTTTCAACTGTGTATAGCGTTTACTACGATTCTGCAAGCATAGGTTTTGGAAACCTAGTAGGAACCAACATACACAATATTCCGCTTGCCATAGGCTTACCTGCATTGTTCACTGTTCTAAACTATGAAAAATTTGCCAAAAAAGTCTGTTTGACACTACTTATAGCAGAACTTTTTTCGACCCTTCTCGTCATAGACGGACAGATGAACGCGTGGAAGGGCGCAGTGTTGTTGATTTGTTATGTTGCCTATGTAGTATACGTTATAAAATGGGGCAACAACCATGACGAAATATCTACGGAAGAAACAAAATGCTCCAAAAGCAACAGGGAAATAATTTTCAACTTTCTCCTTGGAGGAAGTTTTCTACTTGTGGGCTGCGTAATGATCGTCATGTCCTCCTTAAGCTTTGCCGATGTTCTTGGCATTTCGAAGTTTTATGTTGCACTTACGGTCATGGCACTAGGATCAGTGCTTCCAGAAATGTCAGTATCAATTGTCGCCGCGTTTAAAGGACATGGAAGCATATGCGTAAGCAACTCGTTAGGAGACAACATGTTCACAATATTAGTTGTACTTGGAATAACGGGCATACTCAATCCATTTTACATATCGCCAAAAGAGCTGCTCATATCCATGGTACCGATGATTTTCATGACCATGACACTTTTCTTCCTAGTAGCAAACACAAAAAGGAAACTTACGAAGAAGCATGGAATCATTTTATTCGTCGTCTATTTAGTGATACTAATAATCCAGACTGTTTACGCATCATGAATTTTGGACAACCAATAAACTAGGAAGAATAATTAAAACCCTGATAAATATGGCAGTCTCCTATTTATCGAAATAAGCAATTGTGAATGGAGGTTACTGAAATCCAAAACCAATTGAAAGTAGCAATGGTTCAAATTAATTCAACAGTAGGCGACTTGACTGGCAACGTTCAAAAAATGAAAAAATTCTTGGATAATGCTCAAAAATATGGAACTGACATTGTTATTTTTCCTGAACTTGCGGTCACCGGTTATCCGCCTCAGGATCTCCTGTTTGAAAAAACATTCATTGAAGAGAACAAAAGATTAATAAATGAAATTATTTCAGAACACTCCAATGAAATCATTATTGTGGGTTTTGTTGACCAAGACCTAAACGGAAACTTGTTTAATGCTGCAGCAGTTTTTCAGGGACATAATTTGGCTGGCGTTGTTCACAAGACGTTGTTACCGACCTACGATGTTTTTGATGAGGACAGATATTTCACGCCAAACAAGGAAAAAGACATTAAACCAGTTGAAGTACTCATAAATGGTAGAAAGCTCAAGCTCGGTGTTGAAATCTGCGAAGACCTTTGGGACCAAGAATACAAGACTAAAGTCACTGACATTCTTGTTGAGCGCGGAGCACAGTTGATAGTCAATATTTCTGCGTCGCCTTTCTTCGCCGGGAAAAGGTTTGAACGCGAAAAACTGTTAAAAGAAAAAGCCCAAAAACTGCATGTTCCAGTGTTTTATGTTAACCTTGTTGGTGGACAAGACGAACTTGTTTTTGACGGACAAAGCATGGCTGTGGACGCTGAGGGAAAATTTATTGCGTTTGGCAAACAGTTCCAAGAAGACATCGTGACCATCCAGATTGACCCAGAAATCTGGACAGCATCAGAAGTAAGTATTCCGAAATATGACGGCGAAAAAGAAAAATTCGACGCGTTAGTGTTGGGTGTTCGTGACTATTACAGAAAGACTGGTTTTGAGAAAGCTGTTGTGGGAATGAGTGGCGGAATCGACTCTTCGTTGACAACTTGCATCGCGGTTGAGGCTTTAGGAAAAGAAAACGTCATCGGCGTTTCCATGCCGTCCAAGTTTTCCAGCGAACACAGCAAGACCGACGCGGAAAAGCTGGCGAACAATCTGGGAATCTGTTTCTTAAAGTTTCCAGTCCAAGCCATTGTTGAGAGCTACAAGAGGACGCTTGAGGAACCTCTTGATGCTATAAGAAAACATTTTAAAATCGACAGACAAGATGACGACCCGATTGCGGACGAAAACATCCAGCCTAGGGTAAGGGGAAACTGCCTCATGGATGTTTCGAACCGTCTGAAATCTTTGAAAATCCTCGTCCTAAACACGGGGAACAAGACTGAGCTTGCGTTGGGATACTGCACACTTTACGGGGACATGGCTGGCGGGTTGGGGGCACTTGGGGACGTGAGTAAGCTTGACGTTTATAGACTCGCCGAATACGTGAACAAAAAGGCTGGGCGGCAAGTGATTCCTGAGGACGTGTTTAAGAAGAAGCCGTCGCCTGAGCTGAAAGAAGGTCAGTTTGACCCTTTTGACTTTGATGTTGTCAGCCCCATGGTTGACGAAATAATCGAACACCACAGAAGCAGAAAAGAACTGGTCGAAAGGGGCTATCCCGAAGCCGTGGTCGCCGACGTTTACAGAAGAATAAGAAGAGCTGAATATAAAAGGTGGCAGGCAGTTCCATGCATAAAAATTACGAAACAGGCTTTTGGAATCGGGTGGAAGATGCCTATAGTCAACAAGTACATGGACTAGGGAACCGCAACAAGGATTATTTTAGACATTTTAATTATGGTTTTAATTAAAGGAAACTATGAAACCAAAAAATAGGCTTGACGCAACCTGAAACTATGTTACGGTTCCAGAAACTATGCTTGAAACAACCTTTAACAGGTCTGAACGGGTTATGATGCCGACCAGTTTTCCTTGTTTAGTTACCAATACTCCTGAGTGTTTTTCAAGCAAAGGCCTAATCACGGTCATGTCTGTGTCTTCTGGTATGCTGGGAAGAGGCGGCTCCATGATGTTCTCAACATGCTCGTTGGCTATGTTCGGATTCAAATTTTTGACGATTGCTTCTTCAGTGATCATGCCGACGACTCTTCCGTCTTCGACGATTGGTAATTGGGAAACGGCGTGTCTAACCATGGTTTCGCTTGCTTCCTGAACCCTGTCCTTTGGGTGAGATGTGATTACGTCTCGGGTCATGATTTCTCCGCATTTTCGTCCTTTTCCGCCCTCGAGAATTTCCAGTATTTTGTTCACCGTGGACAGTCTTGGGTCAACTTTTTCGCCTTCTATCTTCGCTATGTGAGCCTGCGATACCCCTACCAACTTTGCCAGTTGACTTTGCGTCAGATTCAATTCGAGCCGCTTATTCTTCAACAGGGAACCAGTAATGGGCAAACAATAACCCCCAGTTATTTTATATGCAGTATATGCGTTATGTTCATATCAGCTTTTCTGTCGGTCAGAGCATTTTCTTGATGAACACGAAAGATAAATATATAAAACTGCATGTTTCATGAAGTTTTTATTCCGTAAAATATATATTTAGAGAAGTTATTATTTCATGGAAAATTGGATTGGTGAATCTTCATTGAGGAACATAGTCGTTGCAGCTTTAAAACAGACCCCGTTACAAAATCAGAGGATTGAGGTGGTTGAGCGAAAGGGACTCGGACACCCAGACACAATATGCGACAGCATAATGAACGAGGTTTCAGTAAGCCTGAGCAAAGAGTACCTCAAAAAAGCGGGAACCATACTGCACCACAACATAGACAAGTCCCTCTTGGCTGCTGGACAGGTTGAAACACGATTCAAGGGCGGCGTAATAAAGAAGCCGATGAAGCTGATTTTCGGAGACAGAGCAACCTACAAAGTGGACGGAAACGAAATT
This sequence comes from uncultured Candidatus Bathyarchaeia archaeon, assembly GCA_964600125.1. Taxonomy (GTDB): domain Archaea; phylum Thermoproteota; class Bathyarchaeia; order Bathyarchaeales; family DTEX01; genus JAGTRI01. The sequence goes on from CAZRIK010000073.1 coordinate 7,061, forward strand.
CCCGTTGAAGAAATCGCGGTTCAGACAGCTAAGGACTGGCTTAAGAAAAACCTGAGGTTCGTTGACCCCAGCAAGCACGTGGTTTATCAGGTGGAGATTCAGCCCGGTTCATCTGCGCTTACAGACATTTTCAGAAGAGGCGGAAAGGTCCTTGAGGCGAATGATACTTCGGCTGCTGTGGGGTGGGCGCCATTGACCAAGACGGAGATGGCGGTGCTGAAAACGGAGAACTATGTGAACTCGAAGGAGTTTAAGAAGAGGTTTCCCGAGTCCGGGGAGGACGTTAAGGTGATGGGTCTCCGGAAAGACGATGAGCTGGAGCTCATAATTTCCATGGCTTTCGTTGACCGTTTCATCGATGACGAAAACCAGTATTTCAGGAAGAAAAACGAAATTCTCGAAAGCATAATTCAGTTCGTCAAAGAAAACAATAGCTATGCCAAGATACAGGTGCAGCTGAACACCTTAGACACTCCCGGCAGAGGCACAGGCGGAATCTACCTAACTGTACTCGGCACAAGCGCAGACGGAGCTGACTCGGGGCAGGTGGGCAGAGGAAACAGAGTAAACGGATTAATCTCGCTTAACAGACCTCAATGTTCAGAAGCTGCAGCTGGCAAAAATCCTGTTAGTCATGTGGGGAAAATCTATAATCTTTTGACCCATCGGATGGCGAACAACGTTCATCAGCAGGTTCCAGGCGTGAAGGAAGTTTACGTTTGGTTGCTGAGTAAGATTGGGCAACCTATTGACCAACCTGCGGTTGCGGCTGTGCAGCTGATCCCAGATAACCGTGCATCTTTTGTGAAGATTAGGAAGGAAGCTGAAAGAGTCGTCGATTATGAGCTTGAAAATATAGACAAGTTCTGCATGGACCTTGCTTTGGGAAAAATGCCTGTTTGCTGAGGCGTTTTTGCTTTTTGCTTTTTTTACTTTAATATGACGAGGGATGCGTATCCCACGATGAGGTCTGTGCCTCCGCCTGTGTCGTAGCTTGTTCCATATTTTAAGAGTTTAGCTTCCTTTGCGCCTAGCTCCTTGGCTGCGACTATCATCGTGGCGACTGGAAGAGAGCCGCACATCGTGTAGCCGTTTTCTTGGACGATGTTGGCCAGCTTTTCAGCATCTAGCGCAAGAATTGTGTCGATGATGGATTTGTCCGCGTCGTTCACCCATTTCAGCGCTTTCTCGAAAGGCTTCATTCCGACAGGAGCGTAGCCGTAGTTTGGTCCGTAATGAATGAAGTCGGTGCTTCCGATTACGACAGCGTCTTTTTGTTTGTTCTTGATCGCTTTCGCTATTGCGTTGCCGACGTCCTTGCACATTTCGTAGTCTCCGTAGCCCACGGTTATTGGCACAATTTTGAAGCTTCCGCCATAGACGTATTGGAGAAACGGCAGCTGAACCTCGATGGAGTGTTCCTCGTCGTGGGCGTCTGGGTTGATGTCCACGAACCCTGAGTTTTTGGCTATTTCTTTCGCAAGGTTCGAGTCCACTTCTACGTCGCCCATGGGCATCCGCCATGTTCCCTCCAGCATCGCGTTGAATCCCGGGTAGCCTCTGTGGTTTACTCCGACGATGACGAAGGTTTCTGGGGTTCCGTCCTTCGCCAGTTCACAATAGGCGTGCGCAGCAATCGGTCCTGAGTAAGTTAGCCCCGCGTGAGGAACCACAGCACCGACTATTCGTCTCTCTCCACGCATGGAAGCTTTGGGCAGCTCGCCGACGCCGTGTTTCGACTTGAAGCACCATTCGACCTCTCTTCGTTCTCCGTCACGGTCAAAAGGGTGAAATCCCCAAGCTGAAGCTCTTCTAACCCTCAATCTGGATCCCTAAAAAATAGACGCTTAATACGCATATAAAATTGATAGAGACCGTTATCCACGTTTTTTTGTCGAAGTTTGCCATTTGGGCAATGTTACATTTGAATCAAGACCTATCTGATTTGTTCAACAATAGATTTTGGTGTTTGAACAACAAACGCTTAAGCTGAATAGACCTGTCTGTTTTGCGTGACAATAGAATTTTCCGTTTGAGTGACAATGTCCGTCGACGTTGAAAAGTCAATAATGAAAAAACAGTGCAATTCTTAAGACAAGAAACCCTTTCTTTTCTGTTAAGCTTGCGGTGCTCCTGCATTGCGATGGTAGTGAAACAATCTTGACTCTTGGAGACGAGATTGCCCGTTGGGTTCAGGGTTACGAGAAACTGGTAATCATGGGAATTGGGAACCCGTTGCGGAGAGATGACAGCGTAGGCGTCGAAATAATCAAACATCTTATTGGTAAAGTTCCCGAGTGCGTTAGGCTTTTTAGTTGCGAAATGGTTCCCGAGAACTTTCTATCAGATGTTGAGGCATATCAGCCCACGCACGTGATGATAATTGATGCAGCTGAACTGAAAGCCAAACCTGGAGAAGCAAGGCTCATTCCGCCACAAAAAATTGGGAGGATAACATTTTCTTCCCACACTATCCCGTTATCGTTACTAGCTGGTATGATCGATGAAACTGTGAAAGCAAAAATAATCTTCTTGGGAATCCAGCCATTTAGCACAGGGTTCGGGGAGGAACTGTCTCCAGAGCTCCAGATGGCGACCGAAAAGATTGTTAAAACGATTTCTGAAG
>CAZRIK010000074.1:0-4971 GCA_964600125.1 uncultured Candidatus Bathyarchaeia archaeon
GTAAGCGTCGTGTATTGGGCAACAGGCGACCCCGAAGTCATATTGGGATTCAGCTTCGGCGCGAGCTCCCTCGCCCTTTTCGCTAAGGCTGGTGGCGGCATATTCACAAAGACTGCTGACATAAGCGCAGACTTGGTAGGAAAAGTGGAGCTGAGCATTCCTGAGGACGACCCGAGAAACCCAGCTGTAATTGCCGACAACGTGGGCGACAACGTGGGCGACGTTGCAGGCATGGGAGCGGACCTTTTCGACTCATACGCGGCAAGCATCGTCGCAGTCATGATTCTTGGGCAAGCCTTGAATCTGTTGCCAGACTCCCAAGGAATTTACCTACAAATCCCCCTAGTGTTCGCTGGTCAAGGCATCTTGTCAGCTATTGTGGGAGCCTTAACGGTGAGAGTGGGAAGCGAGGGCAACCCAGGAAAAGCCTTGAACACAGGAACTTACGTTACGTGCATTATTTTTATTGGCTTAACTTACGTGACGTCGGTCTTCTTTCAGTATAACCTCAGAATTTGGGGAGCCTCAACGGTTGGTCTAATCGCTGGGGTCATTATAGGCGTGACCTCGGATTACTTTACCTCAGAGGACAAGGCGCCAGTCCAGAAAACGGCTGAAGCTGCACAAACAGGAGCAGCCATCAACATCATAACAGGATTCTCATACGGTCTACGCAGCGTTCTGCCGCCGCTAGTGGGGATTGCTGGCGCTGCACTTGTGGCTTACAAACTGTGTGAGCCGTTAGGCACCCAATATGCACTCTACGGCATATCCATGGCAGCGTTGGGGATGCTGGCAATCGTGGGCTTGGTTGTCTCGAACGACGCCTACGGTCCGATAGTCGACAACGCCAAGGGAATAGCGGAGCAAGGAGGACTAGGCGAAAAAGTCATAAACGTAACAGACGAGCTGGACGCAGCGGGAAACACCGCGAAGGCAATAACGAAAGGATTCGCCATAGGCGCAGCGGGATTAACCGTGATTGCCCTCTTGGCTGCATTCCAAGAAATAATCAGGAACGAAACAGGCATAACCGTCATCTTCGACCTGATGAATCCGCTTGTTCTATTAGGCGCCTTTATAGGCATCGCCATACCCGCAGTTTTCTCAGCAATGCTCATGCTTGGAGTCGGAAGAAACGCTTTCAGAATGATCGAGGAAGTCAGAAGGCAATTCAGGGAAATTCCGGGACTCAGAGAAGGAAAGGAAGGGGTAAAACCTGAGTACAGCCGATGCGTTGACATCGCGACCAAGGGCGCAATACAGGAGCTTCTGCCAGCAAGCGTCATGGCTATCGCTGCAACGTTAGCTGTCGGGTTTGTCGGCGGAGTCGAAGCGCTGGGCGGATACCTCGCTGGCAGCATTTTCTCAGGTTTGCTGCTCGCGTTGCTCATGGCTAATGCTGGCGGCTTGTGGGACAACGCAAAGAAACTGATAGAGTCCGGAGCGTACGGCGGAAAGGGTTCAGAAGCTCACAAGGCAGCAGTCATAGGCGACACTGTCGGCGACCCATTCAAGGACACTGCTGGTCCATCGCTTAACACGCTGATTACTGTGATGTCGCTTGTGTCTTCGCTGATTGCCATGCTGGTTTTCAGGTACAACCTATTGACGCTTTTAGGCTGGTAAAGAAGCGAGCAACCATTCAACCGTTCACTGTTCAAAGCTTTTTAGAAAACCTTATCTAAGCCACACATGCATATTCCTCGGGAACAAAAAATCTGGATTCCCAAAGATTCCACACTTCACGAGCTGGGATAACGAGACGAAAATTATTGCTGGATTAATCGGTTGTGGCGCCATCGGAACCGTTATAGCTGAAGCGATTGATGCTGGGAAAGCTGGAGACATCGAGCTTGCAGCTGTTTACGATCTTGTCGGAGAACACGCGGAGAAACTGGTCAACGGACTGAAGAAGAAGCCCAAAATAGCCCGCGAAGCGGACGACCTCATTTCAAATAATAAAATCCAAATCATCATAGAAGCTGCCTCGCCTGAAGCAGTTAAACAATATTCCGTGAAATTGCTGTCCGCAAACAAGGACCTGATGGTCATGAGCGCAGCAGCCCTCATCGACGAAAAACTTTTCGTTGAAATATCGAGTCTAGCCAAGAAAAAGGGGCGAAAGGTTTACGTGCCTTCAGGGGCAATCGTGGGTCTGGACAACATCAAATCAGCAGCTATTGGCAACATCAGCGAGGTTACGCTTACAACGAGGAAGCCGCCCCAAAGCTTTGAGGGTGCTCCACTCGTCGAAAAAAACCACATCGACCTCAGCTCGTTAAAGAAACCTCTTGTACTATACGAGGGGTCAGCGAAAGAGGCTGTGAAACTTTTCCCTCAGAACGTCAATGTTTCAGCCACGCTAAGCCTTGCCGGCATTGGACCTGAAAAGACAAAGGTCAGAATCATAACAGACCCAGCGACAAAGGTTATTTCGCACGAAATACACGTGAAAGGCGACTTCGGAGAGTTCGAAACCAAAACCGTTAACCGACCTTTCCCGACAAACCCGAAGACAAGCTTCATTGCCGCGTTGTCAGCTATAGCGACTTTGAGAAAGCTCAGCGAAAACATTATTATTGGAACCTAAAAAGCCGAATTCCTTCAATGTGGCTTTTCGTCATCCTTAAGAATTTATACCAAGTTCTACCTATTTCATTAGGAAAGGAGCCACATTCATGACGATGCCTAAAAAAGCCTTGCAGGACGAACTGAAAAAATTTTTGGATGAGGATGAGGGTCAAGGCGACATTACGACAAACGCCGTTGTTCCAAAAGACACACACGTACGCGCTCAGATAATCGTCAAGGAGCCCGCCGTAATCTGCGGCATCAGCGAAACAAAAGTTTTCTTCGAAATGCTCGGAGTAAGCTTTTCAGAAAAAGTGAATGACGGAGACGAAGTTGCTGCAGGCACAGTTGTTGCTGAGGTTGAAGGTAATGGACGCCCAATTCTTACAACGGAAAGAACAATTCTAAACATTCTCATGCGGATGAGCGGAATAGCAACCGAAACCCGAAGGCTGGTGAATGAGGTAAAGAAAACAAGCCCCAAAGTTCGGATTGCTGCAACTAGGAAGACGGCTCCCGGTCTTCGATACTTTGATAAACGGGCTGTTGTTGTCGGCGGAGGAGACCCGCATCGGATGAGGCTTGATGACGCTGTCCTGATTAAAGACAACCACATTGTGATTGCGGGTGGAATAGAAGAAGCAGTAAAGAGGGCGCGGGCGTCCTTGGGGTCGTCCAAAAAAATTGAGGTTGAAGCCAAAACAAGGGAACAAGCAGTCCAGGCGGCGAAGATGGGAGTCGACATAGTGATGCTTGATAACATGAGCCTGAAAGAAGCTGAAGGCACATTGAAGGAACTGGCTGTCAGAAACCTGAGAAAGAAAGTTCTAATCGAAATTTCAGGCGGCATAACGCCAAAAAACCTTGTCTCCTATGCAAAGCTTGAGCCCGACATTATTTCTTTGGGTTCGCTGACGCATTCAGTGAAAGCCATCGACATGAGCCTGGAAGTAGTCGAAGCATAAACTCAATGTCAATTTTTTAACGCTTCTTTGACTGATTCCAACACTTTGTTTGCTGGTGCTTCAGTTTTTAGTCCACGCGTATGGAAATGCGTGGGGCACGTTTTGAAGCCTTCTTTTTCCAGAATTCTGATAACTTTTGATACTGGAGGAATCGTTATGTTCAGTTTGTCGCTGATGTGGTCAACGACATAAAAGGTCGGAGGAGCGTCAGATTCCGCCTTGACGAGAGCAAGGATCTTCATGACTCGGTCTTCTCCTCCAGCTCTCTTTTTGAAGGCTTCGTTTTCGACGAGTCCACAGAAATCCTTGTCTACCATTTTACCAAGCCACAATGGCCCAGCGATTTTCAGAGGCGAACCGCATTCATCGCACAATGCCTTAACAGGCGGAATTATGCCTGTAACAGTCTCTCTATGAAGACACGAAAAACAATGCATGATGTAACCCATTTTTTGTAGGCTTAGACTGGCTTTTTTGGCTCCCTGATTGAGCAAGGCATAGACTCGGACGTAGTGACCATTTTTGTGGCTGAAAATGATGTTGACTCCGATATCGTGTCTTGCAGCTGCTGACGCTAGGCAGCCTGAAAGCAACCTCAAGGCAATCTCGTGCGAATACTCAGTTCTTAAAGCCAGCCCGCCATACTTTCTGAGAGCCACCTTCGGATACACGCCGCATAAGGGAGCAAGGTCAGTTGCAGTCAAAGCCAACAATCCGCCACTCCTCAAGGCTCTAATAGCTGAGTCCAAGTATGGAACAGGCGTTCCAAAGGGGTCCAAATCGATGTAATTGAACCTTTTGTGCGGCGCGTCGTGTTGGCTGAGAAACAAGTTCGCGTCCATATTGAATAGTTTAACGACTTTACCAACAGCGTTGAGTTCAACGTTGTGTTGCGCCATTCTGTATGCTTCTGGGTTAATGTCATTAAGGTGGACCTCGCAGACGCCCTCCACTTCTTTGGCGAACCGTATGCCCCTTACTCCGCAGCCAGCTAAGGGCTCAGAAATTGTGAGCATTCCGTTAACCGTTCTTTGGTAGGCTTGAAGAACTAGGACTGCTAGGTCCCGGTTCAGCTTCATCGCTGGGTTAAAGAAAACTGGAGCCTTCGAGGGAGCGTAGTCCCAAACGTCTTTCCTGAATTTTTCAAGGTTCGGCACAATAACCTCTGCTAATCCTTCTCTGATTCTTGAGACGGGAAAACTGAACTCCATTTCGTAATCTACCAGCCTAAGTAAATGGTAATAGTTACTTTAATAAAATAGGCATTTTGGAATATTTTTTAAGTCTTCCGCTTCTTTCATGAAAATGGTTTTATTAACCCGTTCACACTCTTATCTGGAACAATACACAGTCACAGGAGAAATCAAGGATTGGATTTCATGGAGTTCGGATGGAACGGTCTCCTCTTTGAGGTTCCCGAGGAAGTCCGCTT
>CAZRIK010000074.1:5071-6295 GCA_964600125.1 uncultured Candidatus Bathyarchaeia archaeon
GTAATCATCGTTAGGTTCATCTTCAAAACCTTTGATGAGTCGTCAAAGAAAATAATCAAACAAGTGCTCGAAAGCTGCGAATGCCACAGAGAAGGTTCCAACATTTGGTCGCTTCTTAACTTCCGTTTTGAGACACCCAAGGATTTTCTTTTGACTGACACCAAGATCGCGGTTGGCAGAGCTCGCTTTGCCCTTTCTGGCACAAAAGTCACATCCTTTACTGAAAAAACCTCGACCCTCATCGTTGAGTATTATTCCATGGCAAATGTTGTTTTCCAAGACGCCCTCAACAACTTGGATGAATGGTTTAAGAAAAATTACGAGAAAGACCTCTGCAAGCAACTAAAGAGACGGCGTATAAAGTTCGTTCTCGCTGAACCGAGGAAGATGCTGAAGCATGAGTTAGTCATGAAGAAGTCCGAAAGTAAATCTGGCTTTTCGTGGAGGGGGACAACTAATTTCACAAACGCAACATGGTACTGTCCCGAATCTAACCGCATTTACATCGTCACGTTCACGCACACTGTTTCCCGACCGATAATCCTTAAAAGGAAAATTCTAGAATCGGAATACGCGGATACTGTGGATAACCTGCTGTCTTCATTCAAGTGCCATTAAAATCAATGTTACTGAAAAACACTGAGGCTTGGACGCAAGCTAGAGAGCGTAGTGCTTGGGTAACTTCCCATTTATCCTTGTAAAGGATTCCCTTGGCCTTGTGAAAGATCTAAGTTTTTTTCTAATTTTGCGCCATGCAAGGTATTTGGGGACAAGGTGCGAAACTGTTTCGCCGTGCGAATGGTAGACGTCGAACCTTGGTTCAACAATTAATTTGTATCCTCTCGCAAGCATTTCGAGGCTCCAATCGTAATCTTCGCCGCCGAATTTTCCTGATTCATTAACCAATTCTGGCAGTTTCTCGTCGAACGGATACTTTTCCCACAGTGGTCTTCTGAAAATGCAGTTGGTCGTCGAGAAATATGTGTCTCTTCTGTAGGCTTTGCTTGATTCGTTAAGTTTTCTCCAACCCCAATCGAAGGCAAGTTTCTCCCACACTGTTCCCTGTTTGTGCGGAAGCGTGTACCCAGCGACTCCTGCAACTTTCTCGTCCCTAAAATGTACGACGGCGCTTTCAAGCCACTCTTTCGAGGTTGGAAGGCAATGACCGTTGATTATGCAGACAAGGTTTCCCGAAGCCACAGAGGTGCCTGCGTTTGCTGAGTA
>CAZRIK010000074.1:6395-9437 GCA_964600125.1 uncultured Candidatus Bathyarchaeia archaeon
GAAACCAAATTTTTTACAGTTGGCATTCTAAGCTCTGAAATGATGCTGTTGACTTAAAAAACTAACCGTGAAGACTAACGTAAGTTGATTGAGATTTCATAAACGACTAAACAATAAATTATTGTTTTTTGACTAGTTGTTTCTTTTCTTCTTCCTTGGCTTCTTTTTTGGTTAATCGAGAAGCTACGTCGTCTGGAACAAGGAACGCTATAAGTCCGCGGTTAGCGAGCTCGTTGAAGTAGGAATTCAGCGATATTTCGGCTTCGCTTGGAAGCATCTTGTACGTTTCATGCAGCTGTTGAACCAAATCCTTAACGGACTTTTCGCCGTCGCACATTTCCCAGACAATCGAGCCGATGGTGTCGAGGTGAAACTTTCTCTGTTTTACCGGAGGAGAAATGGTTGGCAGAATTCCTGTTCGTCGTTGTCTTCTACTTATTTTTTCTTTTTTGGGTTCTTTCTTTTCTTCTTTAGATTCTGTCTTCTCTTGTTTAGGTTTCTCGAACTGTAGAATCAAAGTGATTTTTCCATCTTCCTCTTTTTCAACCTTCGCAGCGGGGTTGCGGATTGGTCTAATGTGGAGAAAGTCGCTTCGTGCAATAGGTGAAGATTCTTGTTTCTTTTTTCCTCTGAGCCTGTCAAGTATCATTTTTGTTTCTTCCAAGAATACAAATTAGAGGAGCACCTTAAAAAATTAATCTGAACGTCTACGAAAAAACGTGAAATAAGCCACAAAAAACGCATAAAAACTCAAAGATGAGACCTCAAAAAAGGGTTCCACAAAGACTTTTTATGCAGCTGAGTATATTTCGGTTGAGTTAACGGTTCGGCGGAGAGACAATTGACAAATTTAAGTCCTGAATCATTGAAGTTTGATTACGAAAAAATATTGAACAAAATCCTGCAATTCATAAAAAAAACTATTGCAGACGCTGGTGCTTCAGGAGTGGTTGTCGGGTTAAGCGGGGGCGTAGACAGCACCTTGACAGCTACTCTTTGCGCTCGGGCGTTGGGAAAAGAAAAAGTTTTAGGTGTTTTGATGCCGACTTCGTTCACTCCTCCACAGGACGTTGCTGACGCTCTTGAGTTGGCTGGATTGCTTGAAATACAAACAAAAAAAGTAGACATTGACAGCATCTGCAGCTCCTTTATGAAAGAATTAGGGGTGAAAGAAGACTCTATGGCACACAAAATCCCACTGGCAAACATACGGGCAAGAGTACGCATGGCAATTCTTTACTATTACGCAAACGCCAACAGCATGCTTGTGGCTGGAACAGGAGACCGAAGCGAGGCTCTAATCGGCTTCTACACAAAACACGGAGACGGAGCGGCAGACTTCTTCCCAATCAAGCACCTCTATAAAACACAGGTTAGGGAGCTGACGAAGTATCTCGGATTACCCGAAAAAATGGCGATGAAACCCAGCAGTCCCCAGCTTTATCCTGGGCATAAACTGTCCGACGAGGTGCCTCTCGATTACGATAGATTGGACCCAGTTCTCGTCGGGCTCTTCGATCTAAAATTGCCTCCTAAAAAAGTAAGTGAGATGACGAAGATTTCCTTCGAAGTGGTCACGGAAATTGTTAAGCGGCACGAAAAAACTGAACATAAGCGGAAGCCTCCTCCTGCGGTAGAGAAGTGATGAACAAAATGTCGAAACCGAGAATAATTTTTCAGCCATATGGCAAACGGGCGGAAGCATCAACTGGCTCAACCATTCTCGAAGTAGCCAGAGATTCAGGCGTGAACCTGAGTTCAGTATGCGGGGGAGAAGGACGCTGCGGTAAATGCAGAATCATAATACGCTCGGGAAATGAACTTTTGTCGTCGCCCTCCAAATTCGAAAAACGCGTGTTCTCCGAAGAAGACCTAAGCAACGGGTTCAGGTTAGCTTGCCAGACAACAGCCCAGCATGGAGGCACATTAACCGTGGAGGTTCCAGCCGAAAGCCGTATTGACCAGCATAGACTGTTGCTTATGGGTTCAGAAAAGAAGGTGAAGCTAGCACCCGCCGTCAGAAAGGTTGTGGTCGCCCTCGAAAAACCTTCGCTGTCGGACACCCGATCAGACGTCGACAGGCTTCTGGACGCTTTGGATTCCAAGGTTGGCTTGAGACCTATTGTTGACTATGAAACCCTAAAAAAGGTGCCACGCGTCGTTCGGAAAAAAGAGTGGGTCGTCACTGTTACGCTTTGGAACGAACGGGAAGTAATTGCGGTTCAGCCCGGGCAAGTTTCTGGCTGTTACGGGTTCGCGATCGACGTGGGGACGACCAAACTTGCTGGATACCTATTGGATTTAAGTAATGGCGAAATTGTTGCGACCGCTTCAGCAACGAATCCTCAAATTCCCTACGGCGAAGACGTAATTTCTAGGATACGGTTCGCAACGGAAAACCCGGAGAATCTCGTGAAACTTCAACAAACCGTGATTGAAGGAGTTAACCAATTGATCAAAGAAACAAGCAAAGACTCCGGAGTCTCGCCTGACGACGTTTACGAAATGACTGTTTCTGGAAACACTGCCATGCATCACATTTTTCTCGGGATTCCCCCGGACAACGTGGCTTTGATGCCTTACCCAGCGGTTTTGCAGTCGTCCATGAATGTTAAGGCAAAGGAACTGTCATTAAATTTGAACCGTGGAGCCTACGTCCACGTTTTGCCTACGATCGCAGGTTTCGTTGGAGGGGACGCCGTGGCTGACGTTCTCGCAACGGGCATTCACGAAGCAGACGAGCTTTCGATGCTGGTTGACATTGGAACAAACACCGAAATAGTCCTTGGCAACAAACACAGGCTTGCAGCGTGCTCTTGCGCTTCCGGTCCCGCCTTCGAAGGCGCACACATCAAGCATGGAATGCGGGCGTCGACTGGCGCCATCGAGCAGGTTTGGATAGACCCTTACACTTTCGACGTTGGGTATAAGACAGTTGATAACGGTCAACCGCGTGGGCTTTGCGGGTCAGCAATTGTTGATGTGGTAGCGGAGCTTTTTAAGACCAAGTTGATCGATAAAAGCGGAAGGTTCAACAGAACC
>CAZRIK010000075.1:0-9235 GCA_964600125.1 uncultured Candidatus Bathyarchaeia archaeon
AAAATCTGTGTTCCGCTGCCAGTCGAAAGGCTCTCCGACCTTGCCTCAATGATCAGCAGAGCTGAGGACGCGGGAACGGACTTGATCGAGATACGTTTAGACTACTTACGGGAAGACGTTCTGAACAAGATGGACGACCTAAAGAAGGTAATCAGCCAAGTTTCAGTGCCCCTAATTGCTACAAACAGGGAGCACAGCCAAGGAGGAAAACGGGCACAAAAAGAAGACCGAAGAATACAAACCTTGGTTAAATCAGCTGAGATCGGGTTTCAGTACGTCGACGTCGAATTGACCATAACAAATCTGGTAACAGTTACAAAAAAAATTATGGATTGCGGCTCGAAACCCATTGTCTCATTCCACAATTTCGAAGGCACGCCCTCAGACTCGGAAATGGAAAACATCGTGAACTCGCAAATCAAGGCAGGAGCTTCGGTCTGCAAGTTAGTCACAACAGCCAAAACCCTTGACGACAGCGTCAGATGCCTGCTTTTCACCCAAAAAATGAGCAGAATCACAGACGTCGTTTGCTTTGCCATGGGCAGCCAAGGCGTCCTTTCGAGGATTCTTTCGCCTCTGTTCGGGGGATTCTTCACTTTCTCTGCGCTTGAGGCTGGCTTAGAGACTTCGATGGGTCAGACTTCATTAACCGAGCTAAAGGAACTCTACAGAAAACTAGGTGTAAATGCATGAAGGTTTCAGGGAAAACTAAGGTTTGCGGGCTGATAGGAGACCCCGTGGAACATTCTTTAAGCCCCTGCTTTCAGAACGCTGCATTCCAGAACCGAGGTTTAGACTTTGTCTACGTCGTCTTTAAGGTAGAAAAAGGAGGGCTCGAAGCCGCCATCGCGGGAATGCGGAGCTTAGGGATATTCGGTTTGAACGTTACGATGCCTCACAAGATCGACGTTATCCAGTATCTCGACGAGTTGGACGAAACAGCGAAAAGCATTGGATCAGTCAACACCATTCTGAACAAGAAGGGAAAACTAGTCGGGTTCACGACGGACGGCAAAGGCGCCCTTGGAGCCCTAAAATACAGTGGCGTAGATCCGTCAGAAAAAAAAGTGATGGTCTTAGGAGCTGGAGGAGCTTCCAGATCAGTTTCTTTTGCTCTAGCTAAAGAAGTTAAGGAGCTCGTGATCCTAAATAGGACTCTGGGGAAAGCCGAGGAACTCGTCAAAGAACTGAGGACAACTCAGGCTGTTAGTTCATCTGTGAAGGCTGGAGAACTCAATCACCGAAACGCTCAACAGGAGCTGCGGGACGCTGACATCCTCATCAACGCAACCTCCATAGGCATGCGTCCGCGGGAAGGGTTGACGCCGGTGGATCCTTCGCTTCTGCGGTCCGATTTGGCGGTTTTCGACCTCGTTTACGACCCTCTTGAGACAAGGCTGCTGGCGGAAGCGAAGAAAAAGGGAGCAACAACAATAGATGGATTGACCATGCTTGTGTTTCAAGGAGCCGTTTCCTTCGAAACTTGGACAGGCGTAAAGGCGCCTGTGGAAGTGATGATGGAGGCTGCTGCAGAGGAAATATCTCAAAGGACGGGAAACAGGAGAGAATAGGAAATGGCTGACGTCGGAAAAGCGGTTGCGTACGGCGCTGTGACCGTCATAAACGCCATCTCGTGCGGGTTCGGAGCTGCCCTCAGCGTCGACCTGAAGACCGAAGCCACCGTGAAACTGACTGACGAACCGGGTCGGATTGAGGCTCGAATATTGTCGGACCCAGAAGAAAGTCCATCTCTTATCGAGAAAACTGTTAGTCGGGTTTTTGAACGGTTCGGTCTAGAGCGTGAACATGGCGCTATCGTAGATACGCGGTCGAACATTCCCATAGCTCGCGGTCTCAAAAGCAGCAGCGTGGCAGCCAACGCAGTAACGCTTGCATCCCTAGCAGCATTAGGAAAAAAGGTTAGCGACCTAACTGCAGTCAACATCGGCGTAGACGCAGCGTTGGATGCGGGAGTCACAATTACGGGCGCATTTGATGATGCTTGTGCGTCGTTTTTTGGAGGCATTGTGGTCACCGACAATTTTGGGAGAAAAATCATGAAAAAGATTCAACCCGCCGAGAAGCACCCGATTCTGATACATGTGCCCGAAGCCAAAGCTTACACTGCTGATTCGAACGTTCGGAGAATGAAAATCATATCTGAGGAGGCGAAAGCTCTTCACAGGATGGCTCTCCGCGGAGATTGGATGGCAGCCATGACGCTGAATGGATTGCTTTACTCAGCAGTTCTAGGACGCGACCCAAACACAGCTATCGACGCACTGGAAGCAGGAGCCTTGGTTGCAGGATTGTCGGGGAAGGGACCAGCAGTTACCGCCATTGTTCCACGAGAGAACATCAGTGACGTTAAACGAGTATGGAAGAAATACAGCGGCAACGTAATTGAGACTAAGATCAACACTGAGAAAGCCCACACATTACGGTGACAAATGTGACAGACCTCATCGTTAAACAGACAAAAAGCCTGAACGGAACCGTTAAGGCTCCACCATCGAAGTCTTTCACGCACCGAGCCGTAATCGCTGCTTTGCTTTCGGAAGGGCGTTCAACAATCAAGGACGCGCTTTTTTGCGACGACGCGTCGGCGACCCTTGAAGCCTGCCGTATGTTGGGAGCCCGAATAGACCAGAATGAACGTGGTACCCTCGAAATTGACGGGCGCTCCAAGCCTTTGACGCCTGACGACGTTATTGACTGCAGAGACTCAGCTTCGACGATGCGGTTTCTCGCACCAGTCTGCGCGTTGGCGGACGGCATATCGGTGTTGACGGGCGGACAAAGCCTTCGCCTGAGACCCATGGGACCCGTCTTGTCGACGTTGATGCAGCTAGGCGTCTTATGCTATTCCGCGAGGAGCGACAACCGTCCACCATTGATTGTTTTCGGGGGAGGAATCGCAGGCGGCGAAGCCGTCCTCAAAGGAGACGTGAGCTCCCAGTTTACTTCAGGACTGCTTTTCGCTTCGCCCTTGGGAGAGAAGGACACAGACATCGTACTGTCATCTCCCCTCGAGTCCAGACCCTACGCGGAAATGACGCTGGACGTTCTGAAAAAGCACGGGCTAAGGTTCGAGGTCCAAAGCGATTATAGGCGGTTTCATGTGCCTTGCCAGCAAACTTACAGTCCGTCCGACCACGTTATAGAAGGCGACTATTCGTCAGCAGCCTTTCTTCTGGCAGCAGCAGCCACAACAACCTCGAACGTAAAGATAACGAACCTCAGAAGCGGTTCAGTTCAGGGTGACCGTGGAATCGTCAAACTGCTAAAGGAAATGGGCGTCCAAGTCAAGGTCGGTAAAGGCTCCGTAGAAGTCCAAAACGTGAAAACCGAGTTAAAACCCATAAATGTGGACCTTAAGGACAACCCAGACTTAATCCCAGTGATGACCGTTGCTTCTTGCTTTGCAGACGGAAAGTCCCTCATTCGCGGTGCGAAGAGACTTCGGCTTAAGGAGTCTGACCGCGAAACTGCCTTGCTCAGCGAGTTAACGAAGATGGGCGCAAAAATCAAGTCCGACAAAGGCGTCATTCAGGTAGAGGGCACAAAAAGCCTCAAAGGGGCACAATTAGATTCGCACGGAGACCACAGGATAGCGATGGCTTGCGTCGTCGCTGGTTTGGGGGCTGCTGGGACAACAACCGTCAGGGGCATCGAATGCATAAATAAGTCGTACCCCGATTTTGTAGGAGACATCGTTTCGTTGGGAGCGGATGTTGTTGAGCGGTAATTCAACAGGCAAAACTCTGGTCGTCACTTGCTTCGGAGAAAGCCACGGACCATGCGTCGGAGCAGTTGTAGACGGGTGCCCAGCAGGCTTGCCCTTAACCGTTGATGACGTTCAAACTGAGTTGAACAAGAGAAGACCGGGGCTTACAGCGGTCAGCACGCCGAGGAGGGAAAAGGACCGAGCCGAGATTCTTTCAGGAGTTTTCAACGGACACACCACCGGTGCACCGATCTGCCTGATTATTGGGAACCGAGACGTCGAGTCGGGAGCCTACGAGTCTTTAAAAAACAAGCCTAGACCTGGACACGCTGACTATACAGCTTACACGAAATACGGCGGATTCAACGACTACAGGGGCGGAGGACGGTTCTCCGGACGTGTCACAGCATCATACGTCGCGGCGGGAGCAATCGCAAAAAAGCTATTGGGAACAATAGGCTTCGAAGTGTTGGCGCACACTGTTCAAATCGGTAAGGTAAAAATTCCAGAGAACGTTTCATTTGACAAAATCCGCGAAAACGTTTACAGGAACGCTGTCCGCTGTGCAGTACCCGAGTCCGCCTTGCTTATGGAAAAAGAAATTGTGAAGGCTGCGGAAGAGGGGGACAGCCTTGGAGGCATAGTTGAGGCTGTTGCCTTAAACGTTCCAGCTGGATTAGGTGAGCCAGTTTTCGACTCGTTGGATTCGGACGTTGCAAAGATGATGTTCAACATTCCAGCCGTGAAGGGCGTGGAGTTCGGCGCAGGTTTTCAGGCGGCTTCCCTGAAAGGCTCAGAAAACAACGATGCATACGTTGTTCGGAAAGGAAAGGTTGTCTCCTTGACAAACAATGCAGGCGGGGTTTTGGGCGGACTCTCAACAGGCATGCCGATTGTCTTAAGGGTCGCGTTCAAGCCGACGTCCTCAATAGCGAGAAGACAAAAAACTGTGGACCTAACAAAAATGGAGGAAGCCGAGATTGAAGTTGCGGGCAGACATGACCCGTGCATCGTGCCACGTGCTGTGCCCGTCGTGGAATCCTGCCTTGCCTTGGTTCTGGCGGATCATGCGCTCAGAGCTGGGAAGATACCTAAAGTAATTAAGGCTTAATTTTGGATTCATTCTTCTTTTCACGTTTCAGGACAGTAGGCTCTTTAAGGTCCATTATGATTCATTCTTTTATTGACCGTTATGTCTCGTCTTTTAGGCGTGGTCGCGGACGACTTCACAGGCGCATGCGACGCAGGCATCCAATTCAGAAAGCGCGGTCTCGAAACCGTAGTTTTGACTGATGCCGAAAAGATACGCGAGCTTAAAGCTACAACGGATGTCATTGTTGTTGACACCGAAACCAGAAACCTTGACCCAAGGGCAGCATACGACAAAGTAAAACAAACATTGAAAACCTTTCAAAAGTTTGGCATTAGACTTGTCTATAAAAAAATAGATTCAACACTGAGGGGAAACGTCGGAACTGAACTTGACGCTGTTCTGGATGAACCGTTGATAAAAGGCGTTTTAGTGGCTCCATCTCATCCGCAACAGGGTAGAACCGTCGTAAATGGGCAGGCTTACGTTAAAGGTGTCCCGCTTGAAAAAACGGAGTTTGCTTACGAATTTTTGAGTCCAGTGAAAGATTCTCGCGTTCAAAAGCTGATAAAGGGGCAATCCAAACGAAAAATTGTGCATTTGAACCTGCCCATGATTAGAGCTGAACCAAACGAACTGAGAAATGCACTACAAAAGTTGTTAGAGAAAGACAACAGAATATTCGTGGCTGACGCCGAAACTCAGGAAGACCTAGACAAAATTGCGAAGGCTTCAGCCGACCTGAACCTTTTATCTTGTGGCTCAGCTGGATTGGCTGAGAAAATCGCCTTGCCAATGATTCCCAAGAAGCGGTTACTTGTGGTTTCAGGAAGCGTTAACAAAGTGACGCTTGACCAGATTGAAATGGCACAAAAGAAGCTTGAGACACCTATTGTAGAACCTAACCTTGACGAAGTCTTGGTGAGTGACGAAAAACTGCGGGCTGCAGCAGCTAGTCTTGCCAGTAAGGTTGAAACAATTCTTCATGAGACGGGAATCGCCATAATTAGACTCACAGGCTCCAGAAGCGTTGTTCAAAAAATATTGGACGCTGGTGAAAAGCTCGGTTTAAGCCGCACGCAGGTTATGGATAAGCTTCTTATTATCCTAGGTATGGCGGTGCAAGAAGTTTCTGACCGTTGCAGATTAAGCAGTCTGGTCTTGATAGGAGGCGACTCTTCAGCGAAAATTATGGACGCAATTGGGGCTGAAGGAATAAGGATTGAGGCTGAAATTTTCCCCAGCATCTCGTTGGGCAGAATCCGTGGCGGCAAACATGAAGGAATGTTAGTCGTCACAAAGGCAGGCGGATTCGGCGACAAACAAACACTTGTAGATGTCATCAATTACATGAAAAAACGAATTTAACATTGAATAAAAAGGAAATTCGAAAGGAACATCCTAGATTAATTAAATGATTCTAAAAACGTGGTTTGAAAATTCCTTTCTGCAAAGGATTTTGCTTGTCTATGCTTTTTTGAGGTGTTTAAGGGCGTCTTTCACGTTTTTGAACCCGTATTTTATTTCAGCGTGCTCGTTTCTTAAAGTTATCACGTCTTCCCTGACTTCGGGCGGTTTACGCTTGCCTTTAATGATGTCCAGCATCAGGTCGCAGAAGTGCTTCACGTCGCTTTCTTTGAATCCTCTTCTAGTGATGTCTTGGAAGCCGATTCTGAGCCCCGAAGGATTCTCTCTGTTGTTCTGGTTGTCGTAGGGCAACAGGTTCCTGTTCAGAATAATGTTGGCAGCCTCAAGGTTTTCCGAGATTTTCTTTCCACCGCCAAAAGCTCGAACGTCGACCGCTATCTGGTGCGACCTCGTGAACCCTTTGTGCTGACCCAGCACTGTTACGCCGTTCTCGTAAAGGTACTGCCCAGCAGTCTGAGCGTTCTTCACCGTCTGTTTCGCGTAGGCTTCGCCGAACAACCGCATCTCAAGGGCAGCCACACCCAAAGCGGGCAAGCGCCCCAAATGAGTGTTCGACGTGCTCAGCGGAAAAATGGCGTACTGAACATTTTTTATGGCTTTTTCCATGCGGGCGCCCTTAAGGTTTCCGAGGATTACGCCTCCTTGGGGTCCAGGAAACGTTTTGTGCGTTGAGGCTGTTATGAAGTCCGCTCCTTCTTTTAGCGGGTCTTGGAATGCGCCTCCAGCTATTAAGCCGAGTACGTGAGCCGCGTCGTAAACAACGTAGGCGTCAACTTCTTCTGCAACTGCTTTTAGTTCCTTAACTGGGTGCGGAAACAGGAAAAGACTGCCGCCGAACGTTATGATTCCTGGTTTTGCAGCTCTGATTATCGCAGCTGACTTGTCGGGATCGATGTTCATTTCCTGTGGATCGTAAGCGTGTTCGATATTCACTAGCCCTAGGACTTTTCCCGCAAGACCCGAATAGTCGTGGGTGATGTGCGCCCCAGCACTAAGCGGCGTAACGACCATCTTCTGGCTTTTCGAGGCCAAAGACAAACCCTTGAAAGCCGCAAGATTCGCGTGCGTTCCAGAAACCAGACGAACGTCAGCCCAGCTGCACTTGAAAAGTCCTTTCATCAAGTCAGTTGCTCTGTCTTCGATGGTCGACATGTATTTTTGGCCTTGATAGTACCGTTTCTCAACGTGCCCCTCGAGATCGTTTTCGCCTTCAGCGTATCGGCTTTCAAGGTCCATCGATAAACGAAGCATCTCCCTAACTGCTGGAGACTTCATGCCTTCGCTGGCGATGAGGTTAATGCATTCTTTTTCGCGGTACTGCTCGTGTTTTTCGCTGGCTTCAATGAGTTCGAGAGCGACTTCGAGAAATTCGTCCATAAATGTCCAATCCTCGGATTGAGTAACCGCTTACAAAAAAAGGTTAGTTGCTATTTATTCTTTGTGCACACTTTTTTGGTAAGCTGCCAGTCTTTCGTATAAGCTGAAGGCGAAAAATATATATGTTAGTGAATAATATTTGGCTAAAATATGCAATAGAGTATATGGAGGAAACGGAACTCAACAATATTCCCAAAAAAAAGAACCCAATCTGCGTTGAATTGCCATTTTCAGAATCAACAATCAAGGACGTGCATACAAACTTTTGGAGGATAAA
This sequence comes from uncultured Candidatus Bathyarchaeia archaeon, assembly GCA_964600125.1. GTDB lineage: Archaea > Thermoproteota > Bathyarchaeia > Bathyarchaeales > DTEX01 > JAGTRI01. The sequence continues at coordinate 7,900 of CAZRIK010000075.1, forward strand.
AAATGTCTGAAAACGAAAAAACAGAGACGATTAGGTCAGTAGAAGAAATCAATGAGAAGATTAGACGCGGTGATGCTGTAGTGTTGACAGCTGAGGAGATGATTAAGCTAGTCGAAAGCAGCGGCGTTGAAGTAGCAGCGAAAGAGGTGGACGTCGTGACTTCAGGAACCTTCGGAGCAATGTGCAGCTCCGGCGTCTTCCTCAACTTTGGGCACTCTGACCCGCCGATAAGGATGACCCAATGTTGGCTGAACGACGTTCCAATATACAAGGGAATAGCTGCCGTTGACGGCTACCTTGGCGCTACAGCATTAAGCGAAACCTTAGGACTCGAATACGGCGGCGGACACGTCATAGAGGACCTTGTTTCAGGCAAAGAAATCGAGCTCAGAGCCGAATCCTACGGGACCGACTGTTATCCGAGGAGGCACATTGAAACAGTCATAACCATAAATGACCTGAACCAAGCCGTGCTTCTTAACCCCAGAAACTGTTACCAACGATACGACGCAGCGACAAACAGCACAGACCGCGTACTCTACACGTACATGGGCACCCTCCTGCCGAACTATGGAAACATCTCTTTTTCAGGCGCTGGCCAACTGAATCCGTTGTGCAAGGACCCAAATTACGAAACGTTGGGAATAGGCACACGAATCTTTCTCGGCGGAGGAACCGGATACATCATAGGCGAAGGAACCCAACACAGCCCATCCGGAGGATTCGGGTCACTGATGGTTAAAGGCGACTTGAAGCAGATGAACGCTAGGTACCTTCGGGGTTCCGCCTTTTATCGGTATGGAGTGAGTCTTTATGTAGGCGTGGGAATCCCTATTCCGATCATTAATCAAAAGGTTGCCTCCACAGCTGCCGTGAGAGACGAGGACATCTTTGTTTCCGTCAAGGACTATGGGGTTCCGTCCAGACCAGATTTGAGACCAGTTGTAAAGAAAACCTCTTATTCAGAACTGAGGTCGGGAAGGGTCGAGATCAAGGGCAAGGACGTGCCTTCGTCTTCGTTGTCGAGCTACAGGATGGCTGTGGAGATTTCCGAAGTCCTGAAAAAACGGATTCAGGAAGGAAGGTTTTTCCTAACGAGCCCTGTTGAGAACCTTCCCACTCAACGGGTAGTCAAGCCTTTGGAAATAAAAAGGAAAGAGCTCCGAGTCTCAGACGTAATGAGGACTAAGGTAATTACGGCGAATCCTGAGGACGATGTGAAGGATGTAGCGAAGAAACTTGTCGAAAAAGGAATCGACCACCTCCCAGTCGTGGATGAGACAAAAACGTTGATCGGAATAGTGACTTCGTGGGATCTCGCAAGAGCCTTAGCAAG
>CAZRIK010000076.1:0-8678 GCA_964600125.1 uncultured Candidatus Bathyarchaeia archaeon
TTATGAATGTTGAAAACGATATCGGGAATCTTTTCATCGATTCTTCTAACGCTGTTGGAATTAGCTCCTACAATGCCTTTGTCACCAACACTCAGCAAGCCTTCATCAAAATAAATCGAGCTGAAAGTGCTTTCTGAACCAAGATCGGTATCTATTTTCTCCCATACAAAGGGAAGAGGTATCTCGCTATGGGTATATCTCAATTGCCAGGTCGATCTTTCAAAGAAGACGACTAGAGTGTCTTTGAAAAATCCGGCAGAGACAATAGCCTCTCTTGTAGGGGCATCTAAAAAGCCTCCTCTTCCTACAATATCTTGTCTCCAGCTATTAGCATCAGCTCCACCAAGGCCAGTAGAATAGGGAATCCCGTTCTGAGACCATCTAGCGCGATTAGAATAACGAATGGCAGCAGCAGGGGCAATAGGACCTTCTAGCGTGTTTAGGGCTATCATCCTATCTCTATAAGGGATCAAGATAAGACAGCCTCTAATCTGGTTTGCAGCGGCATCTATCTGAGGTGTCTGTGCAAACCAAGCGACCCCATTGTATATCTGTATGCCATCCATGACCATCGCAGGAGCGACGCCAGTATTGGCTACATTATTGGTAGTCCAAAAGAGATAATTTCCTGTTGTTGTCTCTCTGTAATAGTTCGTCGTCCAGAAGAAATTAGCGTTATTCCCGTTCCATACTTTCAATGCTCCTGTAGAGTCATTAAGAGGATCGAAAATCTGTGTAGCTACGTTGTAGAGATAAGCATGGTCTTCGTCAAAAGCGATCAAGTACTCTTCGTTGATATTCGGTTGCTCGTAGACCCCGAGACCCATGACTGAGGTTTGAGGGACATGGCGATAGCCGGTAACAGTAACTGCCCAAGGGCCTGCAGGGGTTACAGGATCAAGATAAAGATCGAATCTTCCACTAATGTAGTTGATTATCCCATAGGCTAAATTGAAAGGGGCCGCTGTTGCTGCTGTGCAGGTAAGAGTGCCATTTCCATTATCTACAAAATCGATATTAACAGGCCAAGGAGCTATGGAGGCGATTCGAATGGTAACTGTCCCAGGAGAAAGAGGAAGATCTGCAATGGGAAAGGGAGCCGCACCAAAGGTTGAAGCTCCTCCTGCGATGAAACCTGCTAGAATAGGTAATACCTGTTGGCCTGGTACGGTATGAAGTCTTCCTAAAAGAGTGTATCCCTGTTTCTTCCTGGTGCGTCCTCTCCAAACATACATGTCCTCAACAACTTCATAGGCTTCATTCGGAAGCCACATCGCCTCGATGTTGTCTTGCTGTCCTGTCTGATAAGGGCCTATGGAGAGTTTTGGCATTATTAATCCTCTTTAAGGAACGTATTGCAAAACAGCAAATGATATTGTTGCTGCTAATCCTGTCGTTCTAATTTGAAAACTTCCCACTGCAAGAGCATTGTAATCTATAGTTGCGCCAGAATTTGTTGTTAAAACTAATGGAGCATAATTTGCAGTAGCTAATTGTTGTTGAAATGTAATAGTATAAACATTTGTAGCTCCCAATGCACAATTAATCCCAGTCACATTAAACGAATTTAACAAGACAGCTGCACCACCAGCATTTGAAACAAACAATCCAAATGCCTTTACCGGTAAAACATTAGCAATGACACTACCACCACCTGCAGGAAGAGCAGATGAATCATAGCGATAATAGGGTTCAGTTCTATTTCCTGCGGCTGTGTTCTTTGTATAGAAAATCCCCCTATTTAGTCCTGTAGCAGGATCAACGGCAGGAGGAGTTACAGATCTAAGTGTCGTCTGTAGATGCCAGCCTGAAGGAATTGCTGCCGTCCCAGAGGTATAATTAACGTGATCTATGCCAAAGACGGTATTTAGAGTCCCGAAGTTGGATAGCATCTGACCTTGGGAAATTGAAGGCCGGTCTGTTGGCGCTGGAATTGCCGGGAAATATGACATAAGTAACTCCTAATCAAGCATTTATTGGTAAGGGTACCCACCTTGCCAAGGCCAGGTTTGAGAATCCTGATATATTGTACTCGCTCTTTGTGTCGAGAGCTGTTTCATCGTTCTTCTCTCTATAAGCCTTCTTTGTTCATCAAAGAGCAGTCGAGTCTTGCCATAGCTATCCATGTCCAGATTATCAGCAAATATCTTAAGAGCAGCTCCATAAGCTATAAATTCCCACCATTCATTGAGTTCCGGTACTTGCGGGTCTGCTGTTAACTGAGCGGGGTTTTGATAAGCAATGATGTCAAAAGTGTAGGCTCTATCAGGCCAAGGCCAGAAAGAAAAAGTATCTTGGAAATACAACACCGCCATAGGTCTCCCTAGGATGTACTGTAATCCCGAAATGTAAATCGTCGTCCCCACAGGAATAACAGCTGTCCAGGTGATACCTGTAATTGCCCCAGTTTGATAGTTGATCGTAGAGCCTGGAAGAACGTTGCCGGTGAAGGTTCCAAGACCATTATCCGTGCAGGTCAAAGATGCCCCTGCAGCATTAACGGTGCTAATTACTACAGATCCTGGTTGGATAGGCGTATAGGTATATAGGCCATTATAAGGGCCCGCCCCTCCATTGCCTGTCCCAAACTGCACAGAATACTTCAGCTGAGAGAATTTCTGGTAAAAAGCATGTTCATCTTGGAAATATTGCAATTCAAAACCATCTACATGCGCGGGGGTTTCAAAAGTTGTGTAAAGATTGATAACGGTTGGAGAAAGAGAATAGTTCCCAATATTGGGAGCAAGTAGGAATTCATATTTAGTGCGTAGAGCAAAAAGACGGACTTGTTCTGGCATTTCATAGATCAGGAAGTTGTTCACATATTCGCTTAGCTCTGTATCAGAGATCTGATTGACGCTAGGCCTTCCTGTAACTTTTCTTACCTTCTCTTTTATCTTTCCAAATGTTGTAGACATAAAATTTAATTCATATTGCTATATTGTCACATAATTCGCTAGCTGGACTGCAATGAGCCGGCGTAGATACGAGGGTAACCGTTCCTGTCCCTGCAACATAAACTCCAGGAGCGACCAGATTATTGATAGTAAAAGTGTTCGCTGCCGGAACTGCTGTTAATCCATAGACCACGCCATTAAGCCCTATAGTACCCCCACAATTCGCGAAGGAGACGCGATCTCCAACGACGAAGGTATGAGTGCCCACAGTAGTTATCGTGCAACCTACGGCGTTTGTGATGCCTAGAATCGTCCTTGCAGGAACGACAAAGGGATCCATTGCCGAAGTATCCAGATCGGTAACGAAGGTCGTCAGACCTGTCACGGTGATTTTTACCTGAACATAATCGAGATGCATTCCATACTCTTTAGGCACTATTAGCACAACGTACTCGTCAGAACTATAACCATGAGCTGCCGTCGTCGTAACAACGGCATTCATGGCGGTAGTTAGATTGGCGATAAATCGTCGCTTAGGAACAAAATCTGGGTTTCCCATACTTACTTCAATTCAGGGATGAATTCAAAACGCTGGTTGTATGAACCCACACCCACAATTTTTTTTCCATCTTTATCTACCAAATATTCATTTCTCTTCACTTTTGTCATCTCTTTGAGGTGCTTAGCAACTCCAATAGGAATGCTGTAACTCTTGCCATCCTCAAAATGAAACGTTTGATAGGGATCTTCTTTGTATTTTCTGTAGGTAAAAGTGATGTCTCCCCCTTTCGTTTCAAGATTCTTGAAGATACCTGTGACAACACGGCTATCTTCATCTCTAGCCTGAAGTCTCATGTCCTCAGCTTTGATTAATTCTTCTTTCGATCTCTTTGATTTGGGTGTCACCCGAAACTCTTGAATAAAACTCATATGTCTCCAAAATAAGCCCAGAGGGCAAAAGCCCTCTGAGCAAGATTAATTAAAAAGTGTAATCTCTGGAAAATGCAATCCAGTCCATCACGTTGCCATTAGCGCCAACAACCGCAGTATCCAAATAGATGCCATAGTAGGCAGTATTGGTTAGAGCAGAAGTCAGTTTTGTTGCAACTTCACCAACGTTGGTGACACATGCAAAGCTAATGCCAGCAGCTGCTTGAGCTGATGTCGGGAATGCAAAAGCAAATCCAGTGGTATCAAGATCCAATGTCATCGTAGATGCAGTCACAGCAGTAATTCTTGCTGTCACGTTATCAAAACGATTCATCGATCCGAATATCGCAGGGATATGCAGAGTTACCCAATCACCCACCAGATAGTTGTGGGCCACAGAAACAGTCACAACGCCAGGGTTGGCGGCTGTGATGCCTGTGATCCAGCGACGATAAGGGGAGTAATATTTCGCAGGGATGATCCTGTAGTCAGCATTTGTTGCGGGTGCAGCAAAGCCGGCAGCATTCAAATAGCCAAGAGTAAAGTTTACCCCTGGAGTGACTGCCGTTACAGTGAAGTCCATGCCTGCAATTTGAAGCATACCTGTAGTGTTGTACATGCGCACAATATTACCAACGGCCGGGGAAGTTGCATCAGCAACAACAGAGGGGTTAGCATTTGTGATAGCAGTACCAGTCGCTACAGCAGGGCCGGGATTTTGGTCGCTAAGATTCACTAAAGTAAATCCAGCACCACCGGCCGCAGTCGCAGTACCAGTCAAAGCACTAGCCCCACCTTCAGAGATGTGGATAGCTTGGCCTGCAGCATAGCCGTCAAACCATTCAGATTGAACCACTGCAGTAGGAGCCGTGCCCCATGTGCTTCGGTTCTTAATCATGAAATAGTGAGGATAACGCGGGAGCTCGATAGTTCTCGCGGTTCCTGCTGAAGTAAAGGTTCCTTGGGCAATCAAGGATAATGGTGTACTCATATATTCATCCTCCTTATGCCAAAGTTGCGCGTAGGTTTATCACCCATGCGTCGTTTGTAATTCGAGTGGCCATTGCGAATCTAAATCCGGCAGTTTGTCGGAGTTCGCAAGGATCATCACCCCAGCCTGGAGGATGGTAGATGAATTGTGCTGATGCGCCATCTAGGTTGATAGAGCAATAGCTCTCTTGCGCTGCGCAGAACATATTGTAAATGTCCGCACCTAGCAAAGAGGCGTTATTGGTCACAGAACCTCTGGATGACAGGAAGAAGCGAAGGTTCCCAATGCTGCCCCACTCGGAAGGGAGTGTGGTAGAATCATTAGGATACTGAGCCTTAGCAATGAAACCGTTCACATTCTCAAGCTGTCCAATCATGTTGGTATCAGCCATACAAATGTAGCAGTCTCTGATAGGGCCGGTGCCCATTTTCATGGCACCTTCGATCATATCAGTCACAAACTCGCCGTCGTTGTTCTGCAATGCAGCCACAACGCCGTCTACGTCTGCTCGTGAGATCTCGGTCGGGTTATCGCCGTTCGTTCCACCTACGCAGTTTACCACTGAAGCAGTTGCTTCAAGCATGTCACGAATCAATTGATCCTCTGTTTCTCTACAATCTGTTACCACCTTTCGGCGTATCGGTCATTTCTGCCGATCTCTTCATGTTCCCATGAAGTTCAGAGCACCGCATCCCTTTCGGGTCTTCTCGCTTGCTCGTTTACGGTGGCTTTCGCCTTCCGCAGTGTTATCCGTTCTGGATTTCCACCTCTATCAGAGAAGATTTAAAGTCCCCTAGTATGTCAAGGGACTGGCCCAAACGGGCAGCTGCTTGGTTGAGGACAGGCATTCTGTTACTTTAATGACCTGATTTCTCAGGCGGATCAAGTTCTTCGACTCGATCTCTTATGGTTACCCATAAGTTCAGACTTTCGCATCTCCTTTCAGGAGTTTTCTCGTTAAGTCGTTCAGGCTGATTATTGCAGTAAAAACAAGGGCTATGTAAGCCATGTTTTTCGCATTTATCTTTTTCTACTGCCACAATCTTGCCCCTTGTTGTCCTTAAGCTGCCTTAAGGAGTTCCAAGTCAATTAGAGAAGATTTATCGAGGACACTGTTTTTATCCTCGTTGATAAGTGTCACCTGCTTAGTAATTAAGGTGTAGGTTGCATACCAGTCTATCTGCGCATCAATATCAATCGCATTGAGCAATTGACTAGGCGGATTCATCATAGCCGGATTAACGGGCACGGGAACTGTTTCCAGTCTCGTATATCGTCTCATTCTGAGGATATCCCCAGAATTTTCGGGCATACGATAAGGAGTTGCTCCCATTCTATGAATCAACCTAGCTTGTGGCGTCGACAGCATCTTGGCACTAAACCGCTGTTGTCATTCTATTACTTTTAAGACCTAGTTACCTAGGCGGGGAAACCTCTTCGGATCTCCCTCTCGAGCTTTCTAGTGAGCTATACTCGAGTTTTGACTGTCGCATACGCTTTCGCGTCCTTCTCGCTCAGTCGATCACGGTGACTTTCGTCTTCCGCCTTGTTGTCCCGCTCAGGGAGTTCCAAGTCAATCAGAGAAGGTTTAACGCCAGCACTCAATTTACTGGCGGCGGAAGTACCGTTGTAGTTGTAGTCATAAGCTAAATCCTTTTAAGGTTTTAGCCTCGCCTCGCTGCTTCCATCATTTCTCTGTTAAGCTCTTCCTTAGATGCTTCCGCCCATAGATTGGCATTAGCCAAGGGCCCTTGACGGCCAATCGAATTTGAAGAGACAGGCTTCGAGAGATTATCTTTCATCCTATCCTCCATTTTGTCGGCTTTCTTTTCTGTAGTTGGCAGAACGAATTTTTTAAGCATTTTATAGGTCGCTTCCCAGGGATTAGGTGCGCTCATGCAAGCGGCAGCAAGACCAGGCTCTTCTTGTTCAAATTTCTTAACATTGTCTATTGACATAACCTGATCATAATCAGCGAATTGCTGCCTAGTTCTCTCCGGAAGAAGCGCCTTTTCCCTTTCCTCGAGCGTCTTGGTGACGGTCTCTTTGGCCATTTTATTCGCAAGCTTTTTCGCTTGCTTCAAGGTGATGATATCATCCTCGCCAAGAGAATCCAGCTCATCAAGCTCGGGTGGGGGCGCAGTTTTTTGGGAGAACGCCAGCTTCAATTCGTTGTTCTGACGTTCAAGCTCATCCATTTTCTTTCGAAGCTTAGCGAAGTTGATCTCTTTCGAGTTCTCCTTCTCTTCGACTTTGGGAGCTTGAATTTGCTCTTGACTTTCAGACTTAACCTCAGGGATAGCGGCTTCCTGATTATTAACGCTTTGGGTTTGTTCTTCGGTCATTTGCCTCCACGGGGTGCGAATCCCTATTACGCTTTAAAAAATTGTAGTCTTAACGCGACCAACGTAAATTCGGAATATAGACGTGATAAAGATTTTATGTCTAGAGAGAAAAGTTTTTACGAGAGGGAATTAACTGCAAAAAAAAGAGGGAGAAAGATTGCTCTTCCTCCCTCTAAACTCTCAGATTTAGAAAACCCAGCCTAGCTCGTGGAGCTATATCCTTGAAAGACAACATGTTAAAAAAACTGTTGTGTTAAGGGAGCTTGAGTTCTATAAGTCTGTTCGAATGCTTTGAAATCTCTTACAACCAAAGCATTCATTTACTTCCAGGATGAAGCATCCTAACAGTTTGGCTTTTCTTTTGGAAGTGTAAAAATAATTTTTTATAGGAGAAGTTATGAATTTCAAAATTCCAGATCCAACTTTATGCAGTTCCATTACTCAGATTCCGAACATATTTCTGGACGATATGCTCGTGCATCTTGGCTTCGCAGAAATAAAAATCATGCTGGTTCTGTTTAGGCACACTTTTGGATGTCTCAGAAGTAAAGAAAAAACAACGCTACTTCAACTTCAAGAAGAATCGGGATTAACAAGAGCAAATGTCGCAAAGGCAATAAAGAGTCTAATAGAAAAAAATCTCATTAAAAAAGTCTTGCCATCTCCTATAGAAAAAAGAAAGCCACATTACGAGTTAATAGTAGTATTAGAAAGAGGCAAAAGAAAAGGAGGGAGTTGTGAAGACTATATCTCGATCAAAACATGACAAAAATAACGAGTATGAGCAACTTGATAGTTCTTTTATAGAACGCTGCCCCCACGATCCTGAACACCCATATCTTCAAATAAGTCGTGATTTCTTGAGAAATCCCGATTTATCACCTTTTTGTCGTTGGCTAATTTCTTATCTATTAACTTTTGACAAAACATGGAAGATAAAGATCTCCTATATATGTAAGACTCAAAGAGTTTCGAAAGAAACGTTGTGGAAATACTTCAACGAGGCTATTGAAGCAGGCTACATCAAACGGCAAGAGAGCATTGTAAAAGGACTCAAGAGATACAACTACTTAGTGTCCGAATGGGGAAGTTTCAAAAAAAGTTTGCCATGCACGGAAAAACCATGCATGGAAAAACCGTGCACTAATAAGAAAGAACAATATACAGAAAAACAATCTTCTTCACTTCGTTCAGAAGAATATAATTCCCCTTACCCACGAAGTGGGAGAAAAGAGTCCAAAAAAAAGACACCAAGACAACAGGGAACTAATCCAAGAGCAAAGAAGACCAATCCAAGAGCTATGGGCACCAATCCAAGAGCAGACATTCCTAAAAACAAGGAGCTAGCCAAGAAGATCGAAAGGTGTGTGATCTCTCAAGTGAGGATTCCGGTTAAGTTTTACTACAACAGCACCAACTTATGCATCCAACTCACTACTAAGGGCACTGAGAAAATTGTTCGATGGAATCAGAGAAAAGAAGATTTTAAAGAAGACCTAAAGTGTGTCCTAGAAA
>CAZRIK010000077.1:0-8630 GCA_964600125.1 uncultured Candidatus Bathyarchaeia archaeon
GTTACTAGACCTGGTCGTTGGTTCAGAGAGCTTAACCCTTTCGAAAAGCTCTGGGCTTTTCCTGAAGTACGGGACGTACTCGGACATGTGCTGGCTTGACTCGGTGTTGAAGTACCCGAAAGCCTTGAAAATCTCCGCCCGAACCATATCGGGTCCAGCCCAGTGAGCGTCTGGCTTCGAGTAAACGTTCGGGTCCTCGAACTTTTTCCTCAGAAGCGGGTACGCGTCTTCTCCGCGCCAATTGAACTCCAAAAACCATGCCATGTGGTTTATGCCTGCGACCCAGTACGAAACCTCGTTGAACGGCGCCCCGATGTATCTGGACAGTTCGGCGGCTGTTCCCTGCACGCTGTGGCATAAGCCTACGTTTCTGATGCGCGAATAATCGTTCATTGCCCAGCACAGCATAGCCATCGGGTTCGTGTAATTGATCAACAAAGCATCTGGGCAAACGTCCTCCATGTCGCGGCAGATGTCTAGAAGGGCGGGGATGTGGCGAAGCCCGTAGAAAACTCCGCCCGGACCGATTGTGTCGCCGATGCCCTGTTTCACGCCGTACTTTGCAGGAATCATAAGGTCCGGAACGTTGGCTTCTAGTCCTCCCACCCTTATGGAAACAATGACGTAGTCTGCTCCTTCAAGAGCGGTTCTGCGGTCAACGGTTGACTCCAACTTGGTTTCTAAGCCGTGTTGTTTTATGAGCTTCTTGGCGAACGCCGTTGTCATGTCCAAGGCTTCTTTGTTGATGTCCATCAGAGAAATCGTGCAGCCTCTAAACTCTGGGTAAGACAGAAAATCCGTGATCAGATTCCTCGAAAAAACGTGGCTTCCAGCGCCAATAATGACGATTTTGGTCAAAGCCAACACCTGACTAGAATTATGTGACATATAATGCTTAATTCATTTGTGCTGTCTTGGGTTCACTTGGGTGTTACGCAATAACAACGAATACTTCTAGATGAACCATTTAGGCTTCAGTTCTTCCTTCCTCTGTTCTTTGGCTAACGCTCCGAAATCGAAGGGCGAAAGGAAGTCAGCCAGCTCCTCAGCGTCCTTCAGGTCCTCAAAATCAAGCTTCAGCCCCAAAGGCGCAGAGACCGCCTTCAAAACCGCCTTTGCAGCCTCAATATCCAAACTGGTTCCCTGAGTCTCAGCCAACAAGCAGAAGCCCTTCATTTCGCGGAGGGCTGCTAATCCTACGAGGAGACCAGCTATGCCATAGATTTCTCCGCCAAGTTTTTGGGCGCCGAGGTTTGCTGCTTCGTGCGCGGTTTCAGCGTCTGAAGATGCGAAATAAAGTGTTGGCTCGTTCACTTTTCGTCCCGGTCTGTAGCCGCCCAGAGTGATGACGTAACGGCAGCCTAGGCTTTCGGCTGTGTCCAGTATGCTTCCGCAGGTTTCGTATTGTCCGCGCCGCGTTAAAGCCTGAGTGTTTCCGTACAGAAGGATCAGGTCTCGGCTGCACTTGTCGTCCGCTTTATGGTAGTACATGCGGCAGAAAGGAGACTTCAGCGAACCGTCTTTACCAGTTATTGAGACGTCGGGGAAAGAAGTAGCCTTGACTTCGGCAAAAAATTTTGCGTCGAGCTTTCGGATTAGGTAGGCTACTGCAATGTTTGCAACCAGCCCTATTCCGGGAAGACCCTCAAGCAACACAGGGTCCTTAAGCTCAGGCTTTTCTAACTGTCTGACAGTGCTAGCCATGTTTACGGCACCTTAGGTTAAAGTTGACTTCGACCTCAAAAAGGCTTTCGTTTTTAAGTTACGTAGGGATTCAATGTTCGCAGCTCAGAGGAAAATACTCCCCGCTGAACGGTTTTCTTCTGTTCATGCACCTTTCCCTTGGACAATACTGGCAAGCATCATACTCCTGCTGGGTTGCCGCGAGGATTCCGGAGACAGATTTTCTTGGAACCATCAGAAAACTGGGTGAAAGGGTCACTCCAACATTTTTTTGTGGGTCAAGATCTTCGAAAAGAACCTTCTGCTGGTCGATGCCGAAAAGCTTGCCTGTTCCTGTACCTGGGCTGAAACATGAAATCCTTCTTCCCAAGGTCTCTTCTGTACGGGCTTTAACGTAAGCGGAGGTTTGTCTTAGGGCGTAGTCGCCAGTCTGCTCAAGGACCCAGGCGTTGAGGATACCCGTTTTTCCTTGTCTGGAAGCTTCCTGCTCGAGGTTTTCGCCTATTGTGGCAACAAACAGTGCGACGGTTTGTCCCAGTTCAAGCGTGTCAGCAAGGATTATGCTCTGAACGTATTGTCTAGAATCCAACAAGATTCTTTTTTCTTTGATAGCTTTGACCTTGGCAAACGTGTATACTGCCCGAGGACTAATCATCCCGAGACCTTTTTCGATGGTTGATTTCGCCTCTTGCTGCTTTTGAGTGCCAATTTTCAGAGTGTGAAGAACGTCATCGGCGCGAATTTTCACAGGCACAGGATCAACGACAATCATCGGAGGTTCAGCCTTAACGCTTGTTGGTTCACTCTTTTTCAAAAGCGGCGAAGCATTTAAACCTTGTATCAAGCCGATGCGGCGTTCTTTTTTCCGTATAACATAAATTCAGAGAAGGACAAATAATGCTGGAATGGTGAGTGGCGATTGTTTAAGAATCTTAGTCTTGGGGCGCTGGGTCTTAAGGCTTCATTTTTTGAGGCTGTTGAGCTGGCGAAGGTCGGCGGATTCCAGGGCTTAGACATTGATGTCTTCGAAATGGAAGGCGTCCTCAAAACGAAGTCCGTCGGAGACGTAAAAACCGTGCTTAAACAGAACAAAATGAAGATGGGAGGCTGGGGGCTACCTGTTAATTTCCGAAAGGACGACGAGGCGTTCCAGAAGGACCTTGACAAGCTTCCGTCCCTCGCTGAAGTGGCAAGAAACGTTGGGTGTTTCAGGGTTTTCACGTGGATTATGCCTTTCTCGGACACTCTGCCCTTCGAAGAGCACTTTCGTCTGCACGTTGAAAGGCTTAAGGCAGTAGCTAAGATTTTGAACGATTATGGGTGCGTTTTGGGTCTCGAGTTCGTCGGACCGAAGACTTCGCGGCTTAACCGCAAACATGAGTTCATTCACACGATTGATGGCATCCTGAAGCTGCGTGACGCCATGAAAGCCAAAAACGTTGGGCTTCTGCTGGACTGCTGGCACTGGTACACTTCCCACGCGACGGTTGACCAGATTAAACGGCTGAAAAGCAGCGACGTGGTCTACGTGCACGTTAACGATGCGCCCTCGGGGGTTCAGGTCGACGAACAGGTGGACTGGGCTAGGCGGTTGCCCGGGGAAACAGGGGTAATCGACATCGCGGGGTTCCTGCAAGCTTTGAAACGGATCGGCTACGATGGACCCGTAACGCCGGAGCCTTTCGACAGGAGCCTAGCTGGGATGTCTGCTCAGGAAGCGGTCAAAAAAGTCGGCTGGTCAATGGACAAGATCTGGAAACAGGCAGCAGTCTGATTATCAGAAGATTGTTTTCGTGTACATTCTGCTTTTTGGTTTCTTATTTAGGCGGGCGGAAAATAGTTTTTCAGCAGCGGCTCGAAGGATTGCTGCGTTCTGAGTCCTAGGGCGCAGGCGTCGAAGTCTTTGGGGGATATCGTCGCGAGGCAGTACTCTTTCGAGCAGAAGATTTCGGACATGAAGGTGGAGCGGCTGCCTGACTCGTCGACTAGATACACGACGTTGGGTTCGAAGTCGCCGAGGTCCAAGTATATCGGGTCAGGATGCGGGAACTGGTCGTGGGTGCTCCGGTAGTGCCTGCGGATTTCTGCCGCCACGTCCGCTTTCATTTGGCCAATCATGAATGTCCCGCATTTTCGGCAGACAGCAGCATACGGCATAAATGTTAAAATAACGGCAGCTAACTTAAAAATTTTGACCCGCAAATATCTAGTACTATTACACATTTGTTAAGCGATCATTCGGAGCTGGTTCAAATGCACGTTAATCCATTGCTTGACAAGAAACTGGTCGAAAAAACGCTAATAACTGTTCTCAGCAAGGTCAAACCTGAAGCCAATGGCGTGGAATACCGTTTCGTGGGCACGGGCGCAGCTCTCCTTCACGGCGTAGTAATGCCTGCAGGGGACATCGACATCTTGGTGAAGGAGCGCAGGGGAATCGACGTGTTCAACGAAACGCTTAAAGAATTTGAGTGTCTATTGGCGCCCACGTTTATGAACGACATGAGGCAGTACTACACTGAGCATAGGGTCAACGGCGTCGAAGTAGGCGTCAGCACCGTGGAAATCGAGACCGACGCGGACTGGATCGAAACCTACGGTTCTGGACCTTGGACCCACTATGTTTTATTTCCTTGCGGACCATTCTTGGTGCCGACGGTGAAGCTGGAGCTCCGCCTCATCACGGAGCTGTACAGGAACCGCCCAGAAAGGTACGAGCCCATCATTGAGTTTCTGAAGACCAAAAAATTGGATAAAAGCCTGCTGAAGCGGGGAACAAAGGGCTTGCCAAAGGAGCTGCAATCCAAGGTATATGCTGAACTCGGACTGCATTAATCCAAAAATTGGTTACGGATTCCCTTTTTTTGGTTACTGTTTTTTGCTATATTGTTGGAAGATTTCGTCGAAGACGCAGCAGAAGTACTTGCACGCCTTTTCGATTCCGCGTCTGCCTTCGTCCGAGAGCGTATAGGTTGTGGTTCTGCCCTTCCTTTCCATTTTCACCAGCCCCTTCCTTCGCAGCTCCTTCAGTGCGGGATAGATTGTTCCAGCCGTTGGCTTGGTTCCCCTTCTCCTTTTCAGCTCTTCGGAGACGTCTTGTCCGTTCATGGGCTTTTTCGAGAGAAGCCAAAGTATGTAAAAGGACAGCATGCCTCGCATGTCGCAACATTCAGGAATCTCTATAGGGTGGTCGTTGCTCATGTTTTAATATTGGGCTTCCGATACATTTATATATTTCGAAAAGAAATATTGGACATCCAATAAATGAATGGGTGAAAAAAAATGAAAGAAACAGAAGTTAAAGAATTCGTCAAAAAAAGGTACGGCGAAATCGCGGAGTCCGCTGACGTTTGCTGTCAAACGTGCGGATGCGGGTGCAGCTCCTCGTCCACTGATACTGCGTTACGTGTGGGGTACTCGGAAGAGGATTTGAAGGGCGTGCCTGAAGCCGCTGTTATGGGTTTAGGCTGCGGGAATCCCGTCGCGCTAGCTGGTTTGAGGGAAGGCGAAACCGTTTTGGACCTTGGTTCTGGGGGCGGGATCGACGTCTTCATTGCGGCCAACAAGGTTGGAACGAACGGCAGAGTGATCGGCGTCGACATGACGGACGCGATGATAAACAAGGCGAGGGCTACGGCTTTGAAGCACGGCTACGGGAACGTCGAGTTCCGTCTGGGCGAAATTGAGAGCCTGCCCGTTGAGGACGGCTCGGTGGATGTCGTCATCAGCAACTGCGTGGTGAACCTGTCTACGGACAAGGGAAAGGTGTTCCGAGAAGCATACAGAGTCCTAAAGCCCAGCGGAAGAATCTTGATTTCGGACATAGTTACGGAAGGAGAGCTACCCGAAAAAGTCAGAAAGAGCTTGGAAGATTGGGCGGGATGCGTTGCAGGTGCACTGGAAAGAACCGAATACCTTGACACCATAAGAAGAGCGGGGTTCAAAAACGTAAAGGTCGTCTCTGAAACGACCCAAAACATGGACTTTATACAAGAGTCAAAGGCAAAAATTTCGAGCATACAGGTCGAAGCCCACAAAAGCTAATCCCTTTCCGAGAATCCCGTTGGATGCTAAAAAACGTGGGCGTTTCACCCTTTTTTCGAGCAAATTTTTATGTAGTTTAGTTTGTCGGTTTTGCGTTTTCTTCTGGTCTGATTTGTTCATCATCCGTTTTTCAATTATGATCATCATTTGGCGTTGTGCTAGACATGTTCTGTTTTGAGTGACAATGGGATTTTCCGTTTGAGTGACAATACGCAATCCGCGAAGACCCGTCTGATTTGTTCAACATTAGGTTTTCAATTTTGTCTAACAATCAGCGCAGCCTTAGACCCTGTCTGATTTGCGGCGCAATTTTTCTGTTGTTTTGGGGCGCAAACTCCGTTTTTCCATGAAACATAAAGTTTTTTTTAATGAAAGACGGAGGTCCAGAACTTTCTAGTCTGTTTCGTGCGACGAAAACGGAAAAACTACGAAAAATTTTTACTTTTTTTAAACATGCTTGTTTTGCAGTTTCTGAACGTTTGTTCAATTGTTCGGTGTTAGTTTCCGGATTATAGACGCGGTGTTTTTTTTTGTAGCCAAAAAATTTATAGGTGTCCATTTTCTCCTCATTTGCGGTTTGAAAGAAGGCGTGTGAGAACGGACCTCGTAATACTGCGTCTCATTAGGCGCAAAATTAGCATTGATTTTTTGGAGGCAAGTTAGTCAATGCAGATTTTTATTGTGGTACCTTTGATTCTGATTGCTACTTTTATCATGGGCGAATTGTTTAGGAAGGTTGGCTTGCCCCCTGTTGTTGGGCAGATTATTGCTGGTATTCTGCTCGGTATCCCGTTATTGAAAGACTTGATTTTTGGCGATGAGTCGTCTCTGGTGATTGTCGATTTCTTGGCTTATCTCGGGATAGTGTTCCTCCTATTTTTGGCTGGACTCGAAATTGACATCGAAAAGATTAAGCAAACTTCGAGAGAGTCGATTCTTATCTCTTTTAGTTCAGCTCTTCTCCCATTTTTTCTGGGCTTTATCTTTATTATGGTCTTTTTCCCAGACTACGGGTTCTTGACAGCACTAATTTTCGGAGGGTCCCTGATGGTTACGTCAGAAGCCACCAAGGTGAAGGTGCTCATGGATTTGAACAGTTTGAACACTCATCTGGGAGCAATAATGCTCGCAGCAGGCGCGATTGATGATATATTTGAGGTTCTGTTCTTGGCTTTGGTGACCGTAATGGGGAAAGGCGGAGGAGGTTTTACGGGTTTAGCCATAGTTCCGCTTGAATTCGTGGCTTTCGTCGTGGTCGCATTCATAGTCTTCAAGGTAGTCTCCAAAGTTTTTAGTTATTTGGAGAAAAGCAGCAGCAGCGGCGGCGAAACTGGGCTTTTCTCTGTGACAATGATTTTCATTATGATTCTGGCAGCGTTGTCCGAGTCTCTGCAGATAGGCTATTTGATAGGTGCAATAGTTGGCGGATTTATTTTACAGATTACAATGAGGGGTATTAGCACGCAACATAGGAAAAACATGGTTATGGCAACTGAGTTGATTACTCTGGGATTCATTGTTCCCTTTTTCTTTGCGAACGTCGGTCTAAATTTCGATTTAAGCACCCTCTTCTCCAACGTTGCCTTGTTGATAGGCACCGTCGTCATAGCCTTTCTGGGAAAGATAGTCGGCACCCTTATAATGAAACCTTTTTCTCGCCTGAGACTCAAACAACTTTACTATATTGGGTGGGCAATGAATTCAAGGGGCGCAGCGGAGTTAGTGATTGCTCTAATCGCGAAACAAAACGGTTTGATACCCATGGACATATTTTCAGCCCTTGTGGCAATGAGCCTAATTACCACTCTAACATTTCCACCAATCTTGGCTAGAGGAATAAACAAGAACCCAGGGATGATGGACGCGGGTTCTAGCTAAAAAGCATGTTGAGATGCCAATAGAATCACCGACTATCCCAAAAAGATATTTGCGGTAGGATACTAGCTAATAGTGAGCGAAAATGATTGATAATATGAAAATTTTGGTTGGAATTGACGGTTCAGACCACTCCAAAAAAGCGCTCATAGAAGCTATCAACATTGCTAAGAAGTTTTCGGGATTCGTAAAAGTCATAACTGTCTACGGGCAAGGTAAAGACAATGAAGCAGAAAAAATATTGGAAGAAGCAAAACAATGCCTAGACAAAGAAAAAATAAAACATGAGTTGTCACCAATTCTCGGTTCCAATCCTTCAAGAGCCCTAAAAAACGTTGCTGAGCATGAAAACTTTAACCTCATCGTTGTCGGAAGCAGAGGCTTAGGCAGCAAAACTTCCATACTGCTGGGAAGCGTTTCAAGGCAGGTAGCTGCAGAGGCTCCTTGCGACGTTCTCGTTGTCAAAAAGTAACAAATGCGTCCTTCACGAATTTCTCCGAACCTTTCAGGAACTGGCTTGTCGCCTCTGTGCGTCTTGAGGTATCTGCGTCTAACAATAGGCTGTTTTTTTTAGGAATAAAAACAAATTTTTGGGGGAACCCGAATGACCAAAAAGCCCATCAAACCAGACGAGACAAACGAAATCGAGACAAAAGAAGACAAGTCTTTGAAGAAAGCAGAAAAAAGAAAAAAGGCGAGGCTAAGGACAAGAGGACCATACAGAAAAGCGAGCACCAAAAACTTGTTTGTCAAAACTTAGACATAAGAGTAGCCCGGGAGAGATTCGAACTCTCGTCAGAGGCTCCAGAGGCCCCGATGCTTGGCCACTACACCACCGGGCTTAAACTATCGAGCTTCTAACCTGCCAAAAGAATAGGTTGCACACGAGAATATATTTTTTCTTTTTCGCTTGGCGCAGCTGTTTACCTGTGTCTTCTTCTGCTTCTGAACGGGCGTGCTTCCGACAGTTCCCACGGAATCTGGATGTGCGTTTTTTCCGAAAGGTTGTTCTTCGTGTTGACTTCAGG
>CAZRIK010000078.1:0-8598 GCA_964600125.1 uncultured Candidatus Bathyarchaeia archaeon
TGTCGAGAACCTTTTTTTCCGCAGCATATTTTATCTCAAGTAAAGGTAAATCCATGGGAGCTGCGATTCTTTCTAGTCCATGCTGTTTCATTAGCCACTGGTATTTTAACGACAGCCGCCTCATCTCAGGAGAGGTCGGACCCACGCATGGGCAGCCTGGAATTCTGGGGCTAACGTCGAAAACGTAAAAAGACAGCTTCCTCTGCTCAGGGTCGTCGGCATCGTAAGCTATTGCTCCCTGCAAGGCGAAAAGCCCAATTATTCCAGGCGGGAACTCTTTTTTGCAGATTCTCATGAACTTTTCCGCTGCGTCGTATACAAGCGGTTTCTGGGACTCCCTCATCGTCAAACCGTAATGACCGATTTCCTCGTTCTTTATGGTCACGTTCATTCCAAGCTGATCTCTAGCTGGCAAACCGAGGACGCCGTGGAGGTTGGTCTGTTTTCTGTCGTCGAAGCCTAAAAGGTCAAAGTCGCTGAAAACATCGGGCAACGCCCACCCCTGAAAATTGGCGTTGAACTTTTGTCCCAAAACGTATTCCTCTATTCTAGCTTTCTTTAAGACGTTTCCGTCGATTACTTCGTCTTTTATGAGGTCGTTAGCCTTTTCGTGATATTCCTTCGAATTGGAAGCATAAAAGAACGCCCTTTCCAAAGGCTTCTTTTTCTGCTGCACCTTAACTATCGCAAGCCTGTCAATATCTTCGGGCTTGTCAAATCTTTTTGGCGTCTTGATGCCAGCTTGCTCTAACAGCCAATACTGATTTCTTACCTCGTTTCTTTCTTCAGCTCTGAGGATCATCCTGTTTCCGTACAAGGGAACCTTGAATCGGCTTTCGATGTTCTCGTAACCCACATACACGGAGAACGACCTGTTCGGGATGAAAATCGTGTTGTAATCCCTTAACTTGGTTTGGACTTCAGAGTTAACGATGTCCGTGAACCGATCCAGAAGAATCACGTGGTCAAACAGGTGCTTGTTGTATTTGGCATATAGTTCCTCTCTACCCTTCTGGCAGACAACAACGGTCGACAAACCGATGGACTTAGCCGAAACACCGACCTCTTCCGCTGAGTGTGACCCTAAAACTCCCACAGATATGGCTTTGTTGTTGTATGATGATGTTAGTTCTTGCATTTCCTCTCTTTTTATGACCATATTTTACACCCTCAAAACGCGTTAAGATAATTCAATAACAGGAACCAATCAATAAACTACCTTCTCCAACTTGTTCATCTCAGCTGCTTTCCTAATTTCCATTGCTATTCTTCTTCCCATGTACATTCCTTCGCCGTATTTCAAGTACGCGTAAGGGGAGGTGCCGATGCCGACGTTGCTTCCTGCGACAATCCTCGCTGAAATCTCGAAAGTGTAAATCTTCATCGTGTCTGTGATGATTGTTTCGAGACAGAACGGACCAATTATGCCTGGAGGCGCGATCTCCTTTGCTACTTTTGCGACGTTGTCTCCCATCGTCAAAACTTCAGGCAGCAACGACTCTCTCAGCGTTAGTGGGATGTTGCCGACAATCGTGTAAGTCGGGTTTATGTCGAGCTGGAGCTGCTCGTTTGCGGGTATTCTGCCTATTGTGTCAACCGTGGACTCGTAACGTTTGTCCATTCCGAGCAGCTCAACATCGTCTTCAAGCGCTGAACCAAAGTACTGAAAATACACGTTTACGCCAAGAATGTACTGTTGAAGATGCATGTCCTTAAGGTCTTCTCTGCTCAAATGTCCCTTTTTTATCATTTCCTCAGACTTTCGGCGAAACGATTCTGGAGAATCCGCTAAGAAATAGCCCCTTCCTCCTCTTGCGCCTGGAAACTTGGCAATTACCAACCGATCTATATCGTTTGGGTTGCTGTAGATTTTGGGTAAGGTTAAACCTGCTTTTTGAAGCCAGCTTCTCTGCATATCGCGGTCGATTTCCCAGCGAAGAAGCCTTCGGTTGCCCAACATTGGTACTTGCAGATTGTTCAGAAGCGCCTCCATGCTCACGTACGCATTGAAAGAGCCATGCGGAATCAGAATCGTATTGAGCCTTCTCAGTTTTTCCTGAACTTTATCGTCGAGGAGTTCACTGAAATCGTCGACGTAAATCATCTCGTCCACTAACGGGAATTTCCTGTAGACAATCTCCCGGTCTTTGGTTAAAATGCAGACCGTCCTGAAGCCTTCTTCCTTTGCGCCTTTAAAAATGTTGAGGGCTGAGTGTGAACCGAGCGTTCCTATGGATAATTTATGTTTGTCGTACTTTTTGACGATGGCGTCCATATCTTCCTTTTCAATCATCGATTTTCCCCAGTGGAACTAGGCATTATTCATCAGAATAAACTATTGGCAAAGGTGTCTTTAATACTTCCGTTATTTCGCTATACGCAGTGGTTATCTTGGCTTTTCAAAAAAAGGTTTGTATATTATTCGCCTTCGAACTCGACAAGATGGAAGACATCATAGCCTACGAGTTTTTCTCTGCCATGCAGCTCAGGGAGGTCAACAACGAAGGCGCAGCCGACCACTTTTCCGCCACATTTCTCGATTAGCTGACACGCAGCCTTCATTGTGCCGCCAGTAGCAAGCAAGTCGTCAACTAAAAGCACTCTGTCGCCTTTCTTGATTGCGTCCTTGTGAATCTCTATGCGGTCTGTCCCGTATTCGAGCTCGTACTCTTGGCTTACGGTTTCAGCGGGCAGCTTACCCTTTTTCCTTATGGGCACAAACCCTTTCTTCATGAGCATGGCTAACGCTGTGCCAAAGATGAAGCCGCGCGACTCGATTCCTGCGACTACATCAATTTTTTCGTTTTTGTAATGCTCGTAGAGCCTTTGACAGGTTTCGCGGAAGCCCTTCTCGTCCTTCAGCAAAGTCGTGATGTCCCTGAACATTACTCCCTTTTTTGGCCAGTTCGGTATCGTCCTAATCTTTAATTTTATGTCTTCGTTCATCTTCATGACCTCTTAGTTTCACATTACTGCTGTCTTAATGTCTTTCGTGCATGGACAGTCGTCGTAGTCCTTGATTTTCGGGATTGTCTCCAGAATAAGCCTTTGAACCTTGTCCACGTTCTCCTTAAACGTCTCCATGACCATGGCTGCGTCAACGGGCTTCTCACCAGCTTTCCAGCAGTCGTAATCGGTCGGCATAGCGATGGCAGCGTAATGCAGCCCAGCTTCCCTTGCCAGTACAACTTCTGGAACCGTGCTCATGTTGATCACGTCTCCTCCCCACTGCCTGAACATGAAGCTCTCAGCTCTAGAGGAAAACCGCGGACCCTCAATAGTGATAACGGTTCCCTTCTCATGGCATGGTAAACCGAGTCTTTTAGCCTGCTCAAAAAGGAGCTTCCTCATGTTGTGGCAGAAAGGCTCAGCCATCGGAATGTGGCAGACAGCGTCCTTCTCGTAGAACGTTGACCGCCTTTTCGTCGTCCTGTCAATGAATTGGTCAATGAAAACGAAGTCGCCGGGTCTTATCTCTTCACGCAACGAACCGCAAGCTGTTGTAACTAGAATGTGGGTGCAGCCTGCGTCCTTTAAGGCTCGTATGTTGGCTTGAAAAGGAACGTTCGAAGGCATCAAGGAGTGTCTTTTACCGTGCCTCGAAAGAATTACGACCTCAGTTCCCTTAATCTTCCCCAACATAAGCACAGAAGACGGCTTGCCAAAAACGGTTTCCCGCTCAACCTCTTTCTGTTCTTTTAGGATTTTTGGGTCCTCAAGCCCTGACCCGCCGATAATACCAATTTTCACCAATTCATACACCTTTAAATTCTATTGCCAATGTTCTACCTATCTGAATTTGGTTATTAATAATAATATTTTTTTTGAAAAAAGGCTTTTCTAATTATCTGAGATTTTTTGTGGCTTAGTTACTTGCTCTATGAATGCTTTGTTGTGAGGATGCAAATCTTCTCAGCCTCTGCAACGACATCATCCTTTCCTTGTCTCCCAGCTTCGCGTTTTCGACGGCTTCTCTGAGGAACTGGATTGAGCTGTCCATGGCTTTCCTGTCAACTGGGAAGGGCACGCCGTCTTTTCCGCCATACGCAAAAGAGTATTTCACGGGGTCTTTCCAGCTCGGTTTCTCGCCGTAAACAAGTTCAGAGATCAGAGATAATCCGCGGACTGTTGAGGGTCCCAAGCCTTTTACGCTTAAAAGCTCCTCATAGTTCGTCGGCTTAAACTCGTATGCTTTTTGCATGGCTTTCCAGTTGATCGTTGCTGGCATACTCAAGTAATCAACCATCAAATCATTGACTTTGCTGTCTAAGGGCATCCAATCTTGAAGCGACCTCTGATAAGCTGGGCGGACAGACTGAAGCAACCTCGCAACTGCTTTGGGATTTTCTTTCGCCAAGTCAACTGAAACCTTGCGGCTTCCTTCGCTCTCTTTTGCCGTCATGTCTAGGGCTGCTGCCCGTTTTACGTCTCCAACAATAGCTGCGTGGGGTTCTTCGACGAAGCTTACAGTATTCTCCGAGAGCCAATGGTACCTGCGGGCGGTCCTGTCGGCAACGCTCATTCCCTGCTGAACCACAGCCCATTTCCCGTCTTGCGAAAAAATGAAGGCGTGGTGATATAGCGGGTAGCCTGCTTGGATCGCGACGTTGTCCACCTTCGCGCTTATTCGGCTTGCGTACTTCAACCGATCTGTATCTTCTGTTGACAACCCAAGTTCGGTGCCAGCTGAACCTATCTCGAACTGGGCTCTGTGGGAAGCTCTGCCCTTTCCACCGCAAACTGCCAAGCCGAATTCTTTGGGAGTTATTGCTGATTTGAGAACGCCAGTCAGAACCGTTGTTACGCCTGAGGAGTGCCAGTCGTAGCCTAAGACGCAGCCTAAGGCTTGAAACCAGTTTGGATCAGAGATTCTGCGCAAAAAAACGTCGTGACCATACTCGTCGAGAACTATTGCCACAATCTGCCTTGCCAGACGGATCATTCTGTTGACTAACCATTGAGGCGCCTTGCCCCCGTGAAGAGGAAGCTCCGCATATCCCGTTCTTTTAACCATTTTTGATGCAGTCATCTTTAGTTGGTTCTAGATGACATATTGTTGTGGGAATCCTTTAAACCTGATTATCGCGATAATTAGAAAGTGGAGAATATTATTTTTCTATCATTCGTCCTTCCCTGTCAATCTCCCCATGCCTAATACGGGTCGTTGATATGGCAACGTGGTTTTCTGCGGGAACCATGTTTATTACAACAATTTTTAATGCCTGCAGCCCATTTTCTTTCCTTTTCACGTTTATTGCTTGGGCTGATAGTTCAGTTTCCCGACTGACAACGATGGCTTCGATACTACTATCCGTAACAGCTGGTCCAAAAGAATCAGCAATAGGAAGAATCTCGGCTTTGCCAAGAACTTTGGTCTCTTGCAGAAAATCCTCCAACTCCTTCTTTCTTTCATTATATGGCGCAATTTCGTGGTTCTTCGTGAGCTTCCTCGCGAACTCGTCTGTGCAAAGCCCTATCTGAACATGTGTGCCTATGGCGAAGGCTTTTTTGAGTAAGGCTCGGTGGCCTTTGTGCAGTTCGTCGAAGGTTCCGCCGAGTCCCACGATTTTGAATTTTGTGCTCAACATTTGTCCGCCTAGACCGCATGTCCGCGCATTTTTGGTGTTTGCCTATCGTTTCGAGGCTTTCTTATTTATTGTTTGCTTTGAAACAGTATGGATTCGTATAAACATTTCATAGGAAATTCTTATATGTCAACATTTATTATGGCGCTTGACACGTTACGGTGATCTCTGTGACAGTATCCCCGAAAAGACCAGAAGAAGCAACAGTAAGAAAGGTATTAAAGAATGAAACTGGTCAAAAGATACCGAAGACATTATCACTTGCTTTAATCTCGATTAATGCTGCGCTTTACACTGTAGCCATAGCAGCGACCTCTCCTATTCCGACGCCTTGGGGAGTCGGAAACTTCAGGCCTGGCGTCGTAATTCCCGCCTTTTTTTCCGTTGTTTTCGGACCGTTCGTTGGAGGAATGGGGGCAGCAATCGGTTGTTTTCTGGGAGATTTCGCCTTGTCCTTTTTTGGGTTGACGACGCCACTGTTGAGTCTTGTGGCAGGCGTTCCTGGCAATTTTGTGGGCTTTTACGTTTTGGGTTGGCTTTATACCAAACGACGGTCACTCTCATCTTTCATATTAGATAACTTCGTCGCGTTATTTGCTGGCAATCTAGTTGCAGCTCTTGGCGTTCTGGCATACTTTTTGTACATTGTTCCCACGTGGGCTTCTTGGCCGATTAACCTACAGGTCGCTGTGGTGGTGGGATTAACTCTATTCTGGGTTACAACCATGGTTGTTTTTGTAACTCCCCTTGTTCCCGTGCTTGTCATGTACATAGAACCCACGTTGTCAAAGATTGGGATAAAAGGCATCTCAAACTTGAAACCAAGCAGCAAAGCGGATATTTTCAAATCAACGGGCTTAGTGACCCTCATCCTCGTTGCAGTATACGTTCTTGTCACGTTCATGCCTAATGGAAGCCAGCTTTTCGCTGGAACCGTTCCTCCCGAGCTTCTCCTTTTGTCTGCAGGAGTGATTCTCGTCACTGGACTAGTCTTTGTATTCTTGTCAGAGAAATTAATGACGAACATGCCACAGAAAACTCAGGAAGGACAGCATTGAACCATGTCTCGTGAAGACCGCGGTCAATTGTTCGCAGGCATCGATGTTGGGGCAAGCACCACCAAGGGCGTCATACTGGGAAAAACGGGAATAACGCACAAATGTTTCATGGACACCTCGAATGGCAAGTCTTCGGCTGAACAGGTTTTTAAAATCCTTCTTTCCCGCATCGATGATATTTTTTCCATTCAAAAGGTTGCCATCTCAGGTTGCTATTCGCGGATGATTGGAGAAACGCTCCTTGGAGTGCCAGTCCAGAAGGTAGATGAGATTGCAGCGACTGGCGTAGGAGGTCTCTTGTTGTCAGATAAACGCCAAGCATTAATCGTCAGTGTGGGAACTGGAACAGCCATAATAGCTGCCCGTGACGGCGGAAAAAAGTTAAACCATGTTGGCGGCACAGGCGTTGGTGGTGGAACAGTTATGGGTCTGGCAAGTAAAATGCTTGGAATTAATGATTTTAAGGCATTGGAAATATTGGCGTCAAAAGGCAACACGAACAAGGTTGACTTGACCGTAGGAGACATTGTTGGGGGACCTGTTGGGATTGTGCCTGCTGAAGCGACTGCGTCAAACCTCGCTAGGCTTGATAACAAGACTTTGCCAGAGGATGTGGCTGCTGGCATCTTCAATTTGGTTTCTCAAGTTGTGGGCGTTGTTTCAGTTTTAGCTGCAAAATCCTGTAATCTCGATGAGGATATTGTTTTTGTTGGAAGATTAGTTCAAAGCCCATTGGTGTCAAATTCAATTCGTCAAACTGCCAAAATGTTTGGCTTGAATGCTTCTGTGCCTGAAAATGGCGAGTATTGCACGGCATTAGGAGCTACAACGTATATTCTAAGGAATTCGTGATGCCTAAATAGGATTATGGCGTAAGAACCGTGTTTTCCAGCGCAAAGTTTAAAGGCTAATGTTGTGAATTTGCATACCGCGCTTAAGACAAAGGAGATTACCAGTTGATTTCTGATTCGATTCTCGACAGGAAGGTTCAGATTCTCCTTAAACTTAGAGGTTACAAGCTTCTCGGCGAGGAAGAAGTAAAAGAAGGCAAAGTTTTCACGGTTGAAGGTCGCAAAAAGAAAAAACTGATTGTGTGGGCGATAACCAACGTTGAAACCATAGGAATCCGCTACATAAACCAACTATCGAAACGGATTGAAACCCAAAGCCTCGACGGCGGAGTAATAATCTCCAACGGAAGGTTCACGTACTCAGCCAAGGCGAACTCGAGAAAGAAAGGAGTCGAGCTCATCCCACCCAACTTTCCTTCATTCAACATATTTGACCACTTCCTTGTGCCGACGCACGAGATTCTTTCGCAAGAGGAAAAAGAGGGGGTTCTCAAAAAATACCGGGTGCATCCTTACCAGCTTCCTCTGCTGAGGACTTCAGACCCAATTTCCAAGGTTATTGGTGCCCGACCAGGAGACCTGGTTAAGATAACTAGGGAAAGTCAAACAGCTGGCGAACACGTCTCGTACCGATACGTCGTTGAAGGCTGACCCATCCTTCTTTTTTCGGTAAAAAAAGGGTTTAACTTGCCTTAAGCGCTTTGCCATTCCAAAAGTGGTTTGTGTGAATAAGAACGTTAAGGTCATCTTTGTTTCAGGTCTCCTTTCAGCCTTTATTATTGGGATTTTTGAGCTTCTTTTCCCGTTCTACCTCGAATACATAGGGATTTCGCTTGTTGGCATGGGACTAATCTTCAGCGTTTCGACACTCGTCATATCTTTTCTCCGCATCTTTCTAGGGGAGTACGCCGACGTTTATGGCAAAAAGAAGGTTTATTTGGCTTCGTGTGCTACGGGAGTCGCGTCAAAAGCATTTTTTCCTTTCTCATTAAACGAATTGCAGATTTTGGGCACAAAGTTCCTGAATGATTTGCAGGACAACCTTCGGTTAACGGTTCATAACATTATGCTTTACGAAAATGTTAGGGACTCTTATGCTAAACT
>CAZRIK010000079.1:0-8312 GCA_964600125.1 uncultured Candidatus Bathyarchaeia archaeon
AAGCGGCGTTGCGCTTAAGGACGGAGACGTCGTAACGTTCATGACGTTGATAAGTGGCGGTTAATGGTCAATATTCTATTAATTGTGTGACAGATTGTTCCGTCCAGTATCTTCTTCGATCGTTCTATTCAGTGTGACTTCAGAAATGTCAATGGTGTATTCCATGATGCGTCTCGTGTTGTCCAAGATTAAGCTAAAAATCGACGAGACGTTCGGATCCAGCTTCTTGCTGAATATTATCGTTGTAAGGTCGCTTTCTCTGACCGACAAGGATTCTATCTGGGAAATAATGTTGTCGGCATGTTCATAGTCTCTTTTGAACATGGCGCCTAAGGATTCCTCGAACAGTTTGTGTGTAAGAGAATTCAACTCCAAAATCTGTGAATATGTTTCTTCGTCAACGTTTTCTTTCAAGAAAAGCGTTTGGTCATTAATCATTTTTTTGAAATTGTTGGTGTTGCGGGATATGATCATTGCGTTGTCCGCGATACTTTTGATATCATTTACCACAATTCGGTATCCCAGAAACTCTTTTGGGCTTCTGAATCCCAGTTCCTTAAACCATTTTTCTTCCAGACCGAATTTTAGCTGCCGAATCACGTAAAGGTTGAGTCTGGACACGTCGTTTTTGGATTCGGATACTTCAGAGAACGTTTCGTTTTCTTTTTTGCCTAACGACAACACAGCCATTTCGTTGGCTAAAAGCGCCATGATTGCCATTCTTCTTATGGCTTTTTCGATTGGGAATTCAGGATGGTTGACGAGAATCTGAATAATCATATCGTTGCTTGACTCGTCTATGATTTCTGCTCCCAGAAGAGTCTTTTTTACGAGACTGTTTATTGAAGCTTTATGATCAGCGACGTGGAGGTCTTTTTTGAATCGAACGTGGATGAGGTCCGCGTTTATGACGTACAACGAGATTATCTTGCGGCAGATTGATCTCGGGTTGTCTTTCTCGTGCACATGAACCCAATATTCCTTAAGTTCAGGTTTGGGTTCTGAAATTTTTTCTTCCAGAATTTTGCTCGGAGTCAGGATTAACGATGAATCGTCGCGGAGTTTGAAGGCGACTTCGCTTCCTTTTTCCACTCCTATCTCATTTACCCATTCTTTCGGCAGCGAGATAATGTATGATCCTCTTCCTGTGCTTTGCACTCTTCTGTATCCGAGGTCTTTTTCCATATACCATCACGTCACAAGCGAATGTTTCATATAGATTACATATTTCCTAATCTTGCATATAAATGATTTTCGTCAGAGTTATATAAACTATTTGCCCAAACCTTGAACAAAAACACATGACGGATGCGGACGCTATGACAGCAAGATCATGTAGGGACTGCGCCAATTATGAAGAAAGAAGAGACATAGATGGACCTTCTCTTTGCGCCAGAAAAGTAGGTCCTTACATTTGTTGTGAAGAGTTTAGACTTAAAGACGAGACCTTAAATGGTCAAAAATTTTTCAACAGGTTCTGCGTCGAATGCACAAATTTTGAGTATTTAGCTAAAGTCGCCTTATGTTTAAAGAAACATTCGCCGGGAACTGGTTGTGACTCGTTCAGAAGCAGAATGGTTAAACTGGATGCAACCCGACAGAACAACCGATTCAAATCTGCGATTTTTGCGCATGTCGCCAACGAAAGCTCCGATTGCGAAGCGTTGCCAGCTTACGTGACGGTAATTAAACGAAAGATCAAGTGGTGAAAAGGAAAAAACAGCTTCATTCTGACGCGATCGTGCCCCTTTCATTGTATACGAAGTTGGATGGAATCTCGGGGTCAGTCAGGCTCTATATATAAAATTGGACGTGATGTAGGATGAGAAGAATTCTTGTCTTCGAAGAGTACTGCATGGGATGCGGTCTGTGCGAAATCCACTGTAAAGTCCAGCATTCGCAGTCAAAAGACATCATCAAAGCCTACAACAAGGAACAGCCCAAACCGCTCAGCCGCACAAAATTAGTTAAAGCCAAGCCAGTGTCGTTCGCAGTTCAGTGCCGACATTGCGAAAATCCTCCCTGCGTCACGGCGTGCCTGTCAGGAGCCATGCGTCAAGATGAAGAAAGCGGGCTTGTGGTCCACGACAAAGACAAATGCATCGGCTGCTGGACCTGCATCATGGTCTGCCCGTATGGCGCCATTTCTATGGATGTTTCAGGTAGTGGCGTTGTTGCCAAGTGCGACTTGTGCCAGACGCTGGACATTCCAGCATGCGTTGCCAACTGTCCGAACGAAGCCTTGGTTTTTGAGGAGGTTGTTCCCGAGCAATGAGATACGTAATTATCGGCGGCTCAGCGGGAGGTATAGGCGCATGCGAATCAATCAGAGAAGTGGACCCTGCCAATGAACTTGTTTTGATTTCTGATGAGCCTTTCCCTCAGTATTCACGTCCTATGATTTCGGACTTCCTAGCGGGAAAAGCCACATTTGACAAAATGATGTACCGTGACGACAGCTTCTGGGTAAAGAACCGTGTTGATTTGAAAGCAGGACGGAAGGTGGTTCATCTTAACCTCAACGAAAGGCTCGTGGAGCTTGACGATGAAGAAAAAATCAGCTTCGAAAAACTCCTGATAGCAACTGGCGGCAAACCCATCGTTCCAAAGACCGAGGGAACGGACAAAAAGGGCGTCTTCACGTTCACGACGATTTCTGACGCTGAACGTCTCGCAGCAACCGCAAAAAAGAGTCAAAAAGCGGTTGTCATTGGTGGCGGATTAATCGGAATAAGCGTCGCTGATGCTTTGGTTGAACGAGGAGTCGCAGTCACAATCATCGAACTTAAGGACAGAATCCTTAATCTCATCCTGGACGAGGCAGCTTCAAGAATCATCGGAGACTTCATGGAAGATTCAGGAGTCACCATAATCACAGGGCAAACAGTAAAAACCATAATCGGCAGGTTAAACGACGACACGGCTGTCGGCGGAGTTGTTCTAAGCAACGGCGAAGAGATACAGTGCGACATGGTGGTTTTCGCAATCGGCGTAATTCCACGCACTGAACTGGTCGCAGGCACCGATGTGAAGACCAATCGAGGCATCATCGTGGATAGACGCATGCGCACGAACGTCCCGGATGTTTACGCTTGCGGAGATGTCGCTGAAGTCTACGACTTTGTGTTCGATGAAAACCGAGTATTGCCGCTTTGGCCTACTGCGCACCTCGGAGGAAGAGTGGCTGGGTATAACATGGCGGGAAAGAAGGCTGAGTTTCCAGGCGGAACAGCCATGAGTGCCCTGAAGTATTTTGGGGTTTCCGTCATTTCAGTTGGGCTTGTTAATCCAGTGAACGGCGACGAATATGACGTGGTGATTCAGCACGATTCTGCGAGGAACGTTTATCGGAAGATAGTTTTCAGAAATGACATTATTGTAGGCTTCACGCTTGTAAATGACGTTGAAAGAGCTGGAATACTATTCTACCTAATGCACAGCCGATTGGACGCCAAAATTTTTGGAAGCCAGCTCGTTTCTGACGATTTCAGTCTCGCATCTTTGCCTTCTGACATTAGAAGAAAATTGTTTTTGGAGGGAACAAAGTGGACGACATCGCCAGAATGAACTGCAGATACAGCGATGACAAGGACTTCGCGGGCTGCTCAATATTCGGCATGATGAACCTGCAGGGCAAACGTTTCTCTTCAAAAGACCCCGTCAGAGGCATATCGAACATGCATGAAAGGGGAAACGGTCTCGGCGGAGGATTCGCCGTCTACGGCATTTACCCCGAGCACGCGGATGATTACGCCCTTCACATAATGTATCTAAGCGGAGAAGCAAAGAAGAAGACCGACAAACTGCTCAAAGAATCTTTCGAGGTCGTTCAGGACGAAGAACTGCCCACAAAAGAGGCGAACGTCCGTGACCCTCCGCAAGTATGGCGGTACTTTGTGCAACCCAATGCCAAAAAACTGTCAACCAAAACTGCGGACGACTACGTGCTGGAACAGGTTATGCGGATCAACACGGAGACAGGCAAAGCCTTCGTTTTCTCAAGCGGCAAAAACATGGGCGTCTTTAAAGGCGTCGGGTTCCCGGAAGACGTTGCCGAGTTCTTCTGCCTCGAAGAGTACGAAGGGTACATGTGGGTTTGCCACGGGCGGTTTCCAACGAACACGCCAGGCTGGTGGGGAGGGGCGCATCCTTTCAACATCCTTGACTGGACGGTGGTGCATAACGGGGAACTTTCGTCTTACGGGATAAACCGCCGTTATCTGGAAATGTTCGGTTACAGGTGCACGATGCAGACGGACACCGAAGTTTTGGCTTATGCTTTTGACCTTCTTATGCGTCGGCAAAAACTGCCAATCAACATAGTTGCCCAGATTGTGGCTGCTCCGCTTTGGGAAGAAATCGACAGCCTTGAACCAGAGAAAGCCCGCGTTCTGAAGGCTCTTCGGCAAACGTACGGTAGCCTGTTAATGAACGGTCCCTTCAGCGTTGTCGTGGCGCATCACGGAGAAATGATCGGGTTAACCGACCGCATCAAGCTTCGTCCCCTAAGCGCTGGAACACGAGGCGACTTTCTTTACCTTTCGTCAGAGGAATCCGCCATACGCCTTGTTTCCCCAACGCTTGACAGGTCGTGGAACCCTCGGGGCGGCGAACCCGTTGTTGGCAGGCTGAAAGCAGCTAAAGTCTTGGAGGTTCTGGCGAAATGAGGAGCTACCTTACTCCCGAATACATGGTGCACAGAGACGAGGAACGATGCATAAGATGTAAGGTCTGCGTCAACCAGTGCACGTATGAGACTCACTATTACGACGCTGAGGACGACAAAATATACAGCAAAGACGTGAACTGCACAAACTGCCAACGCTGCGTCGTCTTCTGTCCCACGAACGCAATAACCATAACCAAGAACCCAAACGCCTACAAGGAGAACGACAACTGGACCCAAGAAGCCATAATAGCTGTGAAGAAGCAGGCTGAAACTGGAGGCGTAATTCTTACAGGAATGGGCTGTGACAAGCCGAATTTCACGTTCTGGGACCGACTTGTCTTGAACGCCAGCCAAGTTACGAATCCTTCGATTGATCCGCTCAGAGAACCCATGGAGACCAGAACCTATCTGGGGTCGAAGCCTGATCATCTTGAGCTGGAGAACAATGAAGGGGACACTGTGCTCTTGACGGAGCTCGCCCCTCAACTTTGCCTCGAAGCGCCCATCATGTTTTCAGCCATCTCGTACGGTGCGACAAGCCTCAACGTTCACGAGTCTTTAGCCCGAGCGGCAACCGAGTTCGGCACGTACTTCAACACTGGCGAGGGAGGACTGGACCCGAGACTGTACAAGTACGGCAGCCACACGATCGTTCAGGTTGCTTCTGGACGTTTCGGCGTGCATCCAAAATACCTAGACGTGGGGGCAGCCATCGAAATCAAGATAGGTCAAGGGGCGAAGCCTGGCATTGGAGGGCACCTGCCGGGAGAGAAGGTGACCGAGGACATTTCGAGGACACGCATGATTCCCGTGGGCACGGATGCTCTTTCGCCTGCGCCTCAACATGATATCTACTCGATCGAGGACTTGCGGCAGCTCATCTACGCATTAAAGGAGGCGACGGACTATTCGAAGCCTGTTTCGGTGAAGATCGCTGCGGTTCACAATTCAGCTGCGATTGCGAGCGGGATGGTTCGGGCTGGAGCGGACATCATAGCGTTGGACGGCGTGAGAGGTTCGACGGGCGCCGCGCCTAGGGTTATCCGCGACAACGTGGGCATACCTATCGAGTTGGCTATTGCGTCCGTGGATCAGCGGCTACGCGACGAAGGCATACGGAACAAGGCTTCGATCGTGGCTGCTGGGGGCATCAGAAGCAGCGCCGACATTGTTAAGGCAATAGCGCTTGGCGCCGACGCGGTTTACATTGCGACTTCGGCTCTTGTGGCTATGGGTTGCACGGTTTGCCAGAAATGCTACACTGGCAAGTGCCCATGGGGGATTACGACGACTGACCCGTGGATAGCCAAGAGGATTAACCCGAACATTGCTTCCAGACGGCTCGTTAACCTGCTCAATGCGTGGAGCCTAGAGATTAAGGAGATGATGGGAGGCATGGGCATCAACGCTGTTGAAAGCCTTCGCGGAAACCGCCTCCACCTGCGAGCTGTGGGACTAACTGAAACGGAATGTAGAATTCTCGGAGTCAAGATGGCTGGAGATTAGGAGTTGGTTCACATGGATAAAACGGAAGGATTGGTTGGTGAAGTTGGTCGGAAGTTTCTGTCCCGAGTGAAGGCGAAAGAAAGCACGTACTTCGTTGACGCTGCCGACTTGCACTATAGGGACCTCAACACTTTGCTTAGAGCCTTAAGCAACAATGGTGCAGAAAAAATTGAGATCCGAAACGTTTACGGGCAAAGGTACATTGGGACAGATTTGGACAAGATAATAGTCATCGACATAAACGGTACGCCGGGAAACGACCTCGGAGCCTTCATGAACGGTCCCACAATAGTTGTCTACGGGAACGCTCAGGACTGCTGCGGGAACACCATGGATGATGGGCGTATAATTGTTCATGGGCACGCCGGCGACGTTACGGGTTACTCGATGCGTGGAGGCAAACTTTTCGTCAGAGACGACGTCGGCTACCGGGTGGGCATCCACATGAAGGAGTACTTGGACAAACGACCATGCCTCGTTGTAGGTGGGACAGCGGGCGACTTTTTGGGCGAGTACATGGCAGGCGGAGTGATGCTTGTTTTAGGCTTAAACTTGGGCGAAAAGAAAAGGCATCAAGCGAGGTTCGTCGGAACAGGAATGCACGGCGGCGTCATCTATGTGCGGGGAGAAGTGAGCCACTTAGGTAAAGAGGTTGAGGCTACAGCCGTCAATGAAGAGGACGTGCGTCTCATCAGTGAATTGACGTCCGAATTCTGTAAGTATTTTGGCTGTGACTATGAAAGCATCATGAAAGGCAACTTCACAAAGATTGCTCCGATTTCTCGTAGACCTTACGGCAATTTGTATGCATACTAGAACGCTGATGGCAGGTTCTTCTTTCAGCATAACGTCGTAGACTGGACCCCAAATTGAAAGATAATCGCTTAAAAGAACGTCTAATTGAACGTTTTTCATCCTGCTTATAAATGGAAACCAAAAACTTTAAAAAATAGTTCTGAAGATGAAAGAAGGGTTCATCGCTGAATATTGGTCCTTGAACCTGAAAGGTGACGAAGTATGCCTGAAAGAGTGTTACGAAATTCATCTTACCTTAACGGAAAATCAACAACTGGAACGACCACCCGCGTCAGAGACGTCAGCGGAATAAGCGGGATGTGCCCAATATGCATCAGGGATTGTCCCGTCCTCTGCGAGATTAGTCTTTCAGCCTTCAGGGGAAGAGAAGCCCTTTATCCGGAGCCTGTTCAGTACGGCTTCAGCACCGCAGCTGCGCTTAAAGACTTCGGCTTGGATTGGTCGCACTTCAACATCCAAGCTGGGCTTTTTGAGGTTCACGGCGTCGAACCTGTTTCAGACAAGGCTTTCTTCGAGAACGTGAAAACCGACACTACTATAGGCGGCGTCCCGTTGAAGCTTCCAATGTTCATCGGCGCATTCGGGTCGACGGACGTGGCGAGGCTGAATTGGACTGGCTTGGCTGCTGGAGCAGCACTGTCCGGCATAGGCATCATCGTCGGAGAAAACGTGTGCGGAATGGACCCTGACTCAACCATTGTGAAGGGTAAGTTGTCTTATTCTAAAGAATTGAAACGTAGGGTAGACATCTTTCGGCAGTTTTGGGACGGGAAGCACGGCGACGTCATCGTTCAAACTAACGTTGAGGACCAGCGTCTCGGCGTGGACGAGTACGCCCTTTCGAAGCTGGAAGTCAACATCATCGAACGCAAGTGGGGGCAGGGAGCCAAAGCCATTGGCGGAGAAGTCCGAATTCGGGACTTGGCGAAGGCAATCTTGCTCAAGAAAAGGGGTTATCTCGTTTACCCAGATCCAGAAGACCCAGTGGCGCAGGAATCCTTCAAGGACGGAGTTTTCACTTCGTTCGAAAGGCACAGCCGCGTAGGCATACCTGAAGGAAAATCTTTCGTTGAAGACATTGAGTGGCTGAGGGACCGAGGCGCAAAACGCGTCTTCCTCAAAACGGGCGCTTACAGGCCGTCCGCAGTGGCTTACACGATGAAGATGGTTTCCGAGGCGAAGATTGACGCCGTCACTTTCGACGGTGCTGGCGGGGGAACTGGGATGAGCCCTGTTCCGATGATGGACGAGATGAGCATTCCCACCGTTTACCTTGAGGCTTTGGTTTTGAGGTGCGCCCAAATCCTGAAGAAGAAGGGTC
>CAZRIK010000080.1:0-8231 GCA_964600125.1 uncultured Candidatus Bathyarchaeia archaeon
TGCGAAAGAAGGTTAAAGGATGGCCTAAATCGCCCGGAAGTGGCTACCGCGGACCAAAAGACTCAAGGGGATTGCACCCTTCAGGATTCATGGAAATCATGGTCCACAACGTTGATGACTTAGGCAAGATCAAACCAGAATCAGAAGCAGCAAGAATAGCCCACACAGTCAGCAACAAAAACAGGATTGAAATACTAAACAAAGCCAGAGAGATGGGAATCCACGTTCTGAACCCAAGAGAATTCAAAGAACTGGGAAAACCGTCCGCTGAGAAAAAGGAAACTAAGGAGTAGAAACACCGCGTTGGAGAATGATGTGTTATGAGTTTAGTGAGTCAACGTCGCATGGCTGCGGAGATACTGAAGGTGGGCGAAAACAGGGTGTGGATTGACCCTGATAGAGCTGACGATGTGGAGTTAGCCATCTCAAGAGAGGAAATTAGAAGGCTCATCGGAGACAGAGCCATCAAAAAGACGCCTATACAAGGAATAAGCAGAGCACGCGCTCGACGTATTCACGAAAAAAAAGTTGCTGGAAAAAGAAGGGGACAGGGAAGCCGAAAAGGAACGAAGGGCGCCAGAACTCCCTCCAAAGAGGCGTGGATGAAAAGGGTGAGAGCCCAGAGGAAGAGGCTCCGTGGACTAAGGGACACACACGCATTTAATGAAACCGTCTATCGGCAGCTCTACATTATGTCGAAAAGCGGTTCATTCCGTTCGGTGGCAGACCTTGACCGTTACATGGAAGCACATGGTCTTAGGAGGAGAAGGTGATGAGGAAAGGTCCAAGATACAACGTTCCTTACAGGCGGCGGAAAGAAGGAAAAACAAATTTTGGTCTAAGAAAAAGGCTGGTGGCATCAGGACTTCCGAGGATTGTTGTCAGAAGAACCAGCAAAAACGTCCTAGTTCAGTTAGTGGAACCTGACATTAAAGGCGACATAGTTGTCACCTCAGCTCATTCTGGCGAATTAAGAAAGAAATACGGCTATCTTGGAAGCCTCAACAACCTTCCAGCTTCGTATCTGACGGGGCTACTTTGCGGATACAAGACTAAAGCCAAAGACGTGAAAGTAGCCGTCTTGGACATCGGTCTCCAGATTCCGTCCAAAGGTGCAGACGTCTTCAGCGTCCTGAAAGGACTTTTGGACGCAGGAGTTGAGGTTCCTCACAACGAAGAGGTTTTGCCAGACGAGAAAAGAATCGCTGGCGCTCACATCGCAAAATATGCTGAGCAACTTTCCGCTAATCCAGACGAATACGCCCGTCTTTTTTCAGCATACACCAAAAGAGGGCTTTCTCCCGAAAAAATCACTGAACACTTCGCAGAAGTCAAGGAAAAAATAGC
Source organism: uncultured Candidatus Bathyarchaeia archaeon (assembly GCA_964600125.1). GTDB lineage: Archaea > Thermoproteota > Bathyarchaeia > Bathyarchaeales > DTEX01 > JAGTRI01. The sequence continues at coordinate 1,348 of CAZRIK010000080.1, forward strand.
CTCAGACTTCAAGAAACCGTCTAAGAAGTCCTAGACTTTTTTCATGGTTTTTTGAGTTCCAAGTTTACGTGGTAGAGGTCTCCTTCGATTCCGTATTTCATCTGGTATCCTGATTTCCTGAAAATGTGAATCATTCGGTTATTGTCCTTCAAGACCCACGCTGTGAACTCCGTAATCCCATACTTTTGTGCTGTCTCAGCCAAATATCGTAAAAGCGTTGTGCCTAGACCTTGGTTTTGCCAGTCGTCCCTGACCAAAAGTGCCACTTCAGCTAGGTCCGTGTTTGGGACGCGCGAGTAGCTTCCTATCGCGATTATGTTTTCTCTTCCCTCCTCCGTTGTTGTTCCCACCAGCACCATCTCATTCACGTAATCTACGATGACGTAAGGCCACACGCGTTTCAGAGGCATGGTCTTCAATGAGCCGAGGTAACGTTTAGTGACAGCATCTTTTGACAGCGAATAGAACAGGTGCTGCTTCAACGTGGCGTCCGAAGGCTTAATTGGGCGCAACACAACCTTTGATCCGTTCTTCAGTGTTACATTTTTGACGAGTTCCTCTGGATATTCAATCTCCGGAAAGGACATAACTTCCTGAGGAACATAGTGATGGTTCTTTGCCCAAGCCAGCAGCTCGTTCCTGAACTTGGGAAAGGCAACGTTGATCAGCGAAAGTGCCCTTTCCTTTATCGCTTTCCCCTTCAACGCTGCGACGCCGTATTCCGTGACTACGTAATTTACGTCGCCCCTTGTCAACACGACTCCTGCACCTTTAGACAATAGAGGCTTAATGCGCGTGACCTTCCCCTTCTTTGCGGTTGACGGAAGCACCGTTATGGCTTTTCCGCCATTCGACATGTTGGCTCCCCTCATGAAGTCTGCCTGTCCCCCTAAACCGCTGTAGAAGCGGTAACCCAAAGAATCCGAGCAGACCTGACCCGTCAAGTCCACTTCCAAGGCTTGGTTTATCGCAACCATCTTCTCGTGCTGGCTGATAATAAACGGGTCGTTCACGTAGTCCGACTCGTAAAATTCCACCATTGGATTGTTGTCGATGAAGTCGTAGAGGCGCCGTGTCCCCATCGCGAAGGAGGCAATTATCTTTCCTCGGTTTATCGTCTTCTTCGAGCAGGTGACAACGCCGTCCTCCACTAGGTCGACAATTCCCTCCGTCAGTAGCTCCGTGTGTATTCCGAGGTCTTTCTTGTCTCCCAACGAGTCGAGGACAGAGTCTGGCACGCTTCCTATGCCAATTTGAAGGGTCGACTCGTCCTCCACCAAGTCCGTCACGTGCTTCGCGATTCTGCCAGAGACTATGTCCTGCTCAGAATGCGGAGTCTCCAGAATCGGTTCATCGTGCTCAACGATCACGTCAACGTCGTTTACGTGAACGAAACTGTCACCCAACACGCGAGGCATCTCCCTGTTCACCTGAGCAATCACGAGCTTAGCCTTCCCAGACGCCGTCTTCGTGATTTCAACCGAAACCCCCAAGCTACAGAAACCGTGTTCATCAGGAGGCGTAACCTGAATGAGAGCCACGTCGATGGGAACCATGCCCTTGGCTATGAGCTTGGGCAATTCAGATAGAAACATGGGAGTGTAGTCCGCTCTTCCCTCGGCGACGGCTGACCGCGTGTTGACTCCGACAAAAAAGGCGTTTAACCTGAACCTGTCGGAGTAGATGGGCTTTGCGTAGGGCGCGACGCCTAAGGTGTGAACGTGGAGAATCTCGTTGTCCGCGAGGTGGCTGGCTTTCTCGACAAGCCCGTTTACGAGGAATTGGGGTTCGCCGCACGCTGACCCGATGAAGATGTGGTCGCCAGTCTTTATCAGGCTGAGGGCTTCGCCAAGACTCGTCTTCTTTTCGTCATAAGACCTTTGACGCAATTCGTGCGCGGCGTTCATGAGAAAAACACCTTTATTAATATCGCATCGTCACCTAAATAAGAATCAGCTGCACATAAATATTAGACAACGCCCTCATAAGGCGCACCGTTACAAGCCAAACATTAACGAGGTCAACGAATGAAGCTCGAAGCCTTCTTTAAGCCAAAATCAATCGCCGTCATAGGAGCAAGCAGGGAGCCAGAGAAGGTAGGTCACAGAATATTCAGAAACCTCGTCGAAGGCGGATTCAAGGGTCAACTTTACCCAATCAACCCAAAAGCGGACGAAATACTAGGCATAAAATGTTACGGCGACATCTCGGATGTCCCAGATCAGATCGATCTCGCCGTGATTGCTGTCCCCGCCAAGATAGTGCCAATGGTTGCTGAGGAATGCGGAAAAAAGGGCGTAAAAGGTTTAGTCGTTGTCTCAGCAGGATTCAGCGAGACAGGCAGAGAAGGCACGCAGCTCGAAAAGGAGCTCCTCGCCGTGTGCCAGAAATACAACATGCGGATGCAGGGACCAAACTGCCTCGGATTCATCAGCACCCAAAGCCGCATGAACGCTTCTTTCGCCGCAGCCCAGCCCACAGTCGGGAACATTGCTTTTATTTCGCAAAGCGGGGCTTTAGGAAGTGCAATTTTGAACTGGGCGCTTCAGAACGATGTCGGGTTCACGAGCTTCATCAGCTTGGGGAACGAGGCTGACTTGAACGCCGCAGACTTCCTCGAAGCTTTGGCTGACGACGAACAGACGAAGGCGGTGGGACTGTACGTTGAGGGCGTCAAGAACGGACGCCGCTTCATCGAGGAAGCAAAAAAAGTTTCTGAGAGGAAGCCAGTTATTGCGTTGAAGGCGGGGACAACCGATGTGGGCGTGAGAGCTGTTTCTTCTCACACGGGTTCGCTTGCTGGCTCAGACACAGCCTTCTCAGCTGCTTTCAGGAAGGCTGGCGTACTCAGGGTCAACACGTTAGAGGAGCTTTTTGAGCTCGTTTTAGCGTTCGAGGATCAACCGTTGCCCAAAGACAGAAACATACTGATAATAACTAACGGCGGCGGTCCCGGAATCTTGACTGCTGATGCCTGCGAAAAAAACGGTTTGGGGCTGCCGTTGCTTGAGTTTGAACTTATAGAGGAGCTGCGAAGTCTGCTTCCGCCTCACGCGAGCCTAAACAATCCTCTGGATGTCTTGGGGGACGCGGACGAAAGCCGATACGAACTGGCCTTGAAGGCTGGGCTTAAGAGCCAGAACATAGACGGGATCATAGTTATTTTGACTCCTCAAGCCATGACGCCTTCAGACAAGGTTGCCGAGGTTATCGCTAAGGTCAGGGGATCATCGGATAAACCAATTATTACTTCATTTATGGGGCTCGACGACGATTCTGTTGCTGTAAAAACGTTGTTGAAAAACAATATTCCTAACTATCCTTTCCCTGAGTCAGCCGCGTTCGCCCTTAAGATGATGTACGATTACGGTTCGATCCTCAAGAAACCAAACGAGGAGCCATCGTTTTCTGCGCAGATTGACGTTGAGGCTGTTAGGCAGATTCTTTCCGAAATACGCGCCGATGACAGGTTAGTCCCCACGATAGACGAATCTTTCAGGATTGCACAGCAATGCGGGATTTCGGTGCCTAAAGCAACGATAGCTAGGTCTCCGGATGAAGCAGGACAAATGGCGGACTCAATCGGTTACCCCGTCGCACTGAAGGTTGTTTCTCCCGAGATTCTGCACAAAACAGATTTGGGAGGAGTCATGCTCAATATAGCCTCACGTGCCGAAGTAGAGCGAAATTACGACATCATTCTAGGCAAGATACAAGGTTTGATGCCTCAAGCCAGAATATTCGGAGTTCTCGTTCAGGAGATGGTTCCCAAGGGAAAAGAGGTAATTGTGGGCGCTGTTAGGGACGCCCAGTTCGGTCCTCTCATGATGTTCGGTTTGGGAGGAATATACGTCAACTTTCTCCGAGACGTTTCGTATCGCTTATGCCCTCTCACAAAATCGGAAGCAAAAGAGATGATTGAAGAAACCAAAGCGTACACCCTTCTTAGGGGCGTAAGAGGCGAATCGCCATCTGACGTCGATTCTGTGGTTGACGTAATCTTGAAAATCTCACAGATCATGAGCCAGTTCGAGGAAATTGTTGAGATGGAAATTAATCCGCTGTTCGTTTACGAAGAGAAAAAGGGATGTGTTGCAGTAGACATAAAAATGGTGATAACTAAGTGATTAACGGAAGAAGGAGAATAGTATGAACAAAAAAGCAATCTACGTAGCCTCAACCAAGGAACTTGCAGGAAAAAGCCTCGTAACCATAGCGCTAGCTTCTATTGCCAAAGACTTGGGTCAAAACGTGGGCTATTTCAAGCCAGTGGGCGTAGCAAGCGCAACGAACGAGAAAGGGGAGCCGCTGGACGAAGACGCTGAAACGATGAGAACGATTCTGAACATAAAAGACGAATCAAGTTCCGTGTGTCCCCTCGTCATCCGAAAAGAAGCGTTCATCGAGCAGTTCACAGACGTTGAAGCTTCCGAGGTTGCGAACAAACTGGAATTAGCTTACAGAACGGTTTCTCGGGGGAAGGAATTAGTCTTAATCGAAGGCCCTACCACATTGTCTGTTGGGGCTTTCCTCGGTTGCCCAGTGCCTAAGCTGGCTGTTGACTTCGACGCGAAAATCCTTCTTGTCGAAAGGTTTGAGGACGATCTTGTGGTTGACGATGTCCTCCAAGCTCGGGATTACTGCGCGAAATGGAAGGCTGAATTATGCGGCGTCGTTTTGAATCAGGTTCCTCCAGCCAAAATGCTGAAAGCCAAAAACGTCGCTAAACCCGCCATTGAAAAGAACGGAATAAAAGTCATAGGCATAATTCCAGAAGACAGGACAATGAACGCCCTCATGGTCAACGAAATCTATACGGCGATCGGAGGAAAAATCCTAGCAGGAAAGGACGGCATGGAAAAAACTGTTTCAACCGTCCTCATAGGCGCGATGACTCCCGAAAGCGCTGTCAGGTACTTCAGGAAAGCTAAGAACGAACTGGTCATAACTGGAGGAGACAGGACAGACATCATATTCGCTGCTTTGGAAGCAGGCGTTTCCGCTCTGGTTCTTACAGGGAATTTGCATCCCAGCGTGAAAATTTTTCCGCGAGCCGATGAACTGAAGGTTCCGATGATTCTTGTGCCGTTCGACACGTACACGACTTTGCAGCTAATTCAAAAAATCGTCGGGCATATCAAGCCATCAGATAACGTAAGGATAAACCGAGCCAAAAAACTTGTCAAAGAAAACGTGGATTGGAAACAAATCCTCCAAAAAAGTTAAAGCTCCTGATTAGCCGAATTCAAAATTAAAAAAGGAAGAAGCCCTATGCCATTAAGACAACCGATCGTTTGCGTCCTCGGACACGTGGACACTGGAAAAACGCTTCTGCTTGACCAAATACGCAAAAGCAGCGTGCAGGCGAGGGAGGCAGGAGGAATGACGCAACACATCGGTGCCAGCTTCTTCCCAGTTGAAACACTGAAAGAACTAGCAGGACCGCTTCTCCAAAAATTGGGCGGAGACGTGAAGATTCCGGGTCTTCTGGTCATTGATACGCCTGGGCACGAGGCGTTCGCGAACTTGAGGCGTCGTGGAGGTGGTGTGGCAGACATAGCGGTCTTGGTCATCGACATCGTAAAAGGGTTTGAAGCCCAGACACTCGAGTCTATTGAAATTCTGAAGTTGAGACGGACGCCTTTTCTGGTGGCAGCGAACAAGGTTGACCGAATCGCTGGGTGGAAATCTCATCACACTTCTTCTTTCTCGGAGTCTTTTGGGAAACAGGACAAGTTTGTTCAGCAGTCCGTGGACGAACATTTGTACACCATTATTGGAAAATTTTCCGAAATGGGATTCAGAACCGACAGGTTCGACAGAATCACGGATTTTACGCGCACCATCGCCATTGTGCCAACGAGCGCCAAGACAGGCGAAGGCATAACTGAATTAGTGGCGGTCCTAACGGGGCTTACGCAACAGTTCCTCCAAAGCAGACTGCAGACTACGAAGGGTCCCGCGAAAGGCACAATCTTAGAAGTCAAGGAAGAGGTTGGACTAGGCGTAACAGTCAACGCGGTTATCTACGACGGCGTCCTGCGAAAAAACGACACAATCATCTTGGGCGGAAAAAGCGGACCAATCGAAACAACAGTCCGCGCTATTCTGTTGCCTAAGCCTCTTGACGAGATTAGGGACCCAAGAGACAGGTTCTCGGTAGTAGACGAGGTTTCCGCAGCTGCTGGTGTAAAAATTGCTGCGCCCAACCTTGATGAGGCTCTAGCTGGCGCTCCTCTTTACGTTGTTCCTTCGAAAAATAAGTTAGCAACGTACTTTAGCGAGGTTTCAGACGAAATACAAAAAATCCGAGTGTCAACCAACATAGACGGCGTAGTTCTAAAAACTGACGCTCTAGGTTCATTGGAAGCAATAGCCGAGAGCCTGCAGAATGAGGGAATCCCCATTCGACTCGCAGATGTTGGCGACATTTCGAAAAGGGACATCACTGAAGCTGCTGCTGTCAAGGAAAGTGAACCCCTGTACGCTGCGGTTTTAGGTTTCAACGTGAAAATTCTTCAGGAAGCAGAGGAAGAGGCTGAAAATCGGAAAGTCCCGATTTTCCGAGAGGTCATAATTTACCATCTAATCGACGAGTACCTGAAATGGATGCGGGCAGAAAAAGAATCTCGCGAAAAACACGAGTTCGAAAGGCTCACAGCACCAGCCAAAATCAAGGTCATGTCGGGCTATGTGTTCAGGAAAGCAAAACCCGCCATAGTCGGAGTGGAGGTTCTTGCGGGAAAAATCAAGCCCAAAGAACGATTGGTCACGGTCGAAGGGAAAGAGCTAGGTGAGATACTTCAGATTCAAGAAAAAGGCGAAGCCATTTCCTCAGCTGAAGCTGGAAAACAGGTCGCTGTCTCCATCGATAAACCTGTGGT
>CAZRIK010000081.1:0-8203 GCA_964600125.1 uncultured Candidatus Bathyarchaeia archaeon
TCTCAACGAATTTTTTTCGTATCTGCTTAGCAAGGTTGCCGCTGGGCTCTCTTCCGGGAACCAGCTTAACGTAAATTTTCGTTTGGCGTGCGACAGCTTCTGCTGGTCCACCAATGACACGCAGATTTTGGTCCTCCTTCGTCAAGCCGACAGCAACCTCCAATATTGCGCCTTTAACGAAGTTCTTTGTCCCATAAATCATGAAGGCACCTCTCGGCAGATACTCGCCTGAAGGAGGAGTCTTGCTTACCTGTTCAGGTCGAACCCAATAAACGTCAACCGCGCCTAAGCCTCCCTTCCAAGCGTGAGAATAAGACGCTGCGAACTGAGCTGCCTCCTCGACCGTCTGTTCAGAAGGCGCCGCGCCTTGAGTCTTAACCACAACAAACGGCGCCCCCTGCACCTCAGCGTGAAAGACTAAGTCTTTGGGGTCCGTGTGTTTCTTGACGATTATCTCGTTTGTGGCTGCGTCTCTGCCGCCGATTACGAGGAACCCGTCTGAAGAACGGAACCAACGGAACTTTTCGAACCATTCCCTTCTTCTGGCAACCGTCGGCAGCTCAGAAGCCCTTTCGACCTTTTCAGTTTCTTGAAGCTGTGCCTTGGCGGTTTGTTCACGGATTTTTTCGATGGCACTTTGGGTTCCCGCAGCTTTCCTTTTAGCCTTCTTAGCCATCTCGTAATAATCAGACGCGCATTTCTGAGCTGATTGTTTAAGGTCCAAGCCGAAAGACTGACCTTCAACGGAAACCTGAACCGTTAAAGCATCAGGATTCAAGGCTTCAAAAAAAACAGCTGGCGTCCATGATTCACCTTTTTCCTTTTTTAAAGTTTCAGATATTTGCTTCCAGTCTTTGCCTTCCCGTTTTTCCGCCATAACTCTTTGGAGCAAAAACTGTAGGTCGTTCAAATGAAGGAAAACAGCGTCGCCGATTTTCCTGTAAACCTCAGCATTTTGTTGAGACTCACGCAAAGCCTTTTCCTGTTCCTGCAGAATCCTTTCAAGCCGAGACGTTTCCTGAGAAGTAAGGTTCTTAACATCCCGCGTTTTTGTTCCAACAGCAGCTTTCGTGTAAAACTCGTCCAAAGCTTCGTTGAAACTTGTAAACTGAATGCGTTCTAAGCCTTCATGTTTTTTCAGAAGAAACGGAGCAACGTCGACCCCGCTGCCACTTTCGTCCACTAAGATGCATGGTTCCAGCTGTCCACCAAAAGTGTTCGAAAGAAGCTCCTGCAGACTCTCATACATTGCGTCCAAGTCTCCGTCGCTGAGAGACACGCACTGCTTATCCTTCGGTATTCCTGAACGCAATAGAATCTCTTCAGTGTAAAAACCGCCTATGCCCATGAACCTAGCGACCGCTTTAACGGTTTCAATTTGCCCACGACTCTTCAGAGAATTTAGGTTTTCGCGCTTCAGGGTCTTCGGGTCCTCGCCTATGGGAGGAGGATAGACAAACTCTTCGCCACGGATGACGTTTCTGTCCCTCATCCTTCGGTAACTCAGAGCATGCAGTATCTTGCCTTGTGGGCTCACGAGAATAACGTTTCCTTCACCGAAAACCTCAACGATAAGGTTGAACTGTTCACCCTTGCATGAGACGGTTATGCCCACGATGCGTTCAAACATGTATTGCTGAACCTTTTCGACCACTCCGTTCCGCAGGTATTTTCTGAGCAGCATGCAGAAGCCCGCGGGTTTCGAAGGTTTCTCAAAATCGTACGAAGTCGCGTGGACTCTTCTGCCTGCTTCAACAATTAGGTTGGTGCGGGCGCCTTCTTTTCCGTGAAGGTTTAATAGCAGGGTTTTAGGATTTAATTGGTAAATGTTGTCAACTCTATGCCCGCTAACCATGCGGTCAAGTTCCGCGGTGACCACAGCGATGTCGAAACTGTTCATCTCCTCCTTCAACACACACACCCGAGGTAGATACTAATTGGAGACCTTAAACCTTATTTATGCAATCAAGATTCCACTCGGCGTCGTCACAGCCGTCTTATGCTTTGTTTTGGGAGTCAATAATATCCTAGCTGCGATAGGAATATGTCTTATGGTTTACTTCAGCGCAGACTGGGTTTTGAGGCAAGTTTTTATCGAGAAAGTCGAGAAACTCTCGGTTGTCACCAAAACAGGAGTCGGAATGTACGTCGTCACGTGGCTTTTCGTCTGGATTCTAATATACACCCTACAGCAAAGCCTAGTCCCGGTTTAGTTCAGCCTCAGTCTTTCCCTTAGCCGTTTTCAGGACAACGCGCATGTAATCAGACAGCGCCGAAAAGTAGCCTCTGTCGTAATCAGCGTGAAAACGGCTTTGCGAATTCTCCAAAAAATCCTTATAATGCTTCTTCAAAGCTTCACCGTCATTCATGTCGAGGTTGCTGAAAAACTCGTAAGACTCGCCGCTTGAACGGTAGGTGAGGATTATTCCGCTTAACGCTTCCAAGTACCCCCTGTTGAATTCCTGTTGCCCAGTCTTCATCATCCTAGCCGTTATCCGCTCAAGAATCCTCTCTGCTTCAGCAAACTTTCTTTCCGTAACGAGCTGAAACAGCCGGGTCATGTGTGCTAAGGGAACGCTCATGTTACTCCACGCTCTGCTGGTCTTCCTCTACGTCTTCTATTCCGTTTTCAGTTATCTTGAACAGGCATTCCCCTTCTGGAAGGTAAGGGCTTGAAACCAACCGCGCGATTCTTACAGGTCCACGTCTGGCTTTGCGTAGAAAGATGCGCGTGTGACTCGTATGCGCCACGATGTGTCCGCCGATCGGTCGAACGGCTTCGTCAAGAAAAACGTCTGGACTCGCCATAACCTGATTGGTCACCAACGCAACCGCGTTGAAGGCTCTGGCTAGCTTGATAAGTTTGTGCATGTGCTTGTTGAGTTTCTGCTGCCTTTCCGCGAGGCTTTCTCTACCGATGTACTCGCTTCTGAAGTGCGCTGTCAAAGAGTCCACGACAATCAGCCGAATGTTGTTCTCCTTGATGACCTTGTCGGCGTTCTCCAGCAGAAACATCTGGTGGTCCGAAGTGTAAGCTTCAGCCAAAATAATGTTTCTGAAAGCCTTTTCGACTTCCAAGCCAACGTGCTGAGCCATCGGCGCGATGCGTTCCGTCCTGAACGTATTTTCGGTGTCGACGTAAAGTGCGCCGCCGTCTAAGCCTCCGTTTTCAAGAGGCAGCTGAACGTTGACGCACAGCTGATGGGCAATCTGGCTTTTTCCCGACCCGTATTCGCCGTAAAATTCGGTTATGGACTGGGTTTCTACTCCTTTTCCTAGGAGGAGGTCGAGTTTTTTGCTTCCAGTCGTCAAGCGTGAGACGCTTTGCCTTTTCTCCGCGAGCTCGTCAACCCTTATGAACGATAAGGAGCTGGTTGACCTCGCAGCGTTGATAATTTCGAAGGCTTTCTGTTCCCCTATTCCCGCTTGGACGAGCTCCCGCACGGTCGCCATGGATAAAGACTCAACCGTGTTGAACCCAAGTTCGCGTAGCTTGTTCGCGGTTGAGGGACCCACGCCTGGCAACTCGTCTATGGTTCCGTACGTTTTTTTGGCAGGAGCTTCTTCGACGCCCATTTTCGTCTCCACTTATTTCTAGAACGTGAAGATATTTAAATTAGACGAAGGCAGAAAGTAGAGTTAGGCACCAAACTGTTCTGTTCCAGAGGAGAGGACGCTTGAACCTCGAAGACACGGTCATGGTTGTTGCGGTGAACTTGCTGAGGCGATCTGTCACATGTCTTCCAGAAGACGTTAAGAACGCCCTAAAAATCGCGTACGAAAAAGAAAGAAGCCAAATCGGAAAAATCCAACTTAAGGCAATTCTGGGAAACATCGAGTTGGCTAAAAAAACGAATACGCCGATTTGCCAAGACACGGGTCTAATATCCTTCTACTTGGAGGCTGGTTCAAAGTTCAGAAACCTAGAAAAAATTGAAGGCGTCCTCATCAAAGCTGTTCAAAAGGCAACAAACGAAATTCCTCTGCGCCCAAACACTGTGAATCCTTTTTCTCAAGAGAACCCGAACGACAACACTGGAAACCACGTTCCCTACGTTCACTGGAAAATCGTGGAAGGAAACTCCCTAAAAATAACCGCGTTCCCCAAGGGAGGCGGCTCAGAAAACACGTGTGCACTGCAGATGATGAAACCATCTGACGGCTTAAAGGGACTGAAAGAGTTCGTTGTGGACTGCGTCATCAAAGCCGGAGGGATGCCTTGCCCGCCAACAATCATAGGCGTCGGGATAGGTGGCGGAGCAAACATCGCAATGGAGCTCGCAAAACAGGCTCTATTGAAGCCGTTAGACGAACCGAACCCTAACGTAGAGGCTGCTGAACTAGAACGTGAACTGCTTGAGGTTGTCAACAAGACAGGGATTGGACCGATGGGTCTAGGCGGGGACGCGACGGCGTTGGCTGTGAAGGTTGAGTATGCGCACCGTCATCCCGCATCCTACCCCGTTGCGGTAGCGTTTCAGTGCTGGGCAGCTAGGAAAGCGACAGCAATCATCTGTGCAGACGGAAAAGTTGAATATTTGACGCATAAACCTTTGAAAGATGCTTGTTGAGCCTTGCTTGGAGAGTGGTTTAGCTGAAAAAAATTGAGCTTAAGACGCCCATTCTGGAGGAAGACGTCCGCAGATTAACGGTTGGAGACGTGGTTTACGTTACAGGAACCTTGTTGACAGCACGCGACGCAGCTCACAAGAGAATAATGGAATTCCTGCATGAGGGAAAGGAGCTACCCATGGTTTTTAATGGGTCGCCTCTTTATCATTGTGGACCTTTAGTCAAAAAGACCGATGGCGAATGGACGGTGCTGGCTGCTGGACCGACAACGAGCATGCGGATGGAATCTTTCGAGGATGAGGTTATCAGGAATCTTGGCGTCCGTTTGGTTATCGGCAAGGGCGGGATGGACGAAAAAACGTCCAAGGCGATGAAGGAACATGGTGCAGTTTATGGGGCGTTCACGGGCGGAGCAGCAGTCTTGGCTTCCCGATTCATAAAAAGGGTGAAGAACGTCGAATGGCTGGACTTGGGAATGCCTGAAGCCGTTTGGACATTCGAGGTAGACAAATTCGGTCCCTTAATTGTCTGCATGGACTCATGCGGGAACAACCTTTACGCAAAAGTCCGAATGGAAGCAGAGAAAAACAAGCCAAAAATAATCAGTAGCTTTAAGGTTCAGTAGTTCCAGAACACGCCTTTGTTTTTGAGAGCCAGCAGAATTATGATGAACAGAATCCCAGAAATTGTCATCAATGTTAACAGCGGCGCTAGTTTCGCAACGGAAATTGCTGCTGTGAGGAAAAAGTTCATTTCGTTGACGCTGTCCTGTCTAGCGTTCGACAGTGCCTGTTCGTACAGAAGCTCAGCAATATACTTGTACGGCTGAAAAAGCGGGTTAACCTCGCTGAGAACCCTTTTAACGTTTCCAAGCAGAGGCGAATACAGGTAAAGGTCTGGAACGTTGAATCCCCAGCTGTTCAGCGACTCTGCAACCGACTCTTCCGAGGTAAGACTTAAAAAGTAACCAAGCTCAGCGTTGCTTGTTATGGTTTCGCCGTTCATTAGCTTAAAGAAAAGTGCATAGTAATCTAATCCGCCACGACCTTCAGCCAATGACCTAACCACATGGTATGCTGCAGCATAATAAGACCCCACGTCCTGAGGCTGGCTCGTTATGGACCACTGTTGAAGAAACCCGAAGTCTTCTCCAACCACTAATTTAAGTTCTGAAATCGCCGTTTCCATTTCGTTAATCATCGTCCCAGCCCCTTCGAAGCCAATTGTATTCGCAATTTCCATGCTCACATACTGCGCCATGCCCTCATGAAACCACAGCAAACCCCGAGGAGAGACGCCTGCTCTCCAAAGAAAATGGTGAACCAGCTCGTGAAGCGCAATGACTTCGATGTATCCTTCAACGTAACGAGTGAAAACAAAGTTTATGTGAATGTCGCCCATCCTGTTCGAAGTGAAGGGCACGTAGCCACCTATAGAAAATAAAGACTCGAAGTCTGGAATAAAGAACCGCACGGTGGCATCTTCTAACGTGACATTAAACAGGTCGACAAGGTCATTGTATGTCCTGTTATAAAGGTCCAGTATCGAACGAGCATACTCGGCGTACCTTGGAACTGTTTCAAAAGAAAAAATCCCATCAGTAACCTCCAACAGTTCAGGCTCCTTGTTTGCCGTGCTGAACCCTACCTCGATGCGCAGGAGATTTTCAGCTTCAGGTATGTTGTCAAAAACGACATGCGTCGAGCTTCTGGAGCTTGGACTATAAGAACCTGCACTTCCGTAAGCCAAAACATCATTTACCTCGAAGCCACTTGGAAAATCAACAACCGCTTCTAGGCTGTTGCCCGATTCGAATCCGATTTGAGGAGAATAGAAAATGCCGTCTGGCTCAATAATCATCGCAGCGGTAGTCACATTATACTGGAAATGCATCTCGAATTCGGCACCGTCGGACGTGAACGAAAAAAACAATACCTCATAAAAATAGAACGAGCCTTCCGCGACACTTTCCGAATCGTTCAGAAACCAACTGGTCACAGTTCCCCTTATTGTGTTGTTCGCCCAATCAGAAAATTTCGGAACAAGAACCCACGATGACCCGCTTGCTTCTTCGGTCATGTAAACGATGTTGACCGTTGTGGAACCCTCACTGTCGACAACAAACTCGTAAATAAACGACCCAGCGGAAGCAGCAGAAGCCAGCCTCACAGTTGGACCAAGGTCCAGAATCAACACAGAAGAAACTATTAAAACCAAAATTAACTTGTAAGCGTCCCTTGAAAGATACTTAGACCGCATAAGGTTTCTCAGCCTTTACCATATTTTGTATCTTATTCGCTGAGGTCGTGTACTGCAAAAAATGTGTTCTCAGAGAGATATTAACGTTGTGAAGTAAACCTCAAACGGTCTCCTCCAAGCGAGTAGGACTCAAAAAATTTATCCAGCAAGCCAACATATAATTATCTGAACGAAAGCGGCGCATGGTGTTTTTGAAATGAAGACTTACCTGACTATCTGGTTTAACAGCGAAGGAGCAGCCCCCTCGGAAATTGTTCAGAGACTGCGGGCGATGGGGTTTGAGCCTATGAAGGGATACTACGACCACGTTTACGACTGGAAAAAACAGGTCACCATAGACGAGGTCTTGCAGCTCAGCGACAACGTCCACCAGACCCTAAAAGGATTAAAAGTCACGTACAAGCTGGAAACCGTCTAAACAGCCTGAAAAGAAAACAGAACGTTCACGGAAGCCAAGAACGCAACTTCACTAGGTTTATATTCGAGCACAGCAAGATTTATATCGAGAGTCGTGCACTCAAAAGTTTTGCACATCGCTCAAAAAAAGATGCACCTCCTCATCAATGGTGATGAGGAGCGAAGGGTGAAAGTGAGAACCAAAACATCTCTCACAATGAACACCACGCATAGGCCTAAACGTCAAACAGACGCTGGAACCAAATAAGCTCGATATGCCACGCCGTCTGGTGAATAGCTTGGCTAGGACGCTGAAGAAGGGCGTAACAAGTTGCGATAAGCCTCGGGTAGGCGCAAGTAACCTTCGATCCGAGGATACCCTAATGGGACTTCCTATCAAGAAGACCGCAAGGCCTTCACGATGCTCCTACAATGGAGCGGGAACCCTCCGAAAGGAAACATCTCAGTAGGAGGAGGAAGAGAAACCAACCGGGATTCCCTTAGTAGCGGCGAGCGAACCGGGAACAGTCCAAACGGAACCTCGCAGGGAAACTTGCGGGGGATGTAGTGTTATGGGCCTGGCTGCCTCCACCTTGGTTAAGCTGAAGTGGCCTGAAACGGCCTGCCGAAGAGGGTGAAAGCCCCGTAAGTACAAGCCAAGTAGAGTTGGGCCGGAGTCCCAGAGTACTTTACCTCGACTTAGGTGAGGGAAAACGGGAGCCATCAACTTCCAAGACTAAACACGTTCCTAGACCGATAGCGAACAAGTACGGTGACGGAAAGATGAAAAGTGCCCCGGAAGGGGGGTGAAAAGTGCTTGAAACCAGACGGTTACCGACGTGTGCGGCCTGAAAGGATAGATCCCTTCCGAAGGAAACCGCGGCAACGCGGCTGTACGAGGAAGGAGGACCAGGGTCGCACGTTCCGTCTAGAAACACGGGCCGGGGAGTTTGCAGTTGTGGCAAGCCTAAGGGTG
>CAZRIK010000082.1:0-8157 GCA_964600125.1 uncultured Candidatus Bathyarchaeia archaeon
AATACGTTGAACCCGTGGCTCGAAAGTTCCCCGAAATCCAAATCATCCCATACGTGATTCCAGGCAGGACTGGAACCCAGCTTCTCCCACAAGACTTGGCGGTTCTCCATTCCCAGTTCAAGACCCTCAGAGCCGTCAAAGAGGCAACGGGCAACCTCGACAACATGAGGCTAACGCGCCGTCTGTGCGGACCAGACTTCGACATCCTCTCCGGGGACGACGACAAGACGTTCGACATGATGATGGACCCGCAGATTGCAGCAAGCGGCGTCATATCGGTCGCGTCGAACGTGGTGCCAGGACCGACTCAACAGTTTGTTCAAGCAATACTGAAAAGAGACTCATCGAATTACCAAAGGCTGTACGAAGCGCTTAAGCCGCTTTTCGGGATGGTCACCGTGAAGACCGATGAGGACACGCCTTACGGCACAATCGCGTGCAAGGCGCGAAACCCGCTTTCGTACAAGACCCTGATGAACGTCCTCGGCATGCCTTCTGGTCCTTTAAGGCAACCGATGGGAAAAATGACCAAAAAGGGGCTGCGGGCGGTTCTCAGCGTCGCAAGGTCCGTGTACGAGAAGACTCCCGAAATACTTGAGCCCGTTGAATCCTTCTTCGACGTCGACCTGAGCAAAAGGCTTTACAAGGAAAGATTCTGGAAAGGACTGTCCTATGACTAAAATATGCGTAGCAGGCGCAACAGGCAGAATGGGAAGCACCCTCATCAAGGAAGCGGCAGCCCGAGGATTCACCATTGTCGGAGCAGTCGAGGCAAAGGGCAACCCAAACATCGGCAAAACTCTGCGGGAAGCTGGAATATGCGATTCTGACGTCAAAATCGTTGACCCTTCTAACATGGAGAAGGCTGTGAAAGAAGCCGACGTCTACCTGTCTTTCACCACGCCAGACGCTGAAGTAGCAAACCTCCCCATTGTCGCCAACTTGGGCAAGAAGATAGTGATGGGAACAACGGGACTAACTGATGAACAGTTGGCAAAAATCAGGGAAACAGTTTCCCGAAAGGTTCCCGCCGTCATCTCCCCAAACTACGCCATTGGGGTGAACGTCATGTTCAACCTTACTAAAGCCTTGGCACGACTGCCAGCTGACTACGACTTCAGCATAACCGAGGTTCACCACACGGGGAAAAAGGATGCACCGAGCGGAACAGCCAAGAAACTGGGCACGCTTGTCTCCGAAGCCCGAAAATACTCGACCACGGTTTACGGGAGAGAAGGCATCAACCCGAGGAAGCCTGGGGAACTGGAGATTCTTTCGGTCAGGGCAGGCGGAGTGGCGGGAATCCACGACCTGCTGGTGGCTGGTCCGTACGAGATGATCCGCATCGAACACACGGCTTTTTCGCGAAGCGTATTCGCGCAGGGAGCGCTTTTCGCCGCGGAATGGGTCTGCCGACAGACGAAGCCGGGAATCTACAGCATGGATGACGTGTTAGGCTAAAATGACTGTTTTTCTGCATAAAAAGGAGATGTCTATGAGTTATGGCGGGTAGGGCTGTCATCAAGTTCGGCGGAGCGGACCTCGCGACAGGAGAAAAAATCCGAAAGGCAGCGAGGATGGTTCTCGAGTCGGGATACCGCGAAGTCGTCGTCGTGGTTTCAGCGATGGCTGGAGTCACAGACAGCCTGACGAAGACCGTTTCTGATGTGGGCAGCTCAGACGCTAAGGACTACGCTGAAATCGTGTCCATGGGCGAGAGGACGAGTGCCCGAATCTTCTGTTCAGCGTTGCGGTCGATGGGCGCTCAAGCTGAATACTTTGACCCGAGCCAAGAACGTTGGCCTATAATCACGGATTCGAATTACAGAGACGCTTTACTAGACATAGGAAAAACGTGTCAGCTCGTCAAACGGTTCGTGGAGCCGCTTCTCGGCGCAAAGATCGTGGTTTTCTGTGGCTTTCTCGGTCGGGACGAAGACAGCAATGTTACAACTCTCGGGAGGGGAGGAAGTGACACGACGGCGATGGTGCTTGGGAACTGCCTCGAAGCCGACGAGGTTGTGCTGGTCAAGGAAACCGAGGGCGTCATGTCAGCGGACCCAAAAGTTGTTCAAGGAGCAAAACCGTTAAGGAACCTGAGCATCCACGAGATGTTTGCCCTTTCTCACGGGGGAGCCAAAATCATCAAGGCTGAGGCGCTCAAGTATAAGCTTCCAGGCCAGACGTTGAGGGTCGTGAACTTCTTGAGTGGCAACCTGTCGGGGGGAACAGAAATCTCTGGAGTCTTCAATTCCAACTCGTGCGAAATCGACGAAAAAAGAGGACTCTCAGCCATCAGCATCATATGCAACATCGATCCAGCCAACGTAAGCAGAATCGTCGCCTCGTTCGGGAACAGACCAATCTTCGGTATCAGCACAGGAAAATCTTCGCTTACGGTGTTCACTTCGTCTGAGGACCCGAAAACGCTTGTTAACGAGCTGCACGGGCTTGACGTGTGCAAAGCCCTGAGTTTGAGAGCCAACGTTGGATTGGTTGAGCTGACCCACCCGTCTTTCGTTGATTCGCCGGGTTCGGTTGCCAAGGTTTCGGGGGCTTTGGCGTCGAAGAACATTAATATAATCGAGGTCACGAGTAGTAAAGCCACGATAAGCATATTCGTTGACGAAAAAGTTATTGAGGACGCGTTAAAGGTTGTGAGGGACGTAATTTGAACCGTAAAGTAGCAATATTGGGAGCCACAGGAGCAGTCGGACAAAGGTTCATAGAGCTCCTCCAAGGGCACCCGTGGTTCGACGTAGCCGTGCTGGCTGCATCAGAAAGGTCAGCGGGCAAAAAATTCAGCGAAGCCTGCAAATGGCGGCTTGAATCGGAGATGCCTAAAGGAATAGGCGAAATGCCAGTGGTTAACACGGTCCTGAAAGAGGTCAAGGAAGCAGGCGACATAGACTTCGTCTTTTCAGCGCTGCCGGGAAACATTGCGGGACCCGTCGAAACGGAGTTCGCAGCCGAGTACCCAGTGGTCAGCAAAGCCAGCGCACACAGAATGGAAGCCGACGTTCCGCTCTTGATTCCCGAGGTTAATCCTGAGCATTTGGGACTGATTCCGATCCAGAAGAAGAACCGAGGCTGGAACGGCTTCATCTCGACCGACCCGAACTGCAGCACAATCCAGCTCGCAATAACGCTGAAGGCATTGATGGGCTTCGGCGTGAAGAGACTGATTGTTTCGACAATGCAGGCTCTGAGCGGCGCAGGATACCCAGGCGTAGCCTCATTGGACATCGTCGACAATGTGGTTCCGTTCATTTCGGGCGAAGAAGAGAAGATGGAAAGCGAAACCCAAAAACTTTTGGGAACGTTCGACGGCAAACAGGTTCAGCCAGCAGACATGACTATTAGCGCTAGCTGCAACCGCGTGGACGTGAAGGACGGTCACCTGGAAGCAGTGTTCGTGGAGCTGGAACAGAAACCGAGCGTAGACGAAATCAAGAAAGCCTTCCGAAACTTCGCTGGAGAACCACAAAAACTGAAGCTGCCAACAGCGCCTGAAAGGCCAATAATTGTCAGAGAAGAGGTTGACAGGCCTCAGCCGCGTTTCGACCGTGACGCAGGTAAAGGCATGAGCATCGTGGTTGGGCGTGTCAGAAGCGACTCAATCATGACTGCAAAGTATCTTTGTCTGGGACACAACACAATCAGGGGCGCAGCAGGAGCAGGCATACTAAGCGCTGAGCTAATGGCAGCAAGAAAAATCCTATGACAATGAAATTCATAAATATGCAATTAATGGAAAGTTGGCGTCATTCATGAGTCTGAAGGATATTGATGTTTTTGAAAACAAGAACGGAGTCCTCAACATTGATGGCGTGTCAGCTTCACGGCTGGTCAAAGAGTTCGATACGCCTTTGTATGTCATGAGCGAACGCAGAATCAGAAACAACTTTCGCCGTCTCAAAGATGCTTTGACCAAACAATACGGAAAAGTTAGAATCTTCTATTCAACGAAGGCGAACACGAACCTTTCGGTCCTCAAGATTCTTCAGAGCGAAGGCGCTTGGCTGGACGCGGTTAGCCCCGGCGAGGTTTTCCTTGCGTTGAAAGCTGGTTTTCCGCCTGAAAAGATTCTATTTACAGGTACAAGCGTGAGGAATGACGAGCTAAAATTCGTCGTCGATTCGGGTGTAACGATGAACGTGGACTCGCTTTCACAATTGAGGAGGCTTTTCAAGTTTCATGTGCCGCCGTTCTTGTCGGTGAGGGCGAACCCCGAGGTGGGCGCTGGACACCACGAACACTGCATCACGGGAGGAAAGGACTCGAAGTTCGGCATCTGGGAAAACGACGTCGTCGAAGCCTACAAAATAGCCAAGAAGGCAGGCGTCAAAAAGTTCGGCATCCAAATGCACATAGGCTCCGGGATTCTGGGAGCTGAGCCTTTTCTGCCAGCCTTGGAGAAGCTTCTGGAGATAGCTGGACTGGTCCATAAGGAAACGGGCATAGAGTTCGAGTTCATCGACGTGGGAGGAGGCGTCGGAGTACCCTACAGGCCAGAAGAGAAGCCGTTGGACATGGACGAGTTTGCCGAGAAAGTTCTGAACCTTTTCAAGGAAAGAGCCAGAGAATATGGACTTGGTGAACCTTGGTTCTACATTGAGCCCGGACGCTACGTTGTCTGCGACGCCGTAGTTCTTTTGACGTCCGTGAACACGGTTAAGGTTACGCCTTACAGAAAGTTTGTCGGGGTGGACGCGGGCTTCAACACGCTCATCCGTCCAGTGATGTACGGTTCGTACCACCCGATAGTTGTGGCGAACAAGCTCAACGAGCCCGAAACGGAAACATACGACGTAGCTGGACCCCTGTGCGAGTCAGGAGACTTTCTAGCCCGCGACCGAAAACTCCCAAAAATCGGGGAAGGCGACCTGCTGGCTGTCCTGAACGCGGGGGCTTACGGGTTTTCGATGAGCTCCCAGTACAATTCAAGGCCAAGATGCGCCGAAGTCCTTGTAAAAGACGGAAAATGCGCCTTGGTAAGGGAAAGAGAAACGCTGGAAACGCTTCTTGAAGGACAGAAAAGTCCTTCTTGGCTTGTATAACGGATGTGACTGAAGCCTTCGATTCAGAGCTTTAATTTACAGCAATCATTTTGGCAGGTATTTGGCAGTGATCATGGCGTGGTCTTTGTCGTAGGGTTCAAGGTGGATTACGTCGTAGATTGCGAACCCGTTTTCTTTGAGCACCCCGATTTCATGTTCATAGACTTCTGAGGGCTCTTTGGCTACGTCGATGCTTCGGGCTTTTATCGCTATCACAACCCAGCCATCCCTACGAAGGAAGACCTTAGCGTTGTTCGCGAGAATCTTTGCCTGTTCGGGTTGAGCGATGTCGCAGTAAACCACGTCGACAGCTTCAACCATTGATGCGTATTGAACTGGAAATCGGGCGTCACCGAGAATCGGCGCCATGTTGGTTCTGAACCTGCAAACGTTGTCTATCAGGTCCCGTATTGACCTCGGAGCGAACTCCACGCAGTACACGTAGCCCTTGTTTCCGACTATGTCCGACACGTGGCTAGCGGTTGTCCCGGAAGCTGCGCCCAAATACAGAACCTTGCAGTCTGGCATGATTGGCTGGTTTTTTAAGCCTTTCAAGATGGCGCCTGCCAGTTTGCTGCGGAATGGGTCCCAAAACCTGTACTCGGCGCCGCCGATTTTTATTAGTCGTTCGCCGTAAACGTTTCTGCCCTGAGATAAGTTTAAAGTCGCAATTTTGTGCGACCGATCTTCAAGCGTAACTTGGTAGACGCCTAGAAAAGAGGGGTGAGGTTTAACCCCTACGTCCATAATTTTTCCTTCTCTGTGGCGGTCCTGATTTCCCTCTAAACTGCATGGGTCTTCTTTCTGGCGGTCTCGGTTTAGGTTCCGGGTACTTCTTTTGGAGTTCCCCGATTCTTTTTTCGAGGTCCGCCTTCAGCTTTTCGCCTATGAAGTTTCCGCTGAACGCGTCGGTTCTCGCGGCGATGGCGAGTCTTCCAGCGAAGACCCTGGCAATTTTTCCTCTGAGCCAACGGTTCGACCCGTGTATGCAGGTGTGTTGGAAGATTATGCCGTGCTTTGGCGGACGGGCGCCTGTGGTCAGTGCCCTGAACAATGCTTTTTCGGCTCCCAGCACTTGGATTGTGCTTGAGGGCATCTTCGCCAAGTTCATTAATCCGCCAGCTATGGCAATGAGCCGAGCGCCCAACGTTGCCCCTGCTAGGACAGAAGTGCTGGGTGCAACTTCGTCCATCAATTCCCCAATGTAATTCTCAAGGTTGCCCCTTTCTTCGTATAATCCCAAAATGTAGCGGCACAAATCTTGAATCTGTTTCACGTCCGAATCTCTGAGGGTTCCGCCCATCGACGATTTTGCTGCTTTCGCGAGTTGGGATGCTTTGTTTTTTGAAACATCGAGCTTCTCGAGGTTTTCTTGGGTGAATTCCTCTTTTTCGCCCAGGTTGCTTACGAGCTGAGCGTAAATGTCGTGTCTTTCGACGTTCCGGTCGAGCTCTGGGAAATGCAGCCCGTACCACTCGCGCATTCGTTCTGACAGAAGGTTCAAGGTCTTGTCCATGTCGTCAAGAGCCTGAACAGCCTGCACGATCATGAGGTCCCTTTTTTCGGTCGCTTTCCTGACCTTCAGCTGGGACACTTCCATCGAAACGTTGTGTACCCACTGCGCCAACTCCGAAGCGTCGCCAACGAACCCTAATGCCGCAGCGTATTCGCCCATTTTTTTTCGGAGGTTTTCGCCCATTTCTGACGGCGCTGCTACCTCGATTTCTACGCCAAGTCGGCTTTTGACAGACTGCCCTAACACGCCATTTTCAAAAACGTATGCCGTGTAGCCTTTTTCTTTCAGTTCCTGAACCACAGCAGATACGTCGTCAGTAACCTTTCCTGCTTCGATGTCCACGAGTTTCGAGGCTGCTTTCGACGCGTCTTTAGGGAAAAGTCTGCTTGCTGCGACCTTCCCGTCTTCGCTGAAGCCCAAAACTCCCATGATGGAAGCGACGATTGTTGCCTTCAAAATCTTTCACCGCACACCTTTACCCTTATTGTTTCACTTGTGAATAACCTTTTCCATTTTTTTAGTCCACGATTAATTGTGTTATTACCAACATTTAGGGTATTGAAAAATTTGTATCACCACGAAATAAATATAATGGGTGTTGACAACTTATATTTCGGAAAGAAGGTGAAATCATGCCTGAAAAAATGCAGAACGAAATGTTGGAAGAACTGAAGAAAATTAGGCAACTTCTTGAGCCTAAGCCATCTCCGCCGCCCAAGCCTCCTCAGCCGAAGGGACTGATTGGCGAGTTCAAAGATTTTATTTCAACCTACAAGGTTATGGGGATGGCAGTAGCCTTTATCATGGGCTTGTATCTCGGTTCATTGGTGAACGCCCTCGTCTCTGACCTAGTTATGCCGATAATCAACATAGCAATGCCTGGCGTAGCGTGGGAACTCATAACCCTTGGACCGTTCAGAATCGGGCACTTCATAGGGTCGTTGATAACCTTCGTCATAGTGACCTTCGTAATATTCATCATAGTAAAAATTACAGCCAAAGCAGGAATCAAGTAACCCCTTAACCAACGCCCACTTCTTTTGTTTTTAGATTAAGTTGTTTTGGACGATTCGTTAAGATATTTTAGAATCTGCTTAAAAAATAAGGAATACATGGTTAACGATTTTGTGGCTACCTTCTCCGATAGAGTCCCACGATCTCTCCTTTCGCAAGAATGTGCCCAGTCATCGCCTCTTCGACGTCTTTCTTCCTCGAATTTGGACTCAGCTCAAGCACGGTGTCCAAAGCGTAAACCTTAAAGAAATACCTGTGCGTCCCCGAAGGAGGACACGGTCCACCATACTGTTGCCTCCTAAAATCGTTTAATCCTTCATTTTCTGAAATCATGTTTTCCTCGATTATTGTTTTTGGCGGAAGGCTCCAGACAACCCAGTGAACCCACGTTCCCATGGGGGCATCTGGGTCATCGACTATCAGAACGAGGCTCCTTGTCCCTTCTGGAATTCCGTTGATGTTTAGTGGAGGATTCACGTTTTCGCCGTCGCACGTATACTTCGCTGGAATTGAGCTGTTGTGTGCAAAAACGGGGCTTGTGATTATCAAATCTGTCAATTCAGGCAC
>CAZRIK010000083.1:0-8003 GCA_964600125.1 uncultured Candidatus Bathyarchaeia archaeon
GCAGACGCAGCAGCAAAAGACGCAGTTGAAGGCGTCCGCACCTGCACCCAATGGACAAAAACAAAGTAACTTTTCATTAATTTTGGTTCTACCTTTTCATCTCCAAATATAGTATCAGAATTTCCAAACAAAATATACAGTGGTGTTTCTGAGGTTTCATCAATACTCAGAATATTCGATTCTTATCCGATAAAGTATTTTTCCGTCGCCGATGAGGCTGTAACGGTACCCTCCCAAAACTAAGGAGCCTGAATTCCGTATGCGGCTAGTCAGGTAAGAGTCAGTTTCTGAGGGCATCCATTCGCCTTCGCCGTTTTTGGCTTGCTTCCAATGGGTCTTCATGTGAGACTCGTAATCAGTTTGACTGAAGAACTGGCAAGCGCAATACCGACATTTAATGACCTTCACGCCGTCCACCTTTGTCGAACCCTGACAAATTGAGCATCTTTGAGACCAATATTGCTCTTCGTTTTTAACCCTTTTTGTTATACCCAAAACATGGGAGGATCAAGGCGGCTAAGAGGCGGAGGACTTGTTCCATTTTATTATTACGGACGCAAAAAAGATTGAGATTCCCGCCAAAACAACCAGCGGTCCAGGATGCAAGTTCAGGTAACTCGACAATAGGACCCCTGAAAATGCGCTGACTCCGCCAAAAATCGAGCTCAACACCGAATATCGGTGCAGGTTTGAGCTAATGGTCTTTGCTGCTGCTGCCGGGGTAACAACCAGGAAACCTACCAGAAGGGTTCCTGTGATCTTGATACCGATGGCGACTGCCATGGACACGAGCAGAAGGTACAGAAGGTTCATTCTAGCTACTTTGACGCCTTTAGAGATTGCGAGTTCCTCCGAGATCATGCCCAAGACGATTCCTTTGTAAATGCTCTTCGTGAGGAATATGGCTACGATTGAGACGGCTACCGCTATTACTGTATCCATCAGACCCACGGAGGTTATGTCTCCGAAAAGTGCCTCAAGCAGCTCTGGTTCTGGAATAATCAATATCCCTATTGCCAACGACAGCGTGAACACCGCGCCCACGAGCGTTTCAAAAGACAACTTCGTGATTCTACCCAACTGCCAAATCAAAACGGCTGATGTGAAGAGGAAAGCGAACGCCCCGAAGAAAGGGTTAAAACCATACAGTATTCCCAAAGCGATACCGGGCAAAGCCACATGCGACAAAGCGTCGCCCACAAGCGCCATCTTTTCCAGCACCATGAGGGACCCAAGGTAACCAGCTGCGACTCCAACGGAAACTCCGACCGCCAGACTGAAAATCAACGCTTCAACCATCTGGTCAGTCACCCGTTGGGCTTGGACTATGTTTGCACACTGTCTCGCCGTAAATAATCGTCTGCAGGGATGGACTTTTTATTTCCTTGGATTCCCCGAAGAAATTCATGCATCTGTTGAGAGCCAACATGTAGTCCGAGTACTCTGTCACGATGTGAACGTTGTGCGAAATTATTATCGTTGTGATCCCGTTTTTTCGCGCGAGGTCCTTCAACATCCTGTAAATGGCTTCTTCGCTGTCAAGGTCCACACCCGTCGTCGGTTCGTCGAACAACAAAACATTGGGTCTATCGATTATAGCCCAAGCGATCAGAACCCTTCTGAGCTGGCCTCCTGATAAGACGCCAAGTTTCTTTTCCATGATACTTTTGCTGTCCAACCCAACTGCGCTAAGAGAGTCCTCCACGTTCGAGGCGTCCTTGAAGGACAAAAACTCCTTAACAGAGATTGGTATGTCGCCTGCAGAAAGGTTCTGGGGCACATAACCTATCTTGAATTTGTCGCGCCACTCGATTTTTCCGCTGTACGGAACAAGGTTCAACAACGCCCTGAACAGCATCGTCTTGCCTGCGCCGTTCGGACCCACAATCGCCAAAGTTGAGCCCTTCTTCACTTTGAAACTGATGTCATCCAGGATTAGCTGATCCTGAATCGTCACGCTGAGGTTGGCAACCCTCAAAATATAATCGTCAGGACTCTCCATAATAAATAAACCTCCAAAAAAATATTTAAACCCTTCTGCAACAAAAAAGCCGATTACACTTGCTTATACCCGACATTTAATAGCCTTCACGCCATCCACCGTGAATACGCACTAAAAAATCGAAAATTTCTAAAACCAATATCACTCATTACTTTTTCACTCTATAATATAATACCGAAAAACATTCAAAAATATGTTATGCGGGCCCGCTGGGATTTGAACCCAGGATCTCCGGCTTTCCCTCAGCTTTTTAGGCTCTAGAGGGCCAGCGCGCTATCCTGGCTGCGCTTCCCGAACAAAGCCTCTTTAGGGCGATGTTTCACGGGCCCTTTGCTTATCCCAGCTGGGCTGTCTAAATTTGGTGTTCTCCGTGATTTAAATTTGATGCTGGGCTTCAGGTTTTTTGTGTAACCTCCGCGGCGGTTGTTTGGTGACATTAGTCTTAAATTTTTTGTCGATTATTTTGGGAGCATCGGTGAGGTTTATGATGCGGTGTTATGAATGTGGGAGGGTCATGAGCAAGGTGGATGACAACCCTGAGACTTACGAGTGCAAGTGCGGATACACTGTCAGGCGGCTGACAAAGGAAAAGACAAAACTTTTCGTTAAGGTTACAGCCTTCTGAGGGACTTTTTTTTCCGCAGTCGTTTCCTTGATGAAAGGAGTTATTGTTAAAAAACATGAAATTGGAGCGTCGTTTTCCCCAGCCTTTATGGTTAATGGTTTTGTGTTGAAGATTAGTTAACCGCAGCTGTTTTTGGCTTTTTTCCCGTGACCAGTTAGACTTAAATCGACCTACAGCGTTTCTGTCTTTTACATCCATTCAAAAATGGGGCACCAATTTGAAGAAATATTTAGTTAGCTTCGTGGGCGGACTCGTCGTCCTCTGTGTCATGGGCTGGTTAATCATGACCAAGTCGCTGAACCCTGAGGCTGCGAATCTGCCCCTTTACACGTTTAGCACAATTTCTCGAATAGTCATTACATTGATTATTTCGGTTGTTTGGGGAGTCTCATTCGGCATACTGGCTGCGACAAACAAGGTTGCCTCGATGGTCCTGACTCCGTTCATAGACCTTCTGCAATCAATTCCCATACTTGGGTATTTCCCCATGGTCATAGGGTTCCTGTTCGTGTTGGGTCCTTGGGGAATCGAGCTTTCGGTCATCATACTGCTTTTCACGTCGATGGCTTGGGCAATCTTCTTCGGCGTGTTAGGCGCAGTCAAAAGCATACCAACCAACGTTGTCGAATCAGCCAAAGGCTTCGGCGTGAGCGGTTGGCGGTACGTAAGACACATTATTCTCCCAGCGATTGCACCTACGGTGGTTGCGGGCGCAAACCTTGCGTGGTGCGACGGCTGGTTCTTCATGATTGCCGCTGAATACATTCAGTACGAGGGAAAGGTTGTGCCGCCGCCTTCGGGCGGATTGGGTTACCTGCTTGCGAGGGCTGCCTATTTCTATAAAGACATGTCCTTCGCGATAATACTGTTGGTCTTCATCACCTTCATCGTGGTGTACTTCAACATCCTGACATGGCACAAGCTTATGGAGAGAGCAAACACTGGCACCTTCAAACCCATCATCAGAATGGACCTTTCAGGAGTTGGAAAAATTGGAGTCGCAAGGTCAGTTCAATGGTTCCACTTCGGAAGCATACATTGGCCAAAAACTTTTTCCATAGTATCGCAAAGCTTACGAAAGTATTCAAAGATTGAAAAGGTTACTGCGTTAATTTTGGCTTTTGCGGCAGTTTTTATTATGTTGTACCTGCAGAGCGATCACCTGCCTACATTGGATATGATTCAGCAGGGCTTTGCCAGTCCGCCTGCGGATGAACTTTCCCGCCTGCCTGTCCTGATTTTTTTGACTATGAGCCGTCTAACAATAGCGTACGCGATCTCTCTTGTGGTCGCAATAGGCTTGGGAGTTTTGGCGGTTGAGCACAAGCGTTTGTCAGCCATCATCTATCCCATCTACGACATCGGGCAGGGAGTGCCGATTCTTGCCTTGTTCCCCGTGATGTTCCTCGGATTAAACGGAGTTTTCGGTGCGCCTGAAATTGCCCTTGAGCTGACCTGCATAACGATGCTTGTTCTGGACATGATTTGGTACATGTTCCTTAACATTGTCAGCGCGACGAAGAACATTCCCACGGAGATAAACGAGATGGCGGAACTTTTCGGGTTTAAGGGCTTCAAGAGAGTCACCCACATAGTCATCCCGTTCATCATCCCCTCTATAGTTACTGGAAGCATACTTTCGTGGGGAACAGGCTGGAACACCATAATATTCGCTGAATACATGCCTTCCACGGACCCGTCTATTCCACCCCTTTCAGTCCCGGGCATTGGCTCGTTGCTTGACAAGGCAGGATACCAGTTTGGAAACACAGTTGTGCTTGTCTTCATATTGGGAATTATCGCGATGATCGTTCTGTCCATGGAAGGATTCATTTGGCGGCGTCTGCTCAGAAAATATGAAAGGTATCACGTTGAGGTGTAAACAATGGCAATACTAGTAATCGAAAATATTAAGAAAAACTTCGCGAACAGCAAATCCGAAATCCCAGTCTTGGACGATGTCAGTTTTACTATCGGAGACGAAGAGTTTGTGTGTCTGGTTGGACCTTCAGGCTGCGGAAAATCAACCCTCTTGAGGATAATATCTGGCTTAGAAAAAGCGGATTCGGGCAGAATACTGTTTCACGATCAGCCTATTATCCATCCGATTCCACAAATCTCCATGGTCTTTCAGCTGTTCGGGTTGCTACCATGGAAAACAGCGTTAGAGAACGTTGAATTGCCAATGGAAGTGCTCGGAGTGAAAAAAGAGGCTCGCGTTCGCGCTGCTCAAGACTACCTGAAAATGGTTCAACTAGACGGGTTCGAAAACACGTACCCTCATGACCTTTCAGGCGGAATGAAGCAACGGGTCGGAATAGCAAGGGCGCTTGCCCTGCGTCCAGAGATTCTGCTTATGGATGAGCCTTTCTCTTCGCTTGACGAGTTGACCGCAAAGACGCTTCGTGAGCTGGTCTTGAACATATGGCGCGAGCCTTCTGCTCCGCCAAACAGCACGATCATGGTTAGCCACAACGTTGAAGAAGCTGTGTATATGGCGGATAGAGTGCTGGTTATGTCGTCGCGTCCAGGAAAACTCGTCGGAGAAGTAAAAATCGAGATTCCGAGACCTCGCCAAGAACATGTGAGAGACCCCATATACTTCGAGCATGTTGATAAAGTCGTTGAGATGCTGGAGAAAGGCAAAAAGCACACTTAGAGCATGAAGCTCACCAGTCGCGCAATACAAAATTGGTCTAACGAGCCTTCTTTCTAAGAAATATTGTCAAAGCCATGCCTAACAAAGCCAAGACAATCGAGATGTAGAAGGCTGGAAGATACGACCCTTGATACGTTCTGAAGTAGCTCGCCATAATCGGTCCTAAGACGCTGCCTGCGCCGTAGGCGGTGAAGACGACGCCATAGTTTACTCCCAAGTTTTTGCTTCCGTAGTAGTCTGAAGTCAGAGTTGGGTATAACGCCAGAAATCCGCCGAAGCATAGACCTTCAAGGCAGAATCCGACGAGGAAGACGGTTGGCTCGGACACTGTGCTGATGATGAGAAGAGCGACAGCGCACACCAGAAACCCTATTGACAAAGCTTTCTCTCTCCCAATTCTGTCTCCGATTAGTCCCCACAAGATTCTGCCTGTAGCATTGAATCCTCCCAGTATTGAGACTGCCAAAGCAGCCTGCAAACTGTCCATTCCCGCTATTTCCATCGCAACCTGCTTGGCTTGACCAATTGTCATCAACCCAGCGGTGGTGCCAAACCAGTAGCTAACCCACATAAGAATAAACGGCAGGGTCTTAATCATGGCTGTCGGCTCAAATTCTGTCTTGGCTACTTTGCTTTTCTCTGGCGGGTTCCATCCTGCTGGCTTGTAGTCTTTAGGCGGGTTCTTCAAAATTTGGGCTGAGGTTACGGTTAACGCCGTGAAAAGTAAGCCTGAAACGAGGAAGTTGAATTGCCACGAATAATTGTTTATGAAAAAAGTCCAAAGCGGGGCGAACAATATGGCTCCTCCGCCGAACCCGAACACAACCAGCCCAGTGATAAGCCCTTTCTTGTCGGGGAACCACTTGTTGCATGTCGCGATTGGGGCACCGTAAGCGAACCCGATGCCGAGTCCAAGAAGTACCCCGTAGCTCACATACAGCCACAGTAGAGAGCTCGTGTAGCTGGACAAAATCATCCCCAGCCCAATCAGGATGCCTCCGACGGTTACCACGGTTCTCGGTCCCTTTCGGTCCTGCAGTCTTCCCGCTGGAATCATGGAAAGAGCAAAAGTGAGCAGGGCGATTGTGAAGGCGGGCGAGGTTTCGATTCTTGTCCAATGGAATTCCGCTTCGAGGGGAGGAACGAGGATGCTGAAGGCGTAAACAGCGCCCAAACATAGGTTGATCACAACGGCGGCGACGACGTATTTCCATCTTGCCAGTCCATCATGGTTTGTTTTTGTGTTTGTGCTAGCCAAGTTGCCCACCACACGAACTACAGAGGTTCTTTCAAGACGCTGTTTTCCATATAAAGCTAGCTTATCCGTTTGACACGCTGAACAGTTTTTTGAGGTAGTCCAACGCTTCATCTATGCCATTGAACCTTTTGGCTCCAAGTTTTTCTGGGTCTCTCAGTTTCCGCGAAACCTCGAGCTTCGCTGGTCGGTGGATTTCAGCTAAGGTTCCGTCCACGTCGAACACGGCAAGCTTGAAACTCATGTTTCCAGCCTCATTAATGGCTAGCAAAGTACGAAGCTAGGTATTAAACATAATATGCGGGTATATCTCGGAACCCGAACGTTTCGTATGGAAACGCGTCATCGTAAAGTATATGCTCTTAAGCCAGCGCATGAAGTCTATTTTGCGCACAAGGACTTCGTTGGCGAAGAACGATGCATGAACCGATCCAGATTTTTCCCTTGGAAGACATGGATGAACAGCTGTTCTTTAATTTCTTGAATAAGGACAGGATTCGGCACGTCTTTACGCTTTGTGACCTCGAGAACATGCGTGAAAAAACAAGGGTCTGGATCGCCCTAAGAGACGCCGAAGTCACGGGCTACGTTTTTGAGTACGACAGAAGAATCGTTCATACGCATGGGGACCCAAAAAACGTGCCAGAACTCCTCAGCAAGATCGGTCTGGACGAACCTGTCCTTGTCGTGCAGCCAGACCACATGAAAGCAGTAAAAAAGGTCTTCAAACCCGTCAAACGCATGGATTCAACAGGTAAAGGCAAGATAACAACGTTTCTCGTCATGAAAGCGGATTCGGCGACCTTTACGCCTGCAATCAAACACGCGGTAAAGAAGCTCAGAACCGAAGACCTTGACGACGCTTCGAAGGGCATAGATGAAGAGCTAAGGAATATGGTGCAGAACGCAATCAACAGAGGCTTCGCTTACGGCGGATACGAAAACGGACTGTTGGTTTCGTGCGCAACGGTTTCGGAGCATCTAGAGGACGTGGCGCTGATCAGAGGTGTGTTCACCGTTCCCTCGATGAGGGGTCAGGGATTGTCGACATCCGTGTGCTCGGCTTTGGTCGAGGAATCAGTAAGGCTAGGTAAGACGCCGATGCTTTGGGTCTCGAAAGACAACCTTCCAGCGCTGAAGATCTATAAAAAATTGGGATTTAAAGAAACAGGCATCGTACTAAAATACTTCAAGGCAAAAAGAAAAGGAAGACCATAAAAACAATAAAAGCCCGTTCCCCGATAGAAATTGCCAACATAAACTTTGTTCAAGACGAGAGGTTGTGAAGCTAATGGAGCTTAGATGGGACCCAATAATGAGCCAATGGGTCATCGTTTCAGGCAAAAGGGGAAAACGTCCACTGCTGCCGGAGGGTTACTGCCCCTTCTGCCCCGGCTCAAAAGAAGTTCCCGAGAAGGGCTGGACGGTTCTGAGCTTGCCAAACGCGTTTCCTGCTTTGCGG
>CAZRIK010000084.1:0-7975 GCA_964600125.1 uncultured Candidatus Bathyarchaeia archaeon
AGAATGTGCCTACTCCCCAGTTATAATAGAAGGTTCCCCAAGCTGAAGGCCTATGTTCCGCTACGGACTCGAAGATTGTGCTCTCGAAACGGGTGAACGGATTGAGAACTGCTGCAAACTTTGTACCAAGTGTGCTAATTAATCCTCTTTCCCAGAGGAAAGCAAACAGAACAATAAAAAGGCAGGTTAACCCCAAATAATAGAATGTTTTTCTCGTCTTTAATCGTTGTTTTATTTCAGCAATGCATAGGAGGAAGAGGACTCCATATACGGGTAAAACTTCTGTGCCCATTATGAACGAGGTGCCAAGGCGAGGGACGTTGGCGGCAATCGGGAAAGCTATGGCGAAGACGATTACGTACGACATGAATAGGTGTGTTGAGTACCTCCCAATCATCAAGAGACACAAAGCGAACAGCGCTGTCATCACGATTGGGTATCGAGCTGCACCCCACGAAGCACTGAGGTAAGCTAAAGTGAAACCAGCAGCAATTGCATACAATAATCTCATTTTCGACGGTTTCTCTTTTTCTATGGACCTCAAGAAGAAAAGGCAGAAAAGAATTAAGCTCAAAATTCCAACGCTTTCATCATCAAAGAACCCAAGTGCTGTTCGGCTAATGTACGACGAATCCAACGCTAAAAATAAGGCAGCAAACATCCCAACTGGTTCACCTCCAAGGTCCTTTCCGAGAAAGTATATTGCCAGAGAAGCCAATGTCGCCATGACAGTTGGAAAGATGACGCAGAAAACGTAAATGGGATCCGAAAGCAGGGGATCAAGCGTAGGAAAGGAGATGAACGGAACTCCCAATGCGTTTAGCGCCATGAACAACGTTGCTGCGAGTGCTGGCAGACCTGGGTACGAGGCGTAGCGTATTACGTTGCCCCATGGGTACCAGCTCAAATAGTCGTGCCACGAAATCCAACCATTCGCCCCGAGTAAACCGTTTTTGATGATATATTCTGTTTGCCTGAACTGGTAATATGGGTCAAACTCGTTTAGGTAGTATCCCCACCTTACAGGCAACAGTCTAACCAAGAACGCTATGGCGAGAATCAGGACCATCAACGTACTTTTAAGTAACGTAGAATGCGTAAATTTTGGTCGTAAAGACGGGATTTTCTTTAATTTTGAAATTGTTTTTAGTGCCTTCGACACGTTCTGTACTCTCGTGCTGATTTTTTCTGTGATACATACCGAAACCGTTTATATTTAGCTTATGGTTTCCCTAATAAAATCTTAGTGGATTATGGAGCGAGTGTTCGATCTTCGTGAGCTCTTACCCTTTTTTTGATTTTTTCGATTTCTTCAACGATTTTTGGATCTTTTACCTCTTCTTTACGTTTTTCGTTGGACTCCAGAATTATTTCCAGAAATTTTGAATCGTATGTTTTCATCAGGAGTTCAGTGTTTGGGATTTGACAATGTCCGCCTATAACGCCAGGAAACATCACTGGTCTGTCATGCCTTATACGATGCGTGTCTTCAATAAAATCCACAACATCAGCGAAGCTAGCACCAATGTCTCTACTGATTCGGTGCATTTCCTGAAAGCACGTAATCATCCAAGCACGGTACGTTGTCTCAAAAAGTTTCGCCAGCTCAGTTTCGACGCAGCTCTTTAAGACTTTAGTTTTTAAACCCAATTTGCTGAAATGCTTCCTAGCTTGTTCAGCGGCTTCAGGAGTGGCTCCGCCAATGTATTTTGTCCATCGTTTAAGCTCCTTTTTCATGTATTCAGCGCTTGTGTGTACTCCGCGAATAGGCGAATGTGCGACTAGACAATTTGTGCAACGTTTGAAAACAGCCAACGTGGTTCCAAGTTCAACTGTGCTGTTGATGATTAGGAGTTTGGGGGTAAATCGATGTACATAATCCACAACTATGTTCACGAATTTTGTTTTATCAGAACACGGAATAAAAACATGCATAACATCAATTTCTGAAGGGAAATCCGTTTCATGTTGCCCGATGCTGCGCATCTTTTCCTTATTCAAGTCCAAAGCGTAGACATTGAAGCTCGGATTCTCTTTCAGTAGCTCATATAGTGGCTGCCCCACTTCACCTAAGCCGATAACAAGTACATTTTCTTTCGCCAAAAGCCATCAACCTTCGCGCAATAATCGATAACTAATCAGTCGATTGTTACCTTTTTAAATTAACGAATAAATCATATCTGTGAATTATATGGTTAACGGTGAAGTCCGACTAAGATACTCGGGATTAATCATTTTTCTCGCACGGTTACTCAGCGTAGGAACTGGTCTCATCTTCACTTTGATGGTCACACGCAACATTACAACTGAAATGTTTGGAATTTATGGAAACCTTTCAGACGTCCTTTCGTACTTCACTTTAGCGTCAAGCATTTTCCCTTTTTGGGCAACAAGGTTCGCAGCGAGAGACCACGCAGGCTCTTTGGCGACGGTGCTGTTTACGAACCTCATCGTAGCTGTCCCTTCTTCCCTAATCTACTTGGTGCTGCTGCCTACGGTTCTGCCAATGCTTCAAGTAAGTATAAATTTCATGATTGTCTACCTGCTGATCAGCATCCAAATAATAGAAAATTACGTTCTTACCGCCCTAGAATCAGCGTTGCAGGCGAAAAAACCTCAAGCACTCGGTTTTGGTTTAATGATTCACGAAATATCAAAAGTGTGCATAGGCTGTGTCTTGATATTGTTGCTTGAGAAGGAACTTTTAGGAGTGGTCCTGAGCATAATAATAGCCATTTTTTTTCAGCTTTCATTTTACATCAAAAAAATTCTGCCTGCGCTTCATGAAAAAATTAATTGGAATTATGCCAAGGAATGGGTTAAAGCTTCCCCCTTTAATTTATATGGTATAATAGGTCAACGGTTGGCTGATTCAATTCTTCTTCTGCTTTTTATTTACGGGGGAAAGGTGGCTAGAGGTTACTATGGGGCAGCTTTTACTATTGCTGGAATAGTTGGTTACTCTTCGTTAATCGGGTACGCGCTTTACCCTCGCCTTTTGTCCAAGAGCCAGCCAGAAGACATCACCTCCTCTTTGAAGCTAGTATCAATGTTCGCAATTCCGATGGCGTTCGGATCTATAGTTATGGCAGACTCATATCTGACAATTCTTAACCTTGAATACAGTGTCGCAAGACCGATTCTTATTTTGCTTTCAATCGACATGCTAACGCAATGTTTTTCATCAGTTTTTGGCGCTGTCGTGTACGGCGTAGAGAAATTAGATGCTGAGGCAAAGATTCCGTGGAAAAAAATGATCAAGAGCAAACTGTTCCTTTTTTTGACTCTGCCATATTTTCAAGCTGCAGCTGCTTTGCCTCTCGCGTATTATGCTCTGAATTATGTGGCGGTAACAGCTGTTGACTCTGCCCTCTTTGTCGCTTCAATTGTCCTTATGGTTGATTTAGGATTGGTTATAGTTCGTTACGTTATTGCCAAGAAGAGCCTTCGCTTTCAGATGCCCTTGAACCACATTATGAAGTTCATGGGGGCAGCAGCTGCGATGGCTTTGCTGTTGTATGTTCTTCCACATACAACGAGATTGACTGTAACTGTTGGTTTGACTCTGATTGGGGGGTGCGTATACTTCGTTGTGCTCTCAATCATCGATTCAGAAAGTAGAGCTGTCATTAAAGATGCAATCAAGGAACTACCGAAAATAATTAAGCCTCACGAGAGTGCCTGAGCCTGTATGAGCCAAAAGAAGAAATTTGGCGATATTTTTGAACCTTGGGGATTGAAGAACATCAGTAAATCGTACGACATCATAGGAGACATCGCAGTCGTCAGAATACCAGAAGCAATGGAACATAAAGCCAAAGAAGTCGCTGAAGTGGTCCTGCAAGGTAATCCGCACGTTAAGACCGTCGTGCGTCAATCAGGTCCAGTTGCAGGTGAACTTCGCCTCAGAAGGCTTGAGTGGATTGCGGGCGAAAAGAAAACTGAAACTGTTCACAGAGAGTTTGGTTGCCTTCTCAAGGTTGATTTGGGAAAATGTTATTTTTCGCCAAGGCTTTCTTTTGAAAGGATGAGGATAGCCAGACAGGTCATGACTGGCGAAGTGGTTGTTAACATGTTCGCAGGCGTGGGCTGCTTCTCCATTCTCATCGCTAAACACGCAAAGCCCTTGAAAGTGTATTCGATTGACGTGAATCCAGACGCAATCAGATTCATGAAAGAAAACATCAGGCTAAACAAAGCAAGGTACATCGTTGAGGCGGTTAAAGGAGATGCAAAAGAAATCGTCATAAAAAGATTACAAAATATTGCTGACAGGGTGATTATGCCGTTGCCTGAAAAAGCCTTCGAATACCTCGATTATGCGTTAACAGCTTTAAAGTCCACTGGAGGAAAAATTCACTACTACGATTTTGTCCATGCTGAAAAAGGCGTAGACCCTGTCAAGGAAGTTGAGAAGAAAGTCTCAAAAAAACTGGGAGACGCGAACGTTTGCTTCGAGTATACGTTCGGAAGGATTGTTCGACCTGTAGGTCCAAGGTGGTTCCAAGTCGTCCTCGACATAAACGTTCATGAAAAGATTAATAGGAACCAGTCCGTCTTTCATAAATAATAAGAATGGCTGAAGGAGCATCGTAAAATGAAGAGAAGGTTGATGGACATTCTGGCTTGCCCAATCGATAAGTTTTACCCATTGGAACTTCATGTGTTCGAAGAAAAAGAAGAAATCATTAATGGCATGATCGTCTGCCCAAAATGCTTGCGGTGGTATCCAATACGGGACGAGATACCTGAAATGCTGCCTGACGAGCTGCGGGAAGAAAAAGACGAGATGCCGTTCCTCCAAAAATGGAAAGAAGAAATTCCACAAAAAATATTGGCTGAAGGAAAACCCTATAACCTGAAAAAATAATTTTTGAGCATAAAGAATCTAAACAAATCATTAGGTTCTGGATGTTTTTTAGTATCTAAGCTTCATTAAGCGTCCATTTTCAGCGGACTTTAAGGCTGATTCAGCTATTTTTAATGCTTTCAATCCATCTAGACCTGAGACCAAAGGCGTCTTATTATTAATTATGCATTGGACGAAGTGCTGTAGCTCCAGTTTCAAAGGTTCTTCAAACTCGTATCGTGGAGTCAAGGTTTGTCCGAGAGTCTCAATCGACATCTCCTGCGTGAT
Organism: uncultured Candidatus Bathyarchaeia archaeon; assembly: GCA_964600125.1. Lineage (GTDB taxonomy): Archaea > Thermoproteota > Bathyarchaeia > Bathyarchaeales > DTEX01 > JAGTRI01. The sequence continues at coordinate 5,138 of CAZRIK010000084.1, forward strand.
GTAGTCCAAAGAGATTATGGCGTCGCTTCCAGTAACCGTGAGTTTCCTGATTTTGTACGGAGTAAGCCAATTCGCTTCCAAGAACGCTGACTTCCCATTCGAGAAAGAAAGCATAATTTGCGCGTAATCCTCGAACTTTGAGTGCCTAAGGTGGCCTGCCCTCGCGTAAACCGACACTGGGTCCTCGTCAAAGATGAAGCGAGCTATGTCAATGTCGTGGATGGCTGTGTCTTTGACTACTCCCACGTCCCCTATTCTTTCAGGCCACTTCGTGACCCGCCTTACAGTCACTGAAACAGGAGACCCTATTTTCCCTTCTGCCAACGCTTCCTTCAGCCTTCTTACTGCAGGGTTAAACCTTTCGATGAATCCTACTGTTAAGTGAAGATTCTTTGCCTTGGCCACATTGATTATTTTCTGAGCCTCCGCTGAAGTTCTTGCCATGGGCTTTTCCACAAGCACGTGCTTTTGAGCCTTCAAAGCCTTCAATGCTTCTTCAGAGAGCCGAGTTGACCAAACGCAGAGGTTCACAGCATCAAATTCTTCTTCCTCATACATTTTGGCGCTGTCACTGTATGCTTTGAGATCATACTTCTCAGCCACCGTTGCAGTTCTCTGCTGGTCAACGTCGCAGACTGCCACCAATTCGACATCAGGCAACTCGCTGAGGACTCTAACGTGGTTTCTTCCCCAGAATCCTACTCCGACAACTGCCATTTTCAGCTTTTTCATTTTAGGACGCTCCTATTCCTAGACTGCGGTAAACAAAGCCTTCGCTGATTGCCAGTGAAGGACTGACTACGTGAGCCAAGTCCACAAGGGCAGAAGGCTTCTTCATGAGCACGCTGATTTTTCCTAGTGTTAAACGTTTGAATTTGTTATGTCCCACGGCGATGACCAAACAATCCACACCTTCAACCAATTTTTCTAAAGTCGGTTCAGTCGTATACCCTAAATCATGTAGTTCCTTATATGTGAAATAGGGGTCGAAGACGCTGACCCGAGCACCCATCCTTTTCAGGAGCTTAACCAGCTCCAGCACAAGCGACCCTCTGGCTTCCTTCACATCGGGACGGTACGACGCTCCCAACACCACGACGCGCGACCTTCTCACAGGCTTATCGCAGTGGCGAAGGGCATCTTTTACCAAGTTGTAAGCGTGTTTCAACATTTCGTCGTTTATTTTTCTAGCCATTGCGGTCATCTTTAATTTCACGCCCAGGTCTTCAGCTTCGCTAAGGAGCAGAAAGGGGTCTTTTGGGATGTTGCCGCCGACGATGCCTGGCTTTAGCAGATGGCAGAATGGTTGCGTGTTGGCTGCCTTCAGAGCTTGGAAATAGTTTATTCCCGCTGATTCGCAAAACTGTGCAAACTCGTTGGCTAAGGAGATGTTGACATAGCGGTAAATGTTCTCGAAAAGCTTGGCAGCTTCAGCTGTTCTGAAATTTGCTATTTCGATTATTTCGCCCTTCGTGATCGTTTTAAGCACCGCTTTTGCTGCCGTCAGGCTTTGTTTGTTTATTCCCGCCACTATTTTGGCATATTCTGTCATGTCCTCGATTGTTCTGCCAACGGTTGCCCGAATTGGACTGTAGGCTAAGCCGAAATCTGCGCCTGCTTTTAGTCCAGAAGACGTTTCTAAGGTTTCTTTAACTAAAGTTTCAGTCACGGAAGGACCAACCGTGCACTCAACTATCAACAACGTTCCGCGTTTCAGGTTCAACCCGACGTTTCTGCATGAACCTTCCAAGCTTGAATAGTCAGGCTGCTTTTTTTCGTCAAGAGGCGTGTTAACGGTCAAGATTACGATGCTGCTTTTCGCAACCGCGTCTTTCGGGTCCGTCGTCGCTGAGATGCGTCCTTCTTTTAGGTTCTTTTTCAGCAGCTGGCTTAGTCCCTGCTCAATAAAGGGGGTAATTCCCTTGTTAATCTGGCTTACGACGTATGGATCAGTGTCGAGGCATGTGACCTTGAATCCTGCGTCAGAAAACAAACATGCTGCGGGCAAACCCATCCTTCCGCATCCGACCACTGCTATAACGTAGTTTCCGCGTTCATCTGGGTTCGCTAAGTCTTTTTCTTTAAGCATCATTGCGTCCGTCATTTGATTCCTCCGAATAGGTGAGATCCATTCATTGCCTGATAGGTAAAACAATATTCTATTGGTCTGGATATTTTAAGGTTAACGAACTCTCATGAATAAAGGCGTTAACCGAACTTTTCAACTTCCTTAAAAATTACCTCTATTGGGTCCTCAAAATTCTTAACCAGTCTTTGAACCCTTTCAGATTGCGTCTTTCGAACGGCGCCCAGATTATCCAATGTCGACATAATTTTTTTCAGTAGCCTATCGGGGTCTCTTTCGAGCGAAACCAATCTGTTTTTGACGAGATAGTTCAACATCACGAAAGGCTTACCTGGATAGCAGGAGAAAGTTGGGACGCTTAACAATGCGGACTCTGTGGTCATGGTTCCTCCTCCGCCTACAAACATTGAGGAAAAAGAGAGAAGGCTTGGACCGTCAACAACGGATTCGCAAACAGTTATCGTATCTCCAAAGACTTCCAGAAAAGTTTTCTTCTGTTCTTCGTATCTTGGAACAGCAACAACCTGAATGTCACTCCTTTTTTTCAAGATCTGTTTTATTAGCGGAATAATCGTTGACTCAGCTGGACTTCTGCCTAGAAGGTATGAGGCAAAGGACTCCTCGGTTCTAAAAGTCATTATCGGCCTTGACTGGTCCAATCCGAGTTGACTAACGATTCGATGGTCAGGTTTAAAGTCCTTAAGCCAAACCCAAGGGTCCAAGGCGTCGTATTGGATGATTTTGTCTGGGGA
>CAZRIK010000085.1:0-7803 GCA_964600125.1 uncultured Candidatus Bathyarchaeia archaeon
CTATGAGCGAGACTGTGATGTCCCGTTCTACGCTGAATTGCTCAAGGACATCTTCAAAGGGCTTCACGAGACCTTCCGTCCAATTCGCGAGAAACGCCCTAAACGTTTTCACTGACGGAATCCCAAGCGACCTTGTGCGTAAAGTGTTCATTTCCGCGATGAAGGTTTTGACGCCAACATAAGCCAATGAACCTGCAATGAACATGTAGAGCATTGAGTGACCCAGAACTGCAAGCGGCAAATGACTAATCAGAAACAGAAACAAAAACATTGTTGGCTGTAATGTCGCAGCGAGAATAATCCTTGTGGGACTCATGAACGAAAGAACACAATAAACGAGGAAACATAATGACAAAGCAACAAATAATCCCATAACCGCAACTTTAGGATAAACGTCAATGTCGCCTAGCCAAAAGGAAGCCAAAGCTGCAACACAGGCTGCCCCCGTGATAATCAGGTTAGAAGCCAGAGAAATGAACGAGCATCTTCTCAAGCCAAGTATCAAGTCATTTTTTAGAATAATTTTACCGGTAACGTAGTCCGCGGCAAAGGTTATAGCGAAAAGCATCGCTCCGACCGCGATTCCCCAAATCAGGCTTTGTGGAGAAGACGAGGGCTGGAGTTGCCCTATGACGCCTGTTGCGACGCATTGGATGCATAGGCACGTCACTATTTTCGCGTATGATGGAAGAGTGAAAAGCAACGAGTATCGGCTGACCGCTTTTTCAACATGGCTTCTCTGCAATGCAACGTCTCCACAGTATCATACGATAGTGCCATAAACCTATTCAAAAACTTTAAGGTTTTTACACCATTCTGCTCATTCCAGAAGATTACCTAAGCTTTTTGGACCAAAAAAATGAAAAAACCAACATAGCCTATGACATGAAGAGCCATTATTTTGCCCCAATCCGAGCGTCAGAGGAACAGAAAGCCTTATTATCCCAATATAACTCTTTTCTGGTGAAGGTAAATGTCGGGCAATGCGCCTCCGCCATCAGTTTTGTTAATGCTTGAACGTCATCTGGGGCGGAAAATCCACGTTATTCTAGACCAGTCCTACGGGTACGAGGGAATCCTAGCCGCAGTATCGAGAGACCCGCCTGGACTCTGGCTCTCTGAAGGCAAAGCGACCGTCCTCAGGTCAACAATTGCGCAGCCCATCCCGCAGGTCGTAAGCCGCGAGGACCGAAGCGAAGTCTTCATAAACCTCACCTCAGTCCAAAGACTCGAGATCCTCCACAAAGACTAGGCAAACTCCAAAAAACCGTTCTAAGCCCCTTTTTTTGCGCCCCAAAACAACGGAATTCTTGTGCCGCAAAACAGACAGGTCTAGAACAGCACCGTTTGTTAGACAAAATTTGAAAACTGATGTTACACAAATCAGATAGGTCATTTCAGCTTAAGCGTTTGTTGGTCAAACAGCATTTCTGATTGTTGAACAAATCAGACAGGGTCTCGGGGGATGGTCAGAGAATCGGACGAGACTATATATAGCCCCCCTCTAGGCGGACTCCGTATTGTCACTCAAAACAGGACTGTTCTTCACTAATCACCAAATGATGATCAAAGTTTGAAAACTGGTGATGATCAAATCAGAACACGGTCTAAGACGGCAATTGTTGTTCAAACAAAAAAATCAAATATTGTTCAAATCAGAGCTAGAACACAAGAACCTTAATACGCGGAGCTTCTGTCCCCCAAAATATTTGAAAAGCATTGTTGTCATTGACTGTTAGTGATTGGGGTCGGGCTTGGGGGACGCTTCTGCACATAAAGATAGCCTCGAGGCTTCCCTTCTCTGGTGATAATGCCGTCCCTGACCATGTCGCGGAGAACGTGCGAAACTGCAGTCCGGTCGAAGTGGTAGCCGATTCTCGTCATCTCCTCGTGCACGTCGCCTAACAATTTAGGTTCAGCGAAGAAGCCATCCTTCCAAAGCCTTTCCGCAATGTCCCTGCATGTGTCAGCTCTTGCTGGAAGCGAAGGTCGTTCAACAGGAATGTTCACGGTTTTGCTTGCGTATTCCGTTACGCTGGCAAGGACCTTCTGCACCATTTCCTGAACTTGGTCCTCTCTGCAATCCAGCTCGAACTCTATGCTTCCGACCTTCATTTTTATGTGGACTAAAGGCTTGGCTGCTTCTGGTTTTTCGCCTATTTCGCTCGTCATTTGTCGCTCACGCGTGTTGTTCTTTGCCTTGGTTACATATACTTATATTGTTTATTGTATTGCTCAAGTTGAACATGCGCAACATTTATATACCATCACGAAGCATTAATTGTAAATTGGTGAATGTTGGTGATTGAACAATTACAGTATGCAACAACACCAAGATATAACTTTCCACAAACCGAACACGACACGGAACTCCACAAAAGGCTGCTGGAAGCAAGCCTCCGAACAATGCACACGATAAAAGAGAAAACGTTTCAACCATTCAACACAGAACTACTGGAAAATATGGCACAAAAGCCACAGACCAGCACTTCACCGGACCTAGAGGGAAGAACGCTTTCAACGCTTCTTACGCCCTTAAAGCCCATTCATGACGGCACACCAGTTGTCGGTATAGACGTGTCCGGCATCAAGATTGGGGAAACGGAAACAGGCATCCTTTGCGCAGTCCGAGGGGCAGTTGTGTGGAACCTGAACCGTCGTTACAGGCGCCTCAGAATCGGTCCCTTTCCGTTCCACATAACGGAGGAAAACAAACGCGAACTCTTCAGCAACCTCAACGGCGGCTTTTCTCCAGAAACGAATTATCGTCCTTCGTCCTTGTCTGAAACCATTGGCAGGCTTTGCAGTCTGGTTGAAAGGTGGATTCAAGCAAGCATCTCATACTCCGCGAACGAAAGCATCATTCTTTGGGACGGCTCCTTGACAGCAGGTTTCCCCGGAAGCGCATTAAGCGACGTTTCTCACCTTCTTCGAACAGCGAGAAGCCAGCATAACTCGGTTCTTGCCTTCTCCAAGGTTACGTCAATCAGATTCTTGGGTTGGAGAATCACCGATTTGGTTGCGAAACGGGAGGGACCGTGCCTTTTCGAGGTTGAGGACCTTCCATTGTCGATATCAAAAAACTCGCATCTACTTGGCAGAATGTATGTGGCTAAGCTGGCAGTCAACGGTTCAGCCTTCCGTCTGGATATTGACAGAGCGCTCATGAGGGAAGACGGGATGAAGTCGGTTCAGAAGCTTCTCGGAAACGAACTAATGTATCAAGGATACCCCGAATCTCTCCGCCTAGCACACATCTACTCGACTTTTACGGCAAACGACGTCATAGGCATCCAAAGTTTCCTGACGCACGAGTATGGACTAAGGATTATGCCACGCTATAGCATACGGAAGGCTCTGTTTGGACCGTATGGAACTGGATTTGAGGATTAAGAAAATGCGGCTCTTCAAAAAAGTAGGCAACACTTTGCACGTGTTAAGTTTCCCAGGTGAAGACATCGAAAAAGGAGAATACCTTCTCATCGAGGACAAAAAACCCGGAAAAGCGATGATTGCCCAAGTCATCGACGTTCAGTTCGCCAACGTGCCGGGAGTGATGGAGGAGCTTCTGCGTTCTCCCGACACCGACGATTTAGCCCAAGGCGAGGACGTTGACCCCATGGACATCATGTCGCACATACTCTACATTCAGGACGCAAGGCTGCTTGTCTGCAAAATATACGGCACAGTGTTCGACGGAAAAATCGACCCTGAGAACAATTGGCTTCCCTCACGCACGCAATCAAGTATACATAAGCTACAAACATCAGCTCTTCTCAAACTGGCAAACATATCCAAAGGGCTGCGCATAGACCTCGGCACAACACACGACATGACGCCCCTGAGCATAGACGCCTGCGAGATGGATGGACGGCTCAACATTATCACGGGCAAGAAGGGCACGGGAAAGTCGCATCTTTCGAAGCTGCTTGCTCTTGGTCTCGTTCAGCACGGAGCCACGGTCGTAGTCTTGGACATCAACGGCGAATACACAAACCTCGGCTTAACAGAGGACGGAACAAAAAACGAACATCACGAAAAAATCCACGTTCTGTCTCCTGGCCAAAACTTTAAGGTAACCCTGTACCAGACAAACCTGTACGTTGTCATGAGAATCCTGACTTACGCGTTGAGCTTGCCGGGAACCTCAGCTCGGGAATTCCGCCACATCTGGCGAGCTCTGGAAGAAAGCGGAACAGTAACCTTGCACGAGCTAGGCGGAGCCATCAACAGTTGGAAATGCAACCAGCACGTTCGAGACGCATTGTACTCGCGTTACTACTCGCTCGTTCATTCGGGGTTCTTCACAGACAACATGGCTGAAGCCATGGACTTGGAAGCTCTTCTAAAGAAATCTGAAAGTAGCAACGGCGGAGCAATAGTCATCAACCTGAGCGACACTTCCCCCGCTGACAGGCAGATGGTCGTCGAGTTTGTTTTAGCTAAACTACAGGAGGTCCTTTCCGAACGGAAGATCAGGGCGGTTTTCCTGTTCGCTGAGGAGGCGCATTTGTACCTCAGGGAAACCTACTGGGACGACGCCGTTACGAGGATGAGACACTTCGGGCTGTTCACGACTTTCGTGACCAACCAGCCGAACACGATCAACGAGAACATTTACCGCCAGGCTGACAACATTTTTCTCCTCAATTTCGTCAACGAGCACGACCTAGAAATAGTGTCTCGAGCTGCAAGGGTGGACGCTGAAACCGCAACGTCGATTGTTCGAGACCTGCCACCGCACCACTGTCTCGTTCTTGGAAACGTGGTTAAAGACTTCCCAATCGTAGTCAAAGTTAAGCCAATGAACGTCCAAACGATGGGGCAGACCCGATACTTCTTTAAACAAAAAGAAGAGGCTGGATGAACCTAGACTTTCAGATTAATGTATTCGTCTAGATTTTTGTGAAGCCTTCCACGGTCTTCTCGTCAAGCCTCTTCAAGAGTTCAACGATGAGTTTCACCGCGTTTTCCGCGTCCTCAAGGTTGAAAAATCCGACGTGGCTGTGGATGTGCCTTGTCGGAACGCTTATGACGACGCTTGGGCAACCAGCTCTGTCAAGGTGAATTCTGCCAGCGTCCGTTCCTCCCTTAGCCACCTGGGAAAGCTGAAGCGGAACCTTCGCGTCCTTAGCTGTCTTCCAAACAAACTCCTTTAGGGGCTGGTTGGGAATCATACTTCGGTCATAAGTCAACAGGCTTGGACCTTTCCCCATCTTCGCAGGCGCCTCAGAAGGCTTTATGCCTGGAATGTCGCCTGAAATGTCAACCTCCAGAACGATGCCGACGTCTGGGTCAACAAGGTGGGAAACGGTTTGGGCGCCTCTTAAGCCAATTTCCTCCTGAACCGTGGCAGCCCCATAAACCGTGTTAGGATGAGATGTGCCGTTTTCTTTGATGCGTCGGATTGCCTCCATGATTACGAAAGCGCCTAACCTGTCGTCGAAGGCTTTTCCCATGGCTACTTTTCCGTCGCGAACCAGACCGAACGGAGACAAAGGCACCACGGGGTCGCCGACCTTCACTCCTGTCTCTTCAGTTTCTTTTTTTGATGTTGCGCCGATGTCGATGAACATCTTGTCTAACGTGAAAACTTTTGTACGCTCCTCATCAGTCAAAAGGTGGGGAGGCTTAGACGCGATGACCCCTAGAACGTCGTCTTTAGCCGTTCTCACAATGACCTTTTGGGAAAGCAGAACTTGGTCCCACCACCCGCCCACTGGATTGAACGAAAGGAACCCGGAGTTTTCGTCTATTCCTGAGATGACGAAGCCAACTTCGTCAATGTGCCCAGCCAGCAAGACACGCGGTTTCTCGGCTTGCCCCCTAGCCACGAAGACCACTGAGCCAAGCTTGTCCGTGATTACCTCGTCAGAATAGGGTCGCATGTATTCTTTTATTATTCGAGAGGGCTCCCTTTCGAACCCGGACGGTCCGAAGGATTCTGTTAAGTTTTTGAGGAATTCGATTGCCTTATTGTCAAACATGGATTATTCACCTTGCAGAGCATTTATTGGCGAATGCCTTAATCTTTTTTACGGCTTCACCAATAGTTTCGAGGCTCGTCGCATAAGACATGCGGACGTATCCTTCTCCACTTTCTCCAAATACGCTTCCAGGCGTGGTCGAGACGCCTTCTTCCTCAAGCAGTCTACTACAGAACTCGAGGCTCGAAATTCCGAGGGCTTTGATTTCGGGAAAAACGTAGAATGCGCCCTTCGGCAGGTTGCATTTTATTCCATCTATATTGTTGAGTTGTTTGACGATGAACTTTCTTCTGCGGTCGTACTCCTGAACCATCTTTTGAATCGATTCTTGTGGTCCCCTGAGTGCCGCGACTCCTGCCTTCTGGACGAAGCTGGCTGGACAAGTCGTTGTTGACTGCTGGACCCGAACCATAGCTTCGACGATTTCCTCGATTGCGAACGCGTAACCTATCCGCCAACCAGTCATCGCGTAGGCTTTGCTGAACCCATTCAAGACGATGCACCTTTCCCTAAAATTATCAAAAGAGGCTGGACTCCGAATCTTAAAGTCGTCGAAGATTATGCGGTCATAAATCTCATCTGACATAATAAGGAGGTCATGGTCAACCGCAAGGTCAACAATCGCCCTAATGCTGTTCGCGTCCATGACTCCTCCAGTCGGATTGTTCGGCGAACTCACCAGAATCATCTTAGACTTGCGCGTAATCCCCTTTTTCAAAGCCTCCTCATCAAGGTCGTAAGAAGGTCCGCAAGGAACCTCGACTATACGCGCTTCCGCAACCTCGGCGCACTGGAAATGGGTTGGCCAAGTTGGAGCCAAAATCAGGACTTCATCCTCGGGATCGAGAGTAGCTAGGCAAGCGCAGTAAAGGGCGTGTTTGCCTCCCGGAGTCACAATTAACTCCTTTTCAGGATTGGCCATAATGTTTCTTGTCGCAAGGTCATCGGCGATTGCTTGCCTGAGCTCAAGGGTTCCCTTGCTTGAGGTGTAGTGGGTGAACCCGTTCCTTATCGCGTTGATGGCTGCCTGTTTGATGTGTTCGGGCGTGTCGAAATCGGGCTCCCCAACGTCCAAATTTAGGATTTTTCGACCTGCCCGTTGCATTTCACGAGCCTTCTCAGCCATAGCTATCGTGCCGGAAGGCTCAATCGCCTGCATTCTCTTAGCAATCTTCATAACGTTTTACTCTCGTCAATGTAATAGGTTAAGTATATTCAGGAAGCCTATAAAAAAGGATACTTCAAATTAGGTTAACCTATGTTTTTCTTCCCCAATAATTTGGCTACGCTTAGGAAACGGTCTAACTCTTTATGTGGAAGATAGGTTGCTTTCAAGAACTCGTTTTGGAAACTCGGGTCAGCGCCCAGCTCAACGTACTCAACGGACCTGGCAATCTTCTCAGCCTCTTCGCGAGCTTCGACTGACAAAAGCGCCATTCTTGCGCCTGAACCAGACGTGTTGCCCACGAACTGAACCCTTTCAAGAGACACATCAGGGTACATGCCGATAACCTTCGCGTTCAACGGATCAACGTATGTCCCGAAAGCCCCAGCCAAGAAGACTTTCTGGATTTCATGAAACTTAACGTTCAAATGTTTCATCAAGATGGAAGCGCCAGTGTAGATTGCGGCTTTAGCCAATTGAACCACTCGGATGTCCCCCTGCGTCACAACTATATCTGTTTCAGCCAACCCTTCGTTTTTCCACGCAATCACAAACTCGGCAGACTTTTCGTTCATTCTCAATCTCGGCGTATCTAAGGTTCTGTTGAACCTTCCGCTTTTATCGATCAACTTGGTCTTAAAAAGCTCCGCT
>CAZRIK010000086.1:0-5268 GCA_964600125.1 uncultured Candidatus Bathyarchaeia archaeon
CCGGGTTCGATTGTCGCTATGGACGAGTTGGCGCGGTCGTAGATTACTTCGCTTCCCCGCTGAGCTGCGCCCATCTCCATGAAGTATATTCCGAGCCTATCTCCTCCGCGCACTATTTTGCTTGTTCCTACGCCGTACTGCCTAATGTAGTTCAGGCAGGCGTCTCCGATAGCGTTGGATGGAAGCCTTGTCACGTATTCCACGGGGACGCCGAATTGCGCCAGAGCCATGGCGACGTTGGCTTCTCCTCCGCCGTAGATTGCGTCGAAGGACCTCGCCTGAACGAACCTCAGAAAGTTAGGCGGCGTGAGCCTAAGCATGACCTCGCCGAAAGTCACAACCTTTTCCAAACCCGACCCTCCGCAAACAATCGTTCAACATTTTCATGTTTTGGCAATTTAACGGTTTTCCTCTAAAAGACAGTTTTTACGTTTTTTGTTTTTGGCTGGAACCGAGAAAGACTGGTGTTCCTTCGTTTGCATATATTTCAAGGAGCTTCCGTGAGTTAACCTTTATTTCGCCGCTGGACAATCTTTTGTGGACTGCGAAGGGCTTCGTGTCGGTGTTATGGCTGTGATTGAGGAGGACTGTTCGCTTTGCGGAGTCACGTATCCGTACTACGCTCTTTCCCGATGCAACAGGTGCCGAAGGCTGTATTGCAGGAACTGCCTCATCTACGACGAGGAAGGGAAGCTAACGTGCCTGGGGTGCGCCAAACGGAGGCTCATGCCCGCAGCCCCACGAAGCAAGTACGCCCCGCTCAGCAAATTTCTCGTCCGAAGGGCACAATATTCGAACTTCGTGACCCTCTCGTTCAAGTACATTGAGGAAATACTCGGCGACAAGCTGCCAGATTCTGCCTACGACAACGAACGCTGGTGGAACAACAGCCTGAGCCATTCGCCGTCCGAAGCGTGGCTGACAGTCGGCTGGAAAGTCGAAAAAGTAAATTTAGCAATAAAGGAGGCATCATTCAGGAAAGAGAAACCAACATCATCTGATGTTCCGAAGAAACGGCAAAGACGCAAACCCGTTTCGCCAGCTTTCAAGGCTTTAGCCCTTAAACGTCGACCGCGAAAGCCGTTGGCTCCGTCCAAGACGAAGGTGGCTAAGACTCTGGCACGTTACAAAAACATAGAAAGGCAAAGGGCTGCTCCGAGAACCTTAAGGGGCAAGTTCAAGCCGAAGGGCGCCTACGAGAAAAAACTGTACAAGACAGCGAAGAAGCCCGAAGAAACGGACTAATTTCTAGAATCGTTCTGCACAAACGATATTTAAGGTCAATGTAATTTCTGGGGGAGGGGAATAGACGCTTTCCGATTCGCAAAACACTTAAGAGATGAACGAAAGACGTGGACATTCAAGGTATTATAATGATAAAATTTATATAGAAGTAATAATATTATTAACAATAATAATTGGGAGATTTAGAATCTTTAGTTGGTGATAAAATGAGGGAGAAATATACCATTATTTTTGGAATCCTTTCAATTATTCTTTTGACTATTTCATTTACTCCTGTCCCTAATGCCTCAATACTTGTGGCGCCGGAGGACGCTGCATCTGAGACAAATCGAGAACTTGATCTAATTAATAAATCAAAAACTTTATCAGCTCAGTCTGAATTCGCGGATTATGTATTCTCAGGTGAAGTTATTGATATTATATGTTATAAAGATGGAAAAGGTAGAATTTTAACAGAAGCTACAATAAAAATCGATAAAGTCCTAAAAGGTTCTATTTCAACAAAAACTATTTCAATAAAATATACTGGTGGCACTGTAGAAGGTAAATATCAACTAACAATTCATTTGTGGCAAGAAGGAGATTACCCCTTACCTACAATATTTAAATTAATAAAAGGAGACAAAATAATTGCATTTACAGACAAAGATTATTTTGTAGAAGTATACATCACTAATCCCATAATAACGTTTCAACAATCAGTTATTTCTATACATGCAACAGAAGAAAACATTATTCTTTCACAAGGCACACAACCTACAATAGCAGTATATGAAAATCAAGGATATGCCTTTAATTGGTCACTAAAAATTCGATATACCTGGTCGGATTTGCCCATATATTTTAATATTGATCCAGATGGGACTTCTGATATTGCAGGTACCGGAGAACTTAATGAAATAAGAACCGCTTTCAATACTTGGGAGAATGATTATTTCTCGGGGATTGATTATTATGACAATGGAACAAATTATCATTTAACCAATGACAATTATGATTCAGAAATAAATTTAAATGTAATTGGTTGGCTTAATTTAGGGGGATCAGAAGGTTTAGCTGTAACAAATGTATTTGGTGATTCCGACACAGGTTTTTATCATATAACTGAATTCCATATCTGTTTTGATGATTATTATACATGGTGTATAGGTTCAACTGTTAATCAATACGATGTACGAAATGCTGCAGATCACGAGGTTGGGCATAGTTTATGTCTTTTAGATCTTTATAGTGGAAGCAACTCAGAACAGACTATGTATTGGTCAATCGCAACCGGAGAAACAAAGAAAAGAACCTTAGAATATGGTGATATGAACGGAGTTCATTACCTTTACCCGATTGAAAATGATGGTCCAACTGGCACAGACGCAGGAAATTCATTTGCTACCGCTAATTCCGTTAACAAGAATTATTATTATAAAGCAAGACTTTGCTGTTTTCCAACACACAACGATACACAAGACTGGTACAAAATAAGTTTGGGAGCAAGTCAAAGAATCATTTTCCGAATGACTCCACCATCATGGGCAAACTTTGACTTGGAATTGTACGCCCCTAATGGAACATTGGTTGCTTACAGCAGGTCACCAACTAAGGGGCAAACTGAATCTATTGTAATGGACCCGATGGGAGCTACAGGATATTGGCGCTTACGCGTATACGCACCTTCTTGCGCCCCAATCGTGGGTAGTGGAAATTATACTTTCGTGATTTTAGATTTACCTCCATTTATACTAGAAACTCAAGAGGATTCACCTCCAGAATAACACCTTCCATCCTATTTTAATAAGAATATTTTAAAAAAAAAGTGTCATCATATATTCAATTTCGAATTTATAGCTAAATTTATTTCTCTTTGAATGAGAAATGTCACTGAAAAGATAGTAAATTGATTTTATAGAGTGCGCCATCCAGAAGAGTTATCTGTCAGATAATGAGCTTTCGATGGGAAAATCTTTTAGAAGCCAGCGACAAACATCATCCGTAACACAGGGTCTTGAGGGTCCGGCATGAACGGGTTCGTCGAAGTTTCATCTATTCTTTCAGGTAAGTACACAGGGGAGAATGTGCAAGTCCACGGCTGGCTCGACAACATGCGGTCAAGCGGCGGCATCCACTTCTTCATGGTGCGCGACGGAACAGGCTTAATCCAGTGCACGATGAAGAAGGGCAAAGTGGACGACGAAAAGTTCGAAGCCGCAAAAAACGTGACCCAAGAATCGTCGCTGGAGCTAACGGGCACAGTCTTCGAGGACAAAAGAGCCCCAGGCGGCTACGAGCTCAGGGTCGAAAACCTGAACGTCGTACAATCAGCTGAGGAAGGCTACCCAATCGCCAAGAAGTTTCACGGTCCCGAGTTCCTCCTCGACAACAGGCACCTATGGATAAGGAACCCAAAGATGCAGATGATACTCCGCGTGAGGGCACGGTTCCTCGAAGCAGCCAGAGAATGGTTCCTAAAAAACGGGTACATCGAGTTCCACTCCCCGACACTCATCACCGCGGCGTGCGAGGGCGGCTCAACCCTCTTCTCCGTCAAATACTTCGAGCAGGAAGCTTTCCTGAGCCAAAGCTGGCAGCTGTACGCGGAGGCGGCGATAGCAAGTTTGGGAAAGATTTACACGCTTGCCCCGTCGTTCAGGGCGGAGAAGTCCAGAACCCGCAGGCACCTGACCGAGTACTGGCACCTCGAAGCAGAGGCACCGTGGTGCGACTTGGACTGCGTCATGAAGGTTCAGGAGAGCCTCCTAGAGCACATCTTCAAATCCTTGGCTGAAAAGGCTCCTAAAGAGCTTGAGGCTCTGGGCAGACCCGCCGAGGAGCTTAGGGGGATGGTGCCTCCCTTCCAGAGAATCCGCTACGACGAGGTTGTCGAAATCCTCGCCAAGAAGGGAGTACAAATAAAATACGGGGACGACCTTGGCTGGCTCGAGGAGAAGCAGCTGACCGAAGAGTACACCAAGCCGTTCTTTGTTACGCATTTCCCGAAGGGCATAAAGGCTTTTTACCACAAGCCCGACCCCGAAAACCCCGAAGTCACGCTGTCAGCTGACCTCCTGGCTCCCGAAGGGTACGGCGAAATCACGGGCGGCGGACAGAGAATCCACGACCTGAACGAATTATTGAAGAGGATGGAGGAGGAGAACCTCAACCCGAAGGACTACGGCTGGTACGTGGACCTCAGGCGGTATGGCTCGGTGCCCCACTCGGGCTTCGGGCTGGGCGTCGAACGGGTCATCGCGTGGATATGCAAGCTCGAACACATAAGAGACGCCATAGCATTCCCGAGACTCATCAACAGAGTCTACCCGTAACCTAAAAAAGTCATTAACACTTTCTATTCTGTTGTTCTATTGTTTATTCCACACTTTCTTCCTCAGCGGCTTTCCTGATTGCTTCGTCGCGGGTTAAGCCTTGAATCTTGTATTCGGCTATTTTGTACTCTAGGACTTTCGTGTTGCCCCACGTTTTCTCGTGTTTTTCGCTTAGCCTCCTGTAAAGGTCCTCGGCGTCCTTCGGCTGGGCTTTCCACCTTTCGCGGTCCGCCTCAAGGGCTTTTTGGGCAACTTCTTTCTCGACAAAGGGCAAAGTCTTGTTCAGCACGTCCAAAAAGTCGACCGCCGAGTTGCTGGCGTGAAAAATCAGCGGAATAACGAGGGCGAAACCCACGACCATGAGGGTGTTCCTAAAAACCAGCAGTCCCAACAGGATTACGACTGTGCCAGTTATGAACGCGATGGCTATCGCCCTCCCATAACTGAAGGCAACGTCTAGGGCGCTCACCTCCCCCTCTGAGACGACGTTGATGGTTGCGGAAGCCCCGAATATTCCGTCCAGCCTCATCTTGGTCGTTAATGTTTCTCCTTGACTTGACAAGATTATTTTGGAGCCTTGGACTTCGTCGATAAGGCTGTTTATGCTTATATGAGCCAGCGGTCCCGTCAGCCGAACGTACTTGCGTATCCTCGAAGGGAACAGCAGCATCGGAACCGAAGGAGGATTCTCAGAAAAAACGTCGGCAGC
>CAZRIK010000086.1:5368-7589 GCA_964600125.1 uncultured Candidatus Bathyarchaeia archaeon
AAGGGAACAGCAGCATCGGAACCGAAGGAGGATTCTCAGAAAAAACGTCGGCAGCGGTCATCGCCATTTCATCGCCTCTGAACACAATGTAAGGGTGGCACGCATATTTTAACTTAAAACAAACCAAAAAGAGATTAAATACCAATATGAGCAATGGAAGAATAAAATTTTGGCTTTTTCTCTCTCATTCTATTACTTGTCCGCTTTATAATGCATCCTCTGTATCGTATGTATCATTAATCGTATATCGCACAAAAAGGGCGCTTGCTGACAAAAAAGAGAAACAGTCCTATTTATGTGTACCAATGTTTCAGAGACGGGACATTCACGGAACGAAAATTAATATACAGTAAATTTTATTTGTTGTTTATGGATTCCTCCGAAAATATACTTGCCGTTTTTGAACGAAAACCCAAAGACAGGGTTCCTTGGAACATCAGACACGAGTTCTGGTACATCGTCAACAAGGCTCAAGGAACCTTGCCCCCCGAGTATGCTGGCATGAGCATGCTGGATGTCTGCAAGGAGTGGGGCGCCAGTTGGCGACGCTATTCAGGATCCTACACGGACAGCTTCATTGACGTCAACCACAGAGGGGACATCGAGTACACAACCCAACAACATGAAAGGTCCGCTGCACTCCAAATTAAAACACCTTACGGTGAGCTTAGGCAAGTTAGCCTGAAGGATGAGCGGGGGTTCACCTCCAGGCATGTTGAGTACCTGATCAAAGGCGTTGAGGACTTTAAGCCTCTCAGTTACGTGTTAGACAACATTGGGGTCAAGTTTATTCAAGAAGTTTACGATAGGATGAACCTGGAACTGGGAGGGCATGGAATCCTTTCTTATTTCTTCCCGAGGTCTCCGCTTCAGAGCTTAATGATTAATTATGCAGGAGTGGAGAGGACCATAAACCTTCTGTTTAGGCATCCATCTGCGGTTGAGGGATTCATGGAGGCTATCAAACGGTACAACGACCAGTTTTATGAGGTTCTGGGCTCCTCGCCTGTAAAGATACTCAATTTGGGGGAGAACATAGACGTGAGGATTACCTCTCCAACGCTGTTCAAGAAGTATTGCTTGCCCATCTACCAAGAGAGAAGCGAATACCTGCATGGGAAGGGGAAGTTCGTCCACATCCACATAGACGGCTGGGCCAAGCCCTTGCTTCCTTTCTTGCGGGAGACTGGCTTGGACGGAGTCGAAGCCTTAACAGTCAAGCCGACGGGAGACATGACCCTTGAAGACATAAAAAGAGCTTTGGGCGACGAGATGGTTCTGCTGGATGGCATCCCCTACATTTATTTTCTGCCTGACGTAGTAAGCCTCAGGAAGTTCGATGCCTTTGTCAAGAAGATCATAGCAACGTTCCCAGATAACTTAGTGTTAGGCATATCGGATGAGCTACCTCCTCCGTCTGATGAATCAAGGGTTAAACGAGTCACACGAATAATCGACAAACTGGAACGCTAAAAACCTCGAGGGCTAAGCCTCTGAATTATAACCAAATATAAAAGACCTTAAGGGGGCATCATGCAAGGCATGGGTGAGTACAAACTCGAAAATTAAAAATACAGGCGGGACCAGAAAAAGAGGTGAAGTGAAGAAAGTTTTATGTCACGAAAAAAAGACCGACCAATTGAGTTACTACTCATGGAATATAGGGAAACCCAGACTTGCTCTGTGAAAATGACGTCCAGGATGTTTGCTTCCAAGCCAGAACTCACATTTAACATGGAACAAGTCAGCATAAGTTCCTTGGAAGGCCGACGCGCTATTCACTATTGCACCGTAAGGAAGACTGAGAAAAAGAAATCCGGGAACAACCTTGAACTTGTGCTGCACGGAAACCTCGACAATTCGGATGAACTACCCTACCAGCTTAAGTTGAAATTCTCAGCTGAATCCTATCGGGTGAAGGTTGAGGGCGAGATGCTGGAATTTCCGTCGGACAAAAAATTAACTGCCTTCAACACTTGCTTCTTGAGTCGCCTTTTCTCCGATGAGAATCACCCTCCCTTTGAGATGGCGCGAAAGTCCTTCGCATTCTTTGAGGATGAAGGGTTCGGTTGGGTTTCGGACGTTGAACGTGGCCGGTCTGAATGCCATGCAGGAAGCGATGACGGAGGCCCCTGGATTCAGCTCTTCAAGACGAGGAAATTTGCGCAGACTGCCCTCAGCTGGTCCACTTCAAAGAGCGTGGCAGCTTCCTCGCTGGTGG
>CAZRIK010000087.1:0-7475 GCA_964600125.1 uncultured Candidatus Bathyarchaeia archaeon
TGATTAATTGGTGCGCTTGATTTATTGAACGCCTTTCGTCAAACAAGACGAATCCGATGTTTTGCGCTCTATCCACTTGAGACATAATGTCAACATGCCTGTTCTCAGCGTATTCAACGCCTCTTCTGAGACTGTATATCGGAATCCTGAAAGAGAAAAGGTCGCCTTGATGCAGAAAGAAGGGCAACGAACCATTGTAAATGCGGAAAACTTCTTGTTCGACTGGAAATATTCTGGTCGGGTCGCTTGAATAGTACCATATTTCCGCTTCCAGAACAACGGAGGTGTCGGCGGGAATTATGGCTATTCTGTGACTTAGGTCTATGTAGTATATTTCGGCGGAGTCTCCGTACTCAGTCATCGAAGATGCTTCGACATCAGCGTTAGACACCGCCGTCATTCTTATGGCGCGGTCTTCAGGGCTTAAGGCTTGAACGAGGTAGGCGGTGCCTTCCCACTCAATCATTGCGCCAGGATAAAGCGAGAACGAAACGTTATGCGGTTCGCTTGTTTCGAGACGGACCGTTCTCCTGTTCGAAGGAACATACTCAATATTCTTAGCCTCGGAGTCGCCTTGAAAAGCATACACGTAATAGGTTTTTCCGACTCTCAAGTAACCAGCGGGGATGCTGTATTCCCCGTTTTCGTCCGTCAAGTAGTGTCCATTGCCTAGTGTCGGTGGCACAAGGTTTTCCGCGTCCCAAAAAACTAGGTGTGCGCCAGAAATCGGCAACCCAGTTTTGGCGTCAACGACTTTGCCGTAGACGAGGGGTGTTTCCTGCGCTGAAGATGGACCGATGTGAAGGCTAGTTAAGGCGAACAAAAGGACAAAGGCAACGAGGAACTTCGTTCGGACTGTCATTATTGAACCCTTTTAGCATAAATTCCCATTTTGTTTAATAAGCTTTCTGAACTTCGCCTCAAAACGAATATTAGAATTACTCATAATACTCGATGAAAAGATTCATTCCTAATAACAATAATATTAAATAAGAAAGGGAGTTTTTGTTACAACCCCCTAATGAGGAACGCTTTCCCCTGAAAATTCGGTAAATTCACAGCGAAGTCAATTCTATGACCATTTTGTTTTGCCTTAACCCCTTCTTTGGTGAAAAAGTCTTGGACTGCGCGTTTACCTTCGCTTTCGAGGTTTACTGTCACTACGGATTCTGACGGCTTGTCAAGATGGTTAACGGCTAAGATTATGTCGGCGTCTTTTCCGTTCCACACTCCAACCTCAACGTCCAAGTTGCTTGACTCAGCAGGAATCTGAACATCCGCCCTTTTGAGTAACCTGAGAATCAGCTCTCGCACGTTCTCGTTTCGTCGTATCAGGAACGGGAACATCGCTGCGAAATCGTAGTGCCCCGGATAGTTGGAGTAGTCCCAACCCAGCAGACTGGCTGCCTTAACAACAGCGCCCTTCCCAACGTTCGCAAGAACAACTGCTGGTTCCCCATCATCAAACTCGGCTATGATTGCTGATTTTTTAGGAGGACTCAGCTTCTCGCAAACATTAGCCACTGGGACGATTTTACCGTTTAACTCGTTCATTGGAGGCATGTCAGTCTTTACAGTATAAATAGTGTGTTCAGCCAATGGTTGGGAGACTAGTTCAGGGTAAGCTGATTTGAACTCGTTTACGCCTTGACCTTCGTAGTCTTGAATCAGGGTTCCCCCTTCCTCAACGAATCTCCTGATTTTTGCAGAGACTTCTGGCGGAAACACTGGGCAGCCGACGCTGCAGACAACCTTGTAGCCTCTTTTTTCTAAGATACCATCGGCCACTTGTTGCTCCGAAATCACGTCCACGGGAACTCCGCTTCTCACAAGAGCCATGTGGAACAGCGCATTGTTCATGTTGTAGGTGTCGTCTGTCTTGAGCTCCATGCTTGTCCAAGGATAGACGAGTGCAACCTCCGCTTTCGACAGCTCATAATCCCTGAGCGCACTCACGAGCTCTCCGTATTCCTCGTTGGGCTGCTTCGTTTTCGCCCAAAGGTCAAGGCTGTTCCAGTCGACCCACCAGACCATGCCGAGTGCGCCGTGAACCAGACACGAATAAACCTGCTCGGACATGCTGG
The DNA here is from genome assembly GCA_964600125.1 of uncultured Candidatus Bathyarchaeia archaeon. Lineage (GTDB taxonomy): Archaea > Thermoproteota > Bathyarchaeia > Bathyarchaeales > DTEX01 > JAGTRI01. Next base: position 2,085 of record CAZRIK010000087.1, read on the forward strand.
CAGGGGGAACCTTGTATCCCAGCCACGAGTTGAAGCTTTGTCCGTTGGCTGTGTAGAGCTTGTCGAAGCCCATGGCTGGTCTAAGGAGGTCCTTGATGTACTCGTAGACGTAGATGACGTAGCGGTGGTCGAACTCCAGCGGGTACATGTCCTCGTGACCCACGTCGATGACGCGCGCCATCCGGTAAATGTCGTTGCCCGAGTAGACGCATTGGTACGAGCACGGGTAAAAATCGTTCAGCTCATGAGTCGAAGCAACCGGAGTAAAGCCTTTGGCATATTCGATTAGCTTAGCCAAAAAATTCGGTATAATCTCAGCGTGGTAATCAAACCATTCTTTCCACAGCGACGGGTTACTCGGCTCCTTAGGCGGCTCCAGCGAATCCCAGTCTTTGAAGCTTGTTTTGTGTTTGGAATTGAACTTCCCGATGTCTCCATATTTCGTTTTCATCTTTTCCCTGAAATCAGCCACGCAGTACTTGCAGTAACAGCAAGGTTTGAGGGGTCCTCCGCCGAACTCGGGGACCTCCGTCCTGTAGTAGGCTTCGTGGATGAAACTGAAAAGCGGTAACCCGTCAATTTTGTAGAGTGCTGGATGGTCCTTGAACTGTTCCAGAAATTCCTTGATTAACTCTTCAGTCTTTTCCAAGAGATACGGGTGGTTATAGCAGCCTATGTTGAAGTAACGGGGGTTGTCCGAAGTTGAGCCATCTGCGCTGATTATTTTGACTTCGGGGTGCTCTATTATGGAAATGAAGGGCTGAAAAACGGGCACAACCTTCAAGCCTAAATTGTGAGCTCGGTTCATGAAATACTCCAGTTTTTCCTTTTTTGTTCCAAAAACGAAAGCCCATATGCTGCTGGCTCGGGCTTCTTTGATGGCGGTGAGGTACTTGTCGATTTCCTCGTCTTTCTCTATTCTCGGCAAAATATGTAAGTATGCTGCGACGATCGGGTCGTCAAAATAGGTTTTTTGCACAATTCCACCTTCGCGCTTGCGTATATGCGTCTAGGAAAATGGCAATATATGACTTTCTGCTTGATTTGCCAACGTGGATAATGGTATCTTTGAGACGCGTTCCGTTTTCTTACGTTTTTAACTAATACTTATCTTTCAGAAAAAGACTCTATTATTCATGGAGACTTGACCATTGAGTGGCAAAGTCGACACAAAATCGTCAGACAAATGCAGGTTCTGGCTCTTAGACATCAACCACGAGCAGAGGGACCACAAGCCCGAAATCTGGATGTGGGGCATAGACGACCGGGGAAGACGCGTCCTGATAGTTGACAGGAACTTCGTTTCGTACTTTTACCTTGTTCTGGGCGCTCAGGAAAATCCTGAAACAGTCCTTGAAAGAGTCCAGCAGAAACAGGCTGAACTACCATCCGTCGTTGATTCTGAGCTAACCGTGAGACGGTTCTTCGGGCAGCCTGTATACGCAATTAAGGTCGTTTGTCAAGACCCTGACCTTGTTCCTGAATGCGTGAAGACACTTTCCAAAATTGAAGGCGTCGAGAAATGCCTCGAGGACGACATCCGCTATTCAATGCGGTACCTAGTTGACAACGACGTTGCGCCCTGCGGGTGGCACGAAATAGAAGTCAGCGAAGAACATAATAGTTTGGGGGTTCAGGTTGACAAGGTTTTCGTCGCGAAATCCGTCCCAAAAAGAATCGAAAAAGAAACCGTGCCCCAGCTCAGAGTCTTAAGTTTCTACGCTGTTTATTATGCGTCTAAGGGCACTCCGAAACCTGACCGCGACCCGGTGCTGGTTATTGCCACGGTCACGGACAGAGGCGAACGGAAACAGTTCGTGGCAAGCGGGAATGACGACGTATCCTTGCTTTCGTCATTCATTAGGTACGTGAAACATTTCAACCCGGACGTCATCGTTGGGTACGAAACTAATCGGCTGCATTGGCAGTACCTCGCGGCTCGTGCGAAAAAGCATGGAATAAACTTTTTCGTGGACAGAGCTGACTCGCTGCCTCACATGAGCGTCTATGGCCACGTTTCGGTAACGGGACGCATCAATATTGATGTTCTGGACTTGGCGGATGAGATTCCAGAGGTCAAGGTAAAAACCATTGAGAACTTGGCGGATTTTCTGGGCATAAAGAAAATGAGCCAACAAGCTGCAATTGACGAAACGGAATACGCATCCTACTGGGACAACCCGTCCAAACGTTCAGAATTAATTAAGTTCGCGAAGGAAAGGGCTGAAGGCATATCTGGAATTTTCGGGAAGATGTTCAACTATGCCGCGGAGCTTTCCAAACTTGTGGGTTTGCCTTTGGACCACATCGTTAAGGCTGCAGTGGGCTTCAGAACTGAATGGTTCATGGTCCGTGAAGCCTACAGGATAGGGGAGCTTGTTCCCGAAAGGGTCGAAAGACCTTACGTTCCGTATGTTGGAGGCGTCGTCTTGTCTCCGAAACCCGGAATACACGAGAACATTGCTGACCTCGACTTCAAGTCGATGTATCCCAGCATCATGGTTGAGAAGAACATTTCCCCCGACACCTACGTTCAACCTTCAGAGCCGGAGCCGCCTTCAGGCGTCAACGTCGCTCCTGAGGTTGGGCACAGGTTCCGAAAAGAACCGTCCGGGTTCTACCGAAGAATCCTGTCAAACCTTCTCGCAGCAAGGGAAGACGTTAGACAGAAAATGAAGGGGCTCAACCCGAAAAGCGAAGAATACCGCTTGCTTGATGCACGCCAGAGAGCGGTGAAGGTGATCACGAACGCTGTTTACGGTTACGCTGGGTGGATAGGGGCACGGTGGTTCAAGAAGCCCGTCGCTGAGGCTGCGGCGGCGTGGGGACGCGAAACAATCTTTGCGAGCATAGCGATGGCGAAGGAGCTGGGATTAAACGTCATCTACGGCGACACTGACAGCATTTTCGTGGAGTATCAGCCCCAAAAAGTCGAGGCTTTGTGCCGAATGATAGACGAAAAACTTGGGCTGGAGATGAAGCCAGACAAAATCTACAAGCTTATCCTGTTCACGGAGGCAAAGAAACGTTACTGCGGGCTTCTACCTGATGGCAGCTTGGACACGGTCGGCTTGGAAGTTGTTAGAGGAGACTGGGCTAACGTGGCCAAGGACACGCAGGAAAGGATTCTGGAGCTCGTTTTGAAGCAACGTTCGCCTGACAAAGCCGTGGAGTTCGCGAGAGGATTCATTGCTAAAATTAGGGAGCAGAAGGTTCCATTTAGGGACCTGATTATTTGGAAGACTCTCACGAAGCCTGTTGAGCAGTACGAAGTGAACGCGCCTCACGTGCAGGCAGCGAAAATGCTGATTAGTTCTGGTTGGGAGCTTGCGGTCGGAGACAAGGTTGGGTACGTCGTCACTCGTGGAACGGGGAAGCTTTACGAAAGGGTCAAGCCCTACGTTTTCGCTTCGTACGATGAGGTGGACAGAGAATACTATATTTCGAACCAAGTTGTCCCAGCTGCTTTGAGGGTCCTGTCGTTGTTTAACGTGGACGAAAAGGTGCTCCTCGAAGCGGAGTTGCCCAAGCAGCCTAAAACACTCGCTGACTTCCTAGCGTAGATTCGGCTACTCCAACACTTCGTCGAAGGTCAGCAGGTTCACGTTCAGCGGCTGTTTCACGACCTCGGATATTCGGGCTGCGACCAAGAACTTGATGTTCTTTTCGCTTGCGACGTCTATGAGTCTCTGCGTGGTGACGCCGTCGAAGACAACGGTGTTCACGTTTTCTGCTTCTCGGATTTTGTCCGCGAGTTCGCTGACTGGCATTCTGCCCACTTCCTGCATTTGGTCGTTGAGGAGGATGGCTTCAAGCGTTCCCTTGAGTTTGCTGGCTGCTTCCACGATTTCTTTTGTAACGAGTACCTTCTTCCTCTTCCTCTTAGCAGGCTGTCTGGCTTCTCTGGCTTCCCTAGTTTCCCTGGGTTCCCTCGCTTCTCTACCTTCTCTAGCTTCCTCGATTGGCCTCTTCTTTTGAAGGGCGTTTTCGATTTCTTTCGATGTTAGGTCCTCGACTTCTTTGCCGCTTGGTGCCCTCGCAACGTACTTTATGGTGGCTACTTGGAGGAGTTCTTTGAGTATTAGGTCTCCTCCGTGGTCGCCGTCAAGGAACGCTGTGCATTCTTTTTCTTTTGTCAGCCTTATGATTGTTTCCGGGACTTTCACTCCCTCAAGCGCGATGACGTTTTGGATTCCCAGTTTCAACAAAACTATTACGTCAGCTCTTCCTTCTACAATGATTATTTCTTTCGAAGAGTTGACTTCGGGTCCTGCTGGCAGTTTGTCTGGACCGTAGGTTTCGACTTTTGTGGTTTTCAGGATTTCGGAGACTTCTCGGAAAATTTCTTCGGTTTCTGGGCGTTTCTCTAGGTTCCAGCTGTGCAGGATTTCTTTGGCTCTTTCGATGATTGCTTTCCTTTTTGTTTCCCTGACGTCGTCGATTTTGACGAGGTTGACGATTGCTTGGCACGGACCTATTCTGTCTATGCTTTCGATGCTTGCGGCGATGATGGCTGTTGAGACTCTATCTAGGCTTGTTGGGATGATTATAGAACCGTCTGTTTTGTCCTTCTCTGATCTAAGGTCGATTTCGATTCTTCCGATTCTTCCTGATTTCTGCAGTTCTCTCAGGTCAAGTTCTGTTCCGAACAGTCCTTCCGTTTGCCCGAAAACTGCTCCGATCACGTCGGGTTTTTCGACGACTCCTTCAACGTTGAATTTGGCACGGACAACATACTTAACCGTGAATGGTTGAAAAGACAATTAACATACACCTCTTTGTTTTCTATAGTTTTCAATTTTTTTTATTCCTCAAGTAATGATTCGTTTAATGTTCATTATTGAGCCTAATTTTGAGAGGTTGAATACACAAACCTCTCACCATATACGTGAGATACATACATAAAAAAGATTCGGTTTTTGCGTCCATTATACAAGCACACAATAGGATGCTTCTGCTTACTCACTAAACACTCTTTCTTATTCAAAATCCTTAGAAACTTGAGTTTGGTGCGTCCTTCCCTATTTTTTTGTTAAGAGTTTGAATGAATGTGGCTAAGCCTTCTATGTCTTTGACATCGCGTCCGACGAGGCTTGAAAGTTTCTTCCAGAAAACAAGGTTCGTCTTGATGCTGCTTTTTTCGAGATTCTTGATGAGACGCGCGGTCATTTCTTTGCCTCTCCTGTCGAAGTCCATGAGCAGTATGACCTCGTCTTTGTTGCGGTCTTCGATTTCCTGAAGCGTATCCAACAATGTCTTCCCTGACGTTTTCGCGGATATCACGTCGCCCTTTACTTCGAGCCTTTCTAGGCTTTCTCGGTCTCTCGGTCCCTCGACAATGATTGGTATCCCATTTGCAGCCTCAGCAATCAGGTCCTCTACAATACGCTG
>CAZRIK010000088.1:0-7351 GCA_964600125.1 uncultured Candidatus Bathyarchaeia archaeon
AGCTGAATCCCAATATGACTTCGGGGTCGCCTGTTGCCCAATACACGACGCTTACCCCGAGTAAGCCGAGACCGACGACCGCCATTCCCATGACTGCTCCGCCGCGGAAACCTATTGTGAAGGCTTTGTTCAGTCCTTCTCTCGCTGCGCTGGCTGCTCTTGTGTTAGCTTTTGTGGAAATGTTCATTCCGAGGAAGCCAGCTGTTGCAGAGCAGACTGACCCGAAAATGTATGCTGCTACTGTTGCCACGTTTTTTAGGGGGTCAGGATTTGACCATATGGGTGAAGGAAGAAATATGAACATGAAAACGGCGACTATGGACACGAACACTGCTAATGTTCTGTATTCCCTGTTTAGGAAAGCGCTTGCCCCTTCCCGAATCGCGGAGGCGATTTCCTGCATTTTTTCGGTTCCGGGGTCCTGTTTGTTAACATAATTGTAGAAGAATAGTCCAACTACGATTGAGATTAGTGCAGACAATGGTGCGATTAGCCAAAGTTCATACATGATACCGCCTTCAACACGTTCCGCGCTTAAATGTGTTACGTCTTCAGATATTCTACGATATCCGTTTTATAAGCCTAATTGCGTATCAACGGTTCTATCAAATCACTATTTTTAACAGACTTTTTTTTAACTTAATATAAAAAATTTATGAACTTTCAGCTTTCAACGAAGATGATAAATACTGATGGTCAGAAAATATTGGAAAACGTTGAGGTGCTTCGAGTTTGAATAAACTGGACGAACAGGTTCTAAAGTTGTTAAGCGAGTCTGGACCTTTATCTCTCGTCGAGATTGCTGAGAAATTGGACAAAAAGCCAAAAGCTGTTTTTGCCTCTTTGCGGAGGCTTTTCGAGAGCAACAGCATAAACAACGATCTGAAGATCCGAAAATATTCTTTTGCCAAGAAAGTTGAGTGACAAGACCGTTTTTTAGCAATACGGGGCTATTTTTTCATAAAACAATTTTTTCGTAATTCGTTGGTAAGTGTAAATTATTTAAGACAATATTGGATACTAATCTTCACAACAAACCATGTAGGAGATTGACTCGTTTGAAGATAGGTATCTTTACCGTTTTGTACAATGAGCTTAAACTGGAAAAAGTTTTGGAATATGTTTCGAAGCTCGGCTACGAAAGCGTCGAGCTCGCAGCATGGAAAGGAAGCACCCACCTCGACCTCGACAACGTCCTAAGCGGCGGCGCAACGAAACTTAAAAAAACGGTTGAAAAATACGGGCTAACTATTTCGGGGCTCAGCAACCACCTTGAGGGACAACTTGTCCTCGGACCACACGACGCCTCAACAGACGACTTTTTCAAGGGTACGCCTGAAGAAAAAGCAAAATACGGCATAGAACGCATGAAGAAAACTGCTGAAGCTGCGGCTGCTCTTGACGTTGGCGTCGTGAACGGGTTCATCGGGGCGCCGTATTGGGGGGCGTGGTACATTTTTCCGCCTGCCTACGAGAAAATCTACGAGGAAGGCTTCAGGACGTTCGCTGAGCGCTGGAACCCCATTTTCGACGTGTTCGCTGCGCACGGGATAAAGTTCGCTCACGAGGTTCACCCGCAGGAACAGGCGTACAACGTTGAAACGACGGAGCAGGCGATAAAGGCGGTTGACGGCAGAAAAGAGTTTGGGGTAAACTTCGACCCGAGCCACTTTGTCTGGCAAAGAATTGACCCCGTGGTCTTCATCAAGAAGTTCGGGGACAGAATTTACCACGCGCACGCCAAGGACGCGGAGCTCGTGAAGGAGAACGTTGCGTCGTCAGGCGTCATTCCCACAGGCGGGTGGATGAGGCAGGGCAGGGGGTTCAGGTTCAGGGTCGTAGGCTGGGGCGACGTTGAGTGGAAAAGGGTCATAACCGCGCTGCTTGAAGTCCGCTACGATTATGTCTTGAGTTACGAGCACGAGGACCCTGTGATGAGCCGCGAAGACGGGTGCGAAAAATGCATTGCCTTCCTAAAGCCATTAATGATCAAGGCTCCCCTTAAGCAGGTTTGGTGGTAAAAAGTGTCGAAGAAAGAAGTAGGGTTTGTTACGATGGGTAAGGTTTCGAAGGAACCTAAAGAAGTCAAGGACATCGGCGTCGGCGTGTTAGGCTACGCCTTCATGGGCAAAGCCCACACTAATGGCTACAGGCAGATGCCCGTGTTCTTTTATCCGCCTCCTGCGAGACCGCGCTTAGTAGCCCTTTGCGGAAGAACTGAGGAGGCTTTGGCGCAAGCTGCACGGAGGTTCGGGTATGAAACCTACTACACTGACTGGAGAGTCCTCGTCAAGGATAAAAGAATCCAGCTTGTCGACAACTGTTTGCCGAACAACTTGCACTCTGAACCCTGCATAGCGGTGGCTGAGGCTGGAAAGAACGTGATTTGCGAGAAGCCGCTTGCTGGAACCCTCAAGGAGGCGAGGGCGATGTATGAGGCTGCTGAGAAGGCGGGCGTGAAGCACATGACGGCTTTCAATTACCGTTTTGTTCCCGCTTTGAGGCTGGCGAGGAACCTCATAGAAGAAGGCTACATCGGCAAGGTCCTTCAGTTCAGAGCCGTTTACCTTCAGGAGTGGATTATGGACCCGTCGTTTCCTTTGGTTTGGAGGCTGAGGAAAAGCGTCGCTGGGTCAGGAGCTTTGGGCGACTTGGGCGCTCACATCGTGGATTTGGCTAGGTTTCTCGTGGGAGACGTTGCCTCAATCTGCGGGTTAACTGAGACTTTCATCAAGGAACGCCAGTTGCAGGATAATCCAGAAAAGAGGGGCAAGGTTGACGTGGACGACATGTTCATCGCCATGGTCAAGTTCAGGAACAACGCGGTCGGCAGCCTCGAGTGCTCCCGTTTCTGCGCTGGGAGAAAGAATTACCAGAGGGTTGAGGTTCACGGGACGGAAGGGTCAATCAGCTTCAATCTTGAACGGCTAAATGAGCTAGATGTTTACTCGAAGAAGGACCAAGATGACAGAATGGGCTTTCGCAACATTCTAGTCACCGAAAGCGTTCACCCGTTTATTGAGCACTGGTGGCCGCAAGGGCACATTATCGGCTGGGAGCACACGTTCGCGCATGAAATCCACCACTTTGTAGACTGCATAGTGAACGACAAGCCTGTGGCTCCGCTTGGCGCAACCTTCTACGACGGGCTTAAATGCCAAGAAATACTGTCCGCAATCGAGGAATCGTCAGAAAAGGGCAACTGGATAACGGTTCCCACGTAAACGCCCAATCCTTTTTTTCTTTTTTTTGTTGGGTCAAGCGTTTCTGCTTAGGTCTGATTTGTTCAACAATAAGAAATGCTGTTTGACCAACAAATGCTTAAGCTGAAATGACCTATCTGATTTGATCATCATCCGATTTTCAATTATGATCATCATTTGTGTTTAGCGAAGACCCCTCCTGATTTGGGGCGCAACTTTTCTGTTGTTTTGGGGCGCAAACAAGGACAAGCATTCTTCGTGTAAGGTGCGATGAACCAATTATGCTGTCCATCTGGTCTGATTTGTGTGAAAAACCCGTTAGTTCAACGGTTTTAAACTTCAGTATTAATTGGACATGAACCATTTAAAGCGTTGTGGAATTGAATTCTTTATTGAAAATTACTTAAAATTAACCCAGAAAATTAAGTAATTACCTAAAATGCTATGTTTGATTGATAGAATTAAATAATGTTATGAAGTTTTAGTTTAAATGCTTGCAATACTACATTTACAATGGAAGACGGGGATATGAAACTCTGGTATGACAGCAGGCTTTGGTATCTTGTTCTGGCGTGTTTGTTTTTATTTGGCTTAGTCAACATTATTATTGGATTAGATGTATACTTTGGCGTAATCACTGTAGGGATTGTTTTTGTTGTCGCATTCAAACTTATTGAGAAATACATAAAAAGATGGCGGGGGAGTGAGGAAGTGACTTGAGAATGAAATTTAGCCATGAATTAAAATATTTATTAGGAGCACTTGCGTTTTCAATTTTTGTTTTAATTATATTTGCATTATTCTTCACTTCATATTATTTTGATTTTTTTACAAAATTTTCAGCGGCTGTTCTTGGTGTGCTTCTTGCTTTTCTTATAGACAGATATTGGGAATCAGAAAAGAAAAATGAGGATAGAAAAGACCTTTCAAAGTCTCTTCGAGTGGAATTAGAAAAAATTAAATTAACACCGATTACTGAAGAAATTTATCCCGACATATGGGATTCTGCAATTTCAAGTGGCAAATTAAGTCTGTTACTTTCTGAGCAAGTCAACAAATTAACAGATTTATACAGAAGAATTAGAGAACTAAATAATGAGCGAAGGCTGGTTAGGAAATGTCAAGAAGATTACGAAACAGGTCCCGTCAACCTTCCATCGCAAAGAGAGAAATATTATAAAAGATGGAAAGACTGGGAGTTAACACATAAAATCAATATGGACAATTTGAACCAAAAGATAGAGAAAATATTACAGGATAAAGAATTATGGGTTTAAGATTATCCTACTAACACCTTTTGGGTTATTATTTTTGGTCATATTTCTTGTCTTAACTCAAAAACTTCAACTGCCATTAAACTATCTGGATTTTTGGCTTTCAGGTGAATGTAAAATAGTTTGTTTACGATTTTGAACCGAAAAATAATATGAAGACGTTTTTTAGGTTCTGCCCCAGTTTTGTCCTGGTTTTCTTTGCAGCAGGATCCGTTTTTCGAAGTTTCTCCGATACTTTATTTTTGGCGATTTCCGCGTTTTCGGGGTAGCCTCTATCTTCGGGGTCTGCGAACGGACTTTTCCTGCTTTGGACAGGCTTCCGTGAGTCGGCATCTACGTAACACCAAGAGAAAACAAATTCCACGAGCCATTATATAATCTTTGCTTCTATGTACCTTCGACAAACGGCGATATAGTCTTTCACCTGTTCGGGCGTCGACAGGATGTTGGATTCCAAACCCTCCAAGGTTAAGGCTTGTTTGAAGCATTCTTCGGTGAAGACTTTCTTGAGCCCCGTGACCGCAAGAGTTGAATCGTTTTTCGTTGTTCTCGTTATTTCTTTCAGCGTCACGCTTAGGTCCGTAGAGTCTTGGAGTACGGTCAACGCGAAGACCTTGTCGAACGCACGTTCTTTGAAGGGCAAATGGTCAACGTCCGCTCGTACCAGCGAAACAGTCTTCATCCCAGCTTGCTTAACGTGGGCTAGCGCGACCCTCAAGAGCCCCTTAGACAAATCGACTCCGACGAGGTGACCAGCCTGATTGTGGACGTGTTCAAAAAGGAAGCCTGTGCCGCAACCTGCGTCCAAGACTAGGTCAGAATTGTGGACAGCCATATGCCTCAATATTTGTTTAATCTTCAGTTCCTGTTCTTCCCTGTACAGAGAATCGTAGGCATTAGCCATTTCGTCGTAATGGCGGATGATTCCACGTTTCTCGGACCATGCTGTCGGCAAATTTGTTCCCGAGAAGACTTATTTATTTTAGTTGTTCTAAAAGGTTGTCGAAGAAAGTTGCTGCCACGAAAGCCCGCCGTCGTCTACGAGAACCCCAGCCTAGAGGAAGCCGTGAAAGTCGTCAAGGAAGCCACCGCTGGGCATAAGGTGCTCGTCGTTGTCGGCAGCTGCTGGGTCGAATATCAGGGCAGGGCGAGCTCGAAGCTGGAGCTGGGCGAAAGAATCCTCGTCGTGAAAGAAGACGGGTCCGTCATGGTCCACAGGTCAAAAGGCTACGAGCCTGTGAACTGGCAGCCACCGGGTTCAGTTTTTTACACAAGCAGCAGAAAGGGCGTGCTCACAGTCAGGGCTGTCAGGAAAAAGCCCAACGAATCCATCACCGCCCATTTTGACCATGTATTTTTAGTTGCTGTCCTGAGCCTTGTCGACAAAGGCGAATTTTCCCTGTACGCGAGCGAGGAGGACATGCAGAGGGCGATATTGCTTCAACCTTCAATCGTGGAAGAAGGGCTGAAGCTGATATCGTACGAGAAAAAGGTTAAGCCGGGCTTCATCGACGTCTACGCTGTCGACGGCAAGGGCAGAATGGTCGCAATCGAGATTAAACGGAAAACGGCGGGAAAGGAAGCTGCGCTGCAACTGGCAAAATACGTTGACTCCGTGAAGGGCATTGTGAACCGCGAAGTGCGAGGCATCCTCGTTGCTCCCACACTGGCGAAGGGCGTGCAGAAACTCCTAGTAACGTTGGGGCTGGATTTTAGGCAGCTTGACCCAAAAAGATGCGCCGAAATCGTCAGAGAAACAGAAACCAAGAAGCTGGAAGACTTCTTTCCGTAAAAAAAAGTCGTATTGGCAATCCTTGGCTAGTCTTCGGAGACTAACAAATTTACTATTCCAGCCGCGGTCTTCACGACTTCGTTGGCGTCCTTGAACGCTTCTTCGCCTGACGACTCAGGAAGGTTTTCTATCCTCTGCAGCGTGTTTTCGATGTCGACCAAGCAACGGAGGACGGGGTCTTGGACGTTTTGGTTGTTGTGGAAGACTTCGTGGACGAGGCTCTCAATGTAGAACGGGTCTCCGAGGCTGTAGTACACTGCGGCTTGAGCTTTCCTTGCTGCGTCAAGAATGAGACCGAAGGACTGGGCGGACTTCTGGCTTGCCCTCATTTCGTCCTCAGCCTCCCTCAAGTAGCGTAAAGCCCAACCTTTACGGAAATCGTCAATCATCCTTTTTGCCACTCGTCCAATTAACAATTTAATTGGTTGCTGTTATAGAAATAAGGCTATTTGTTTCCTATTCGGACAAGCCTTTAAGGTTCTTCGATTTCCTCGGAGTCTTCTGGCTGAGACTGAATGGCCAGTCGGGTCACGTAGCCTATTATCATGTTCCTCAGACTCTTCGACGGCGTGCTCATCATCTTCTCCAAAACTTTCTTGTTCTGATCAAAATCAGTAGTAAACATGGCGGGATGCTTTTCGAAGAGTTCGCGGGCAACCCTTTTCACCTTTTCTGGGCGTACGTTTCCCAAGTTCACTCATCCTTTCTTTTTTCTTTATTCCATTTAAACTTCGTCTTGCAGCGCCTTTACGCAGCATACCTTTTCAGGAATCTTTCCAACCCTAATATATAAGAATAATGATTCGATGAAGCCAGAAAAGGTGATTCTTTGCCTTTTCTCAGAAAAAGGGTTAAATAAGCCAACTTATCCATAACGGATAGAGGAATTGTTATGGGCGAATTAGCATTAGCAGCAATGCACAGAATCTGCAAAAAAGCAGGCGCAGAAAGAGTAAGTGAACCAGCCGCTACGGAGATGGGCAAGGTTCTCGAAGAAATCGGCGTAAAAATCGGAAAAGAAGCCATCGACTGGTCCATGCACGCAGGCAGAAAAACAATCAAAGCCGAAGACATCAGACGCG
>CAZRIK010000089.1:0-7302 GCA_964600125.1 uncultured Candidatus Bathyarchaeia archaeon
GAGCCTCAGGCGGGATTTGAACCCGCGGTCTCCACCTTACCAAGGTGATGCCCTAACCAGCTGGGCCACTGAGGCATGGGTTACTTTTTAGATTGTGCGGAAATTTAAAGTTTTGTTTAGCGCGGTTATGTTGTGGATTTTTATGTGTAAAGAAACGATTAAATCTTAGTTGACCATATTTTGGTTCGTTGAGGTATGGTGAGACTATGGCGATCAAGGCTTACGTGCTGATGAAGGTGAATTCGGGCGCCGAAAGGGAAGTGTGCAAACAGATTTCTGAGCTCGACCAAGTTTTGGACGTGAGCATAATCTACGGCGAATTCGACGTTGTCGCAAAGATTCTGGTGGACAAGCTCGAGTCGCTTGAAGCCTTCCTTTCCGAGAACGTCCGTAACATTCCGAGCATCATGCTGACGTCGACGATGATTGTGGCACGCGAATACAAGGGAAAAAACAAACGGAACTCCCTCAAAGCTGAAAACCAATAAAGCCCAATTTTTTGCTAATTAAATTCTTTTTTGAATGATGACAAATAGCGAGTTCCATTTTCCGTCTGGTCTGATTTGTTCAACAATAGGTTTTTTTGTTTGACCAACAAACGCCTAAGTTGAATAGACCTGTCTGATTTGATTATCATCTGTTTTTCAATTATGATTATCATTCTGTAGTTGGCGAAGACCTGTTCTGATTTGCGGCGCAAAAATTCAGTTGTTTTGGAGCGCAAACAAGGTTTTACTTGGTTTTTCGTTCAACGCCGTCTCGATTCTAGGTGCATGGGGATTATTGTTATTCAAACGGAAAATTCTATTGTCACGCAAAACAGACCATATTGGAACACTTGAGCCTACTGTTTCACAAAAGCATCCGTAGATTCCGTCTGTGAATGTCTTAAATAGAATGATGGCTGATAATATTTCTAACCACGTGTCGTGCTTGTGCATAAATTGAGCGGACAAGGAGTCTCCGACCGTCTCGAAGAGGTCAGCAAGAAACTGGACACCATATTGCGGAGACTCGACGTTCTGGAAACGATGGTCCTCGAAAAACCCGAGTACGCCGAGGTTGCCTCCTCGCTTAGGCTTGTCAGGCTCGGGGTAAAAATGTACGACGAACCGATCAAGGTTTTGTCTCGCCTGAAACTGGCTGAACGGTACATCAAGGAGTCGCGGATTTCGAAAGACGAAATTTCCCGCTGCATCGTCCAAGCCCTAGCCATGAAGGGTCCGCTGAACACGTCCGCAATTACCCGCGAGGTCGAAGCGATGAGGGGCAAGGCGTCGAGAAGAATCGTCAGAGCCCGACTCAAAAACCTCGAAAAAATGCGGGTCGTCCGCCAAGTGGAAGGGTTCGGAACAAAATACGCGCTCATCGAATAAAAGGCACTTTTTCTTCGTCTTCCGAGTATGAAGTGAAATAAATACTTACATGACTATTCCATTATTATGGTCAAATTCGGATATCGCGCTGTTGAGGAGAGGTATCCGCCCAGCCAACTGTTAACTTATGCTGCTTTAGCTGAAAAGATGGGCTTCGAATTCGTTTGCACAAGCGACCACTTCCTGCCTTGGTTCCACAGGGGCGGACAAGCGGGACACGCTTGGATATGGATAGCTGCCGCCGGAGCAAAAACCAGAAAGGTGCGTTTAGGTACTGGCGTCACGACCTGCATCCACAGGTACCATCCTGCAATCGTCGCCCAAGCCTTCGCGTCGCTGGACGAACTGTATCCTGGAAGGATTTTTCTGGGCATCGGCACTGGTGAAGCAATGAACGAGGAACCCATTGGTCTCAACTGGCCTTCTTTTGACGAAAGGCTTGAGAGGACGGTGGAAGCTGTGCAAGTCATGAAGCTGCTTTGGGAGAAAGACTTCGCAGATTTTGACGGAAAGTATTACAAATTGAGAAAGACGAACCTCTACACCAAGCCCGCGAAGAAAATTCCCATCTACTTTGCAGCTTCGGGACCCCAAGCGTCCAAGGCAGCGGGCAAGTTCGGGGACGCCCTCATGACGACCGATTTTGGGCGAGAACACGTTCATCGGATTTTCGCTTCCTTCGAGGAGGGCGTCAAGGAAAGCGGCAGAAACGTTAAGGACTTGCCCCGGATGGTGGAGATGAAGGTTTCCTACGACGAGGACTACGACAAGGCTTTGAGCTCGATGCTGGTCTGGAGGGCGACGACGATCCACAGCGTCTTCAGCAGACCCGTCAGCGACCCGAGAGAATACGACAAGATGGGAGAGACGGTTGACCCAGCGAAGCTTAAGGGAAAGGTCTACACGGACATGGAGCGCCTCACGCGGAAAATCGAGGAATACATCAAAATGGGCTTCACCGAAATACAAGTCGGCAGCTCCAGCCCAGACGAAACAAAGTTCATACGAGAATTCGGCAAAAAAGCTCTGCTGTACCTGAAAGAAAAATATTCTAAGACCTAGAATCCTAAAATTGGGTAAAGTTAAGTATTTGAATTACTCATATATTATGATAAAAATGCCTCAAAAATCTAATGAAGAAAAAAAGATTAAAGAAATCGAATTACAATTTTATTCTGATAAAGCGAATGCCCAAGCTAGTTTCTTGATTGCCATAATTTTTGGTACTCTATCTTGGTTAATGATTTCAGACCAGATATTAAAAAATTCAGATTTACCAATCAGAATTCTGACTATAGTTCCATTGGGAATTTTCATCGCCCTTGGAATTTATGTTATCGAGCGGTTTAGTTTCTATTCAAAAAAAGTTGATGAACGATTATCAGAACTTCGTGAACTAATGCAAAATCCATCAAATGATAAAAAGAATGATGACAATGAAAAAGATACAAGCGCGATGAATAAGGAAAAAAGTTCTGTCGGAAGGATGCTACGTCAACGGAAATATTTTCCTTTTTTCTATACTATATTGATGGGATTAGCGAGTTTCTTAATCTATTTTGAATATAATGATTTACTCATATATTGGTTCATTACAATTATTTTGGCGCTTCTTGTTAACTCCTCAAAATTTGTAAGGTTTCTTTTAATTTTAGGTTTAGCTAAAAATGGAAATAATAATGATACTAGTAAAGAAGTCAAAAATCTTTCGAATAATGAGAATCTATTCAGGGAATTGACTTTTATTTTGTATGGTGCTGCATTAACCTTCTCCGTGAATAATGCCTTTATGGTAGGAGTCTTTAAGCCAGGAGATCTTTTTGTATACATCAAAAAGCTTTTCTTCGGCATAGTTGAATCAGTCAATGATACCTTACTTCAGACAATCTTGTTTTTGATAACGATTTTTTTAAATATAATTTTTCTTGCATTTGTTTTAAGAAGAAAATATATTGAAAGAATTACTAATTATTATATTAGAACTATTCTTTATTCTATTCTCGGTTCTACACCTATGATACTTTATTGGTTACTAATGACGATTTTCAAAAAGGTTTAGTTTTTCGCAAGTGGTCACTTTTGTCCATAATGGTTAACATGGGTGACCACACAAAGTATTGTTCAGCAAACAACAGAGGTGTAAAAGGAAATGCCAGAAGGACCAGAAGACGTTGAAAAAATATTAAAAACGGTCTCCGACCAGATTCCCACCTTGGTAAAAGGCGTGCTGGGAGCAATCTTCTCGCCTGAAGCTGGAAAAAACATGGGTGCAGCAGCCGCAAACTTCTATAAGGAACTGAAATCTAGTGGACTGCCAGACGAAGTTGCCGTGAAAATGACCCAAGACTACGTGAAAACCTTCACGAACATCGGCGAACTCATTAAAGAGGTAACCAGCAAAAAGGGAGAATTCAACATAAACGCCGGACCAAACATGGGAGACCTGTCGAAGAAAATCGAAGAGGAAGTCAAGAAAAAAATAGCTGAAAAACAAGAACAAAAAACCGAGTAAAACCCCCTCTTCCCCATTTTTTTGGAGGAAAACTTAGTTGAAGGCAAGGACAATCGTGACCGTGCTCAAAGGCAGCTACTACATCATCAAGATGTCTGGAAGCCTGCTTTCCGCATGGCTGACCCTAGGCTGGCGCGTCAGAAGAGCAAGAAAGTCGTTCGAAAAACAACTAGTCAAAGGCGGAATGACCAGAGGAGACGCCAAGCAGGTAAGCGAAGTCTACTCGGACCTCAAAGACCAAATGATGGACACGGTAAAAGGCGCCATATCAAACGCGAGGAAATCCTCAGGAAATAATCACTTTTCATTAGCCAACATGGCATCCGCATAGACCAAGGAACAGCACAAATCAGAAAAAGTCACGTCGACTCCTAGACTTTTCGCAGTTTTCACAGCCTCAACTGATGGAAAAGCCATAGCGTTGACTCCGGATTCAACAGCTAAAACGTCCATTTCCGACCTGATTTTCCCTTTAGGTCTAGCACACCCCAAAGCAATCGGAACCTCCGGCATGAGGAACCTAGCCTCAACAAGCACCTCAGCGACGGTTTCTGGAGAGGGCGGCTTAACGTCCTCCATTCTCGTCCCGCGAATCGGGAAAAACGCAATCACAATCAAAGCCGAAGGTTTCGATTCAGCTATCATCCTCAAAGCGTCCAGTTCACCCCTTAATTCGCCGTGGTGCAATCCGACCAGAACGTGCGGAGTGAAGGGCACCCCAGACGATTTTAGCGCACGCAGGCTTTGGCGATAGTCCTCGGCTGTTGCGCCAACGTGGTAAACTTCCTTCGCCGTCTCTTCGGAGCCCAAAATGTCGATGGAGACCGCGTCAACCCCAGCTTTCTTTAGCCTATTCGCCGTGTCGATGTCTACTAAACCCGAATGAACCACAATTGTCAGCCCCAACTTTTTGGCTTCAGCAATCGCATCAACGAACCCGCCGATTGGCACCGAACCGTCTGGAAGGCAGCCGCCGCTTATCAGGCAGCCAACAGCTCCCTTCGCCTTGATTTTCTTGCACGTTTCGACCAAAGTCTGGGGCGACATGGCAGGAATCATCGTCTCCAAAAGCTTTCCTCCACAATGGCTGCAATTCAGCGAACAGGAGCTTCCAGTAATCGAGATCGAAGGAAAAGCGTTCCGCGAAGACCGAAAAAACCTGTTCTCGTAGTGAACAAATCCAGGAGCATAGAAATGGATTCTTTTCCCAAAATGCTTCCAACTAAGAAGCCTAGCCTGTTTTACTCGTTCCTCAAAATCACTGGGCATCTGCACGCAGTCGGTCATAGGATTCATTTTACTCGTTTTTTGTCCGTTCAATCAACGAGGCAATCATCAAAGGCAATAGAACCGTGGCGTCCCCCTCGATGGTCACCTGCTTCGCGGCTTCCTTCACTTTCCCCCAAGAGATGGCTTCTCTGACTTGGGCTCCGGAAAGGCTGCCGTCCCACTCAACTGCCGTCGTGACGTAAACGGCGTAGTCGAGTCCTCCTTTGAACTGGTTCCACCAGATAACGTGGTGCTTCGAAATTCCGCCCCCGACGACGAAAGCCCCCGTCTTCTTGGAGTCGAAAATCAGGTCGTTGAGTTCCTGCTCGTCCTTCAAGACATCGATTTTCAGTTTATGGTCTTGGCTGAAAAGCCAAATCTGGTAGCCCACAGCCCCGTCCGTCAGCCCCGGAATGTAGACTGGAACCCTGTTTTTGGCTGCCCAGTAAAGAATCGAGTCTTCGTTGCATAGCCGTTCCCCAATTTTCCAGCAGAGCTCACGGCTCGAAATTTCGCGGACGCCTTCGTCCCAAAGAGCTGAAAGGAGCTCCTGCATCTTTTTCTCGATGATTATGCCGTAGCTGTCGTTCGGCACCAGAACATTTCCAAGCCTGTTCACGTTTTTTCTGTGCAGCTGCTTATCATCCAAGTTGAAGGAGCCCCGGTAATAGTTCTTCCAGCACCGCGCCAAGTCGTGGTCAAGGGTTCCGCAGGTGGTCACAACAACGTCGGCGAAGCGGCGTTTCACCATCTCCTTGATGACGCCTCTCGTCCCGGTTGCCACGATGCAGGCGGGGAAAGAAAAGAATTTGGTGCACTTTTTGTCGGCAACCATGTTTTCCAGAACGTCGATTCCCGTCACAACCTTCTCCGCAGAGAACCCCCACGAGTCCCGCATCTGGTCAACAAGTTCCTCAACTGACATGCCTCGGCGAAGATGAAAGTCCTTAATAGCTTCGTAATCAACAGCCAACTTAACAGTCTCCACGTTATGATTCGACCGAAAAGTAGGCTCTGGACTCCTATAATCGTTACGGAAACCTAATTAGAAAGCAAACAACTCTGGAATCTGAAACATTAATGAGCAACCCAAAATAGTATGGTTGCTTAATTTTTAAGTGGAATAAGACTCATAGAATTACCAATCACGTGATAATGAGGCTTAACTGGATGGCTGCGGAAGAAACTCCAAGAAAAATCAGGATATCGGTCGGTTCAGCCATAGTCTTAGGTTTATCCGAAGGCTGGCTGGATGCCTTACCGACTACAATCTACATGTTGACCTACAAACGCGGCAAATGTTCCGCCAGCTGCGCCTTCTGTCCACAATCAAAAACAAGCAGCGGAAGAGCAGACATGCTTTCAAGAATCGTCTGGCCAGAGTTTCCAACCGAGGAAGTCGTCGCACGTATTACGGAAGCATACAAAAAAGGCAACATTCAAAGAACGTGCATCCAAGCCCTGAACTACCCGAACGCCCAAAGAGACTTGAAAAACATAACCAGCTCAATACGTGCAACATGCGGAATACCGATATCGGTTTCCTGTCAACCCTTGTCCCGAAAAAGGATTCAGGCATTGGCTGAGGCTGGCGTTAACCGTATAAGTGTTGCTTTGGACGCTGCGACAGATGAACTGTTCGATAAAGTGAAGGGTGCTTCAGCTGGGGGACCATATAGATGGAAGAATCACCTGAAGTCCTTGGAGGAGGCTGTTCAGGTTTTTGGGAGAAACAACGTTTCCACTCACTTGATTGCTGGGCTGGGTGAACAAGAGGAAGATTTCGTCAAGCTAATCCAGAAATGCGTCGACATGGGCGTCTATCCCGCGGTCTTCGCCTTCACGCCTGTTCCTGGCACAACCATGGAGCACAAAACGCCACCGCCAATTGGAACCTACCGTAAAATGCAGCTTGCACAATACCTGATCACTCACGGATTGACTCGTTACGAGAAGATGAGGTTCGAGAAAGGACGCCTCATAAACTTCAGGCTTCAAAAAACAAATCTTTCAAAAATCGTGAAATCGGGTGAACCGTTTCGAACTTCAGGTTGCCCCGGATGCAACAGACCATATTACAATGAACGCCCCGGGGGCACTATCTACAATTACCCAAAGGGACTCACAAAAAACGAAATTGAGGAG
>CAZRIK010000090.1:0-7148 GCA_964600125.1 uncultured Candidatus Bathyarchaeia archaeon
GCTTTTGTGGAAAGGATGAGGGGAGAAAAACAGAAGGTTGCCACTTTGAACCTTGACCCTGGCGTTGCTTCGTTGCCCTACTCGCCTGACATCGACATTCGGGACTACATCACGATCGAAGCCGTCATGGAAGAGTACGGGCTTGGACCAAACGGGGCGCTTCTCATGGCAGCCGACCTGATCGCGGGTGAGATTGAGAGACTAAAAAGGGATATTGAAGACATAGAACCCGACATGCTCATAATCGACACGCCTGGACAGATGGAGCTGTTCGCCTTCAGGGTCAGCGGACCATACATCGCCCAAAACATCAGCGACGAACCTAAGGCTATCGTGTACCTTTTTGACTCCGTTTTTTCGTCGAACCCGCTGAACTATGTCTCGAACATGCTGCTTTCCGCAGCCGTTTACACGCGGTTTCTGCTGCCCCAATTTCACGTTTTATCGAAGTGTGATTTGCTTCCCGAAACGGAGTTGGAGTCAGTTCTGGAATGGTCCGAAAGCGCTGAAGCCCTAGAATTGGCAATAAACGAGAAGCTGGAGGGAACAAAACGTCTGCTGAGCCAGAGAATGACGGAAGTGATTCACGATTTGGACCTCAGTTTCCCGCTGATTCCCGTTTCAGCGAAGACCAACGAGGGCTTAATCGAACTGAACGCTGCGTTGGAACGTGTCTTCACGGGCGGAGAAAAAATCACCTATTGATTCCTTAACGTTTAGCTCGATTTAAAGTAACGTCCAAGAAGCTGCTAACGCGCCGTATTCAGCTGCTTTGAGTGTTGTTCCGCAGCTTATGATCACCGCATCGTTTTCTTTCGGGTTCATGAGCTGCAGTATTTGGCGGAAGGCTTTCGGGTAATCTTTCGAGACGTCGTCGCTCAACGTTGGGAGAATGATCTTGCCACCTTTATAGACTAGGGTGGTTGCGCCTGAAGCTCCCGCCCTGACCGCTGCATCGCGTTGTTCCAAGCCTTTGTGGACTTTTATGGCTCGGTTTTTGACTATTGTGGCTACGTTGTTGGCTGCGAAGGTCAGCTCGTTGTCTTCAATCTTGACTATAATTGGAATAAAGGCTTTGATTTGGGTCCAAACCTTTGTGCCCTTCTCGGTTAATGCGCATCCCTTTCTTGAAGTGGTCATTAGCTGCGCCTTTTTCAGCCGTGAAATCAGGGTTCTGGTCGTGCCTTCGCCGAGCCCTAGTTTTTCGGAAAGTAGACCCCGACCGATTGAACCTGACTCCGCGATTGTTTCCAGCATTTTTATGGCGTCGAAAACCGTGAAAGCTGGTGATGGACCAACCGTTTTTTCGGGCACAAGTTTCTCTAACACAAATTTAATAGACATTCCATTTCTGACAGATACTTAGCTCTCGGAGCTATATTTTGTTTGTCTAAACAGCAAACTCTAAATAACCTCGATAAACTTTATTTCCCGAAGCGCCCTAAACAAAACAGCATGGGCCCGTAGCTCAGCCAGGATAGAGCACCGGACTTTTAATCCGGGGGTCGTGGGTTCAACTCCCGCCGGGCCCGCTATCCCCTGAGAATTGTAAAGCTTAATATTTTGTTAAGCTAATCTTACCAGATACTAAGGTGGGAAACTTGGCAAACGCAGAGAAGGATTGGATAAGCCGTGACTACCTCAAGTGTTCGGGATGCCGGAGATGCGAGATAGCCTGTTCGATGCGTCACGAGAAACGGATATGGCCCGAAGCCTCCCGAGTGAGAGTCTTCATGCTTGTCCCTGGAGTAGAGATTCCCCACTTCTGCGCCCAATGCAAAGAATACTACTGCGTGAAAGCGTGCTCCTTCAACGCCCTTTCCGTGAGCGAGAAGACGTCAGCAGTATTGGTTGACCGAGAGAAATGCACAGCCTGCGGCGCGTGCATACGAGCTTGTCCCGGAAAGATTCCTCACATTCACCCGAAGGAAAACTACGCTCTCATCTGCGACTTGTGCGAGGGGGACCCACAATGCGTGAAGGTCTGCACCAAAGCAGGATACAATGCGCTACGTGTCGTAAGGGAAGCTCCCTCAGTCTCGCACAGCCTTTTTGCCAGGACGCCTGAAGAGATAACTCGAGACGTCGCTGAAAACCTGTACGGCGAAAAAGCTGAGGAGCTGATCTAAAATGGTTGGCGGATACGCTGGAAAATATTTAGACATAGACCTAAGCTGCCAAAAAATAACTGAAACACGCATTCAGAATGAAATTCTTCGCCAATACGTTGGTGGCAGAGGTCTAGGAGCAAGGATTCTATGGGACCGTTTAGGTTCAAGATGGGAAAAGGTCGACCCTCTGGGTCCCGAGAGCCTCTTTATGGCCCTCACTGGACCCCTCACGGGATACTTCCACGGTGCCAGAATATGCGTCACGGGAAAATCTCCCCAAAGCAACGGCATCATCGGCTCCACAGTCAGCGGAGAATTCGCAATTGAACTTAAATGCGCGGGATGGGACGGAGTGATTGTTTCTGGCAAGGCTGAGAAGCCAGTATACTTACTCATCGACAATGAGGATGTGCAAATCAAAAGCGCCAAACATGTGTGGCAAAAAGACAGTAAAACGACCCTAAAGATTTTGACTAAAGAGGTTAAAGAGGAACTCGACAACCGCCACAAAAAGCTCGGAATACAAAAAGAACCCGGCGTCCTCTATACGGGTCCAGCTGGAGACAACCAAGTGAGGGCTGCTTGTGTCCTACAGAAGTGGAGCCACGCAGCCGGGTATGGGGGGTATGGCGCTGTCATGGGTTCCAAAAACTTGAAGGCAGTAGTCGCAAAGGGGAATGGACCACTTCCAGCAGTCTCAGACCCTGAAGAAGTTGGGAGACTTATACAGGAGTACGAAGAACTCGCACTTTCTGTAAACCGTGACCGAATACGCCGGTGGGGAACAGGATACGTTGGCTACGAGGTGGGAGCTGACAGAAGCGCAGAGCCTGTTCGAAACTGGCAGGAAGAGTGGCACGAAGAAAAATCAATCGGCGGACCAAGGTTCGACCTCAGGTACTGGGTGAAACGTTACTGGGGAGATTATGGCTGCGCGATAACTTGCATGAAGCTGGCTGTCGTTAAGGCAGGTCCATATAAGGGTGCGATAACTGACAATCCAGACTACGAGTTGGAAGCTTACCTTGGTCCAAACTTGGGCGTGTTCGACGCGGGCGGCATCATCTACCTGAGCTCCTTAATCGAGGACCTTGGTTATTCGGGGATAAACGGGGGAAACCTCCTAGCGTTTGCCACAGAGTTGTACCAGAGGGGCATCCTGACAAAGGCTGACTTAGGAGGACTGGAACTGAAATGGGGCGACGTAGCCACCTTGGCTGAGCTGGCGAAGAGAATCGCGTCGAGAAAAGGCAAATACTTCGACATACTTGCTGAAGGAACCTACAGGGCGGCACTAAAAATCTCAGAACTAAAAGGAGTCAACGTACTTCCCTATGCGGTTCATGTCAAGGGGGTTGAAATAGGCGCTCACGGAACCAGAAGCGACGAAGACTATACTCACGACGTTTGTTATGCATGTTCAGTACAAGGAGGCGACCACACGGCGACCGTGAACGATGCTTACGGTGATATGAGCACCGTCTTCCAGGACTCCGCCGTTTACTGCGCCGTCATTGCTTGGGGAGGAGGCCTAAACGGGATCGATTGGAGGTTCATGAGGGCTGTGACAGGCTGGGACATCACTGAAGAAGAGTGGAAGCGTAAACTTGGTCACAGAATCGTTCACATCCAGAGAGCGGCTGAGCTGTTGGGCGGACCAGACGTAAGATGGGAATCTCCAAAAGACGACGACAATCCTCCAAGATTCTATGAACCTTTACCCACGGGACCCCACAAGGGTTCATTCATAAGCAAGGAAGTTATGGAAAAGAGAAGGCATGAATATTATGAGGCAATAGGATGGGACGAGAAAGGAATTCCCAAATCCGACATACTAAACGGTCTAAACCTGCAGGACGTGGACAAAGCACTAGACAGGATTCGGCAACCATAATTTGCCCTACTAGGTTCATGATTTAAAAATTAGGAAAAAACGAAGGCGGTTCTTGGGATTGAACATAAGAGTCAAAGGTTTTGGAGACATGAAACGGTTTCTTAACAATAAACCAGCCATTGAGCTAAAGGACGAGGCAAAGATTAGGGACCTAATTTTGGTTTTGGGAGGAAAAGATAAAGCCTCAGGGATTGCCCTTCTGGGAGGCTACAAAGTGGAGGATTCATCGTTGGTTGTTCTCGTGAACGGACGCAACATCCATGCCCTTAAAGGTTATGATACAGTCCTTAAAGAAGGCGACCTTGTGTCGTTCATGCCTGTGTTGATTGGTGGATAACCCATAATACGAGCTTTTTGGGATGCCTTACATTTATACTGGTGGAATTCTAATTCTAATAAAGGTAAAAACGAAATATTGGAGATCAGGAAAAGTCCATAATCCCTGAATAGAGGAAAGTAAACACAACATGGATACTGCAATCAAAACAATCAATCTTGTCAAAAGGTATCCAACGTCCGCTAGGCAGGGCAGAGAGGGCAGATTTTCTTATTTTGGGCATGGAGGCGGCGTCCCGTCTATAGGCGGGTTCCTTAACGTCCTGAAGGGGACGAAGGGTCCGTTCATCGAGGCTCTTCGAGGCGTCAGTCTCGAAATCGGGAAGGGCGAAACCTTCGGCATTCTGGGTCCGAATGGCGCTGGCAAGACGACTTTGATTAAGATTCTCTGCACTCTGGTTCTTCACGACGAAGGCGAGGTGTTCGTTAACGGTTTCGACATCCAGAAGAAGCCTGACGAGGTGCTGAGGAACCTTCAAGCCGTCCTTCCCGAAAGCAGGGGGTTCAACTGGAGGTTGACGGGTTGGCAGAACCTCGATTTTTACGCGTTGCTTTACGGCTTAAGAAAGGACGAGGCTAAGGAAAGAATCGATTACCTCCTCAAGTTCACGGGTTTGGATGAACGGGCTGACGACAGCTACCAACGTTACTCCACGGGCATGCAGCGGAAGCTGCTTCTGTGCAGAGCTTTGCTTAGGGACACGCCTATTCTGTTGTTTGATGAGCCCACGGCTGGTCTTGACCCCGCGTCTGGGGCTGAATTCCGAGGGTTGCTGCATGAAAAATTGGCTAAGGAGGAATCGAAGACTATAGTTGTTAGCACCCACAATCTTCATGAAGCCCAAGAAATGTGCGACCGCATAGCGATTCTTGACAGGGGTAAAGTGACGGCTTGCGACACTCCTGACAGGATTCGGTACATGATGTTTGACGAGAAGATTTTCAATTTGACTTTCTATGATGCCATTTTTAGTAAGGAACAGGAGAAGATGCTTGACGAAATAGAGAAGGTCCAAGGCGTTCTCGGCGTCACACCCCAGATTGAGCCTGACAACAGTTTTTTGGGCATCTCGGTTCGGGTTGACAAGAACATTGATTTCTCGGCGATTCTCAGCATAGTCATGAAAAAGGGTCTAAAAATGAAAGCCGTGAACACTGTTGAGCCGTCGCTGGAGGACGCTTTCTTAGCCATAACTGGTCAACATGGCGAAGGTATGATGAGGTTCGAGGGAGGACGCAGATGGAGATCCCAATAGCGCTAAAACAGATTGCTGCCTTCACGAAACGCGACTTCTACAGCTGGGCAACCTACAAGACAGCCTTGGTCACGCAGCTCATAAACATCTTCATAGGCGTGTTTTCGTGGGGAGTCAGAGCCACGTACGTTCAGAAGCCTGTTCCAGAAATGTACGGGAGCGACTACATATCCTTCCTCGTCGTCGGAATAGCCATCGGCAACCTCGTGCTGCCGCTTGTTCAAGGCGTGGAGAGGCAGCTGAACCCGTGGACTCTTGAAACGATCATGATGACGGGAGTCAGCACTCCAGTTTTCGTGCTGGGCAACGTCATGTGGTCCTACATCTTCTCAATAATCACCTTTTTTCCGTACCTTCTGATCGGAATCTACGTTTTCGGCGTCAACCTCAACGTGAACGTTCCGTGCATGATTCTGGCTTTTGCTGTTTCCGCTGTTATGCTGGTGGGTCTTGCCATGATTTCGACTGGCATAAGAATCGTCACGAAGTCAACTGACCCCATAACTTGGACGATAGGCGTCATCGAAAGCCTTTTCGCGGGTCAGGCTTTCCCAGTTACGTACTTGGACGTAATATTTTTTCCAGGAGCTTCGACCATTTCGTGGTTTCTTCCGAACACATGGGTCTACCACCTGTGCCGACTTTCGATGCTGACTAACCCCTCGCTTCTTGACCCCGCGGTTCAAGTACAGTTCCTCGAAGGCGCCATATTCGCCATAATCCTCTTCCCAATCGGCTACAAAGTCTTCAAGTGGGGAGTCAAAAGGTCAAAACGGGAAGGAACCCTAGGCTGGTACTAAACAATAGTCTTTTCCGTTCGAATGACAATACGCAGCCTTTCTGTCTAGGTCTGATTTGTTCAACAATAGATTTTGGTGTTTGACCAACAAACTGTGCGAGACTCTGTCTGATTTGCGGCGCAACTTTTCTGTTGTTTTGGGGCGCAAACACTAAGAGTTGTTGTCCGTGAAGAGTGCGAAGAGGGGGGCTTATTTATAGGCTAGTCCGATTCTCTGACCATCCCACGTCTGGTCTGTTTTGTATGACAACCGAAAAACATTTTTATGTGACAATATTTGGAAAGTCTTTAAAACTTATTGGCCAAGAAATAGATACATTTGAATTTATAACTGAAACATCCATTGGCAGTTAGGCGACGGGTGATTTGAATGGAGTGTGCAAGTAAAAACTCGGGCATCATAAAGAATGCTGACGTTTTGATGTCGCACGGTAATGTTGAGGGACGGAAGGTTCTGGTTGAAATCATGAACGCCGGGTTGAAGGCAGCAGACCCTTACCCTAATACGCGTAAACTGGTCCGAATGGAAGGCGGAAAACTCATTGTCGGTCACACGGATTTTGATACTTCAGAAAAAAAGCCCGCGGTTTTCGAACTTTCCAAAATCAAGAACGTTTATGTCATCGGAGGCGGCAAGGCAGTCCAAAGGATGGCTAAGGCAATAGAAGACGTTCTGGGCGACAGGATAACGGAGGGTCACATCAACGCTAAAGAGGGCGACGAAAAACAGCTAAAAAGGGTCGAAATCAGCT
>CAZRIK010000091.1:0-7109 GCA_964600125.1 uncultured Candidatus Bathyarchaeia archaeon
CGTAAGTGTTGTGCTGCATCCCTTCCATGACGCCGTCTTTGTCAGCGTCCCAATACTTCCAAGCGAACTCCAATACTCTCTTTACGGTTGGCCAGATAGACTTCAGCCACTCGTCGTCTCCAGAAATAAGCCATTCACGATACGCTTGGATGACTACACCCATCTGACCGTCCCCAGCTGGATGAAAACTGGGTTCAGCCTTAGTTCCCAAAGGCAAGGGCATACGGAAGGTCATGAAACCGTCTTTTTCGACGCAGTAAGTCAAATGAGCCTTAAGCATTGACCGTTGAAGGCTGGGAAAAACGTAGGGAAGAGCTTGGGCATAGTTCCAGACGTGCGTGCAAGAGCCTTCGCAGCAGCCGTAAGTGTTGCCTGATCCTTCGAAACCGTAGAAGGTTCCGTCCTCCAGACGCAAACAGGTCGTAGTCTTCAGGGTGGAAAGCTGGGAACTCACCGCATCCATGACGTGAGTGGGCAACGTTGTCGAAAGAAGCGAGTCGCGGAACAGCTTCGTTTCGTCTGAGAGACGCTTGAGGTTAGCAGCAGAGTATCGGATGACTTCCCACGCGTCTTTCCATACGCTTGCGTAATAGTTTTTCCACGTGACGGGTTCTTGCTGTTCGTCGCTTTTTCCCCAGTAGCGTTCATAATTCGGGAAGTGCCAAGCAAGAATGAAGACAACTGAAGCCTTACCATGAGGCTTAATGACAATATTGGCTGCCACGGTTCCAGTGTCTGAGCCTTCAACGTTTGTTGGCGGAAAACCTTCTGAAAGGGCAATTGTTTCCCAGAACTTGGATAACCGAGCATCCTTCCACCGGACCCAAACCGAAGAATCTGGGCAAGTAGTGGCAAGAGCTAACGTTCCATAATTCGGTGAATCAGAAGCAATCTTTGCGTTGGAAAGGTAGAGCCCGGTAACTAATTCATCTTTCTTAACTTCGTTAACTCGTCCACCATCATCCCTATCGCCAAAAATATTTGTTAGGTTTCCGTAAACTGTTGCTGAAACTTTCTTGTCGCTTGTGTTTTCGAAACTATAAACAAAAACAGCGACGGGAATGCTCGAGTCTTTTTCATTTAGTGGAATAAAGGGATTGAACGCCTCGAGAACAACTTTAAGCGGAACTTCAGGGTCCTCAAGCTCTAACGTGGCGGTGGGAAAGGTTCCTGTGAAGATGGCTTTTCGGAAATGCGGTAAACCTTGACCAACATCGTTTCTGTCTTGCGAGGAAACAAGAGAATGTCCTTCGCCAACGTATGATCCGCCAACTGGTCCCTGCAAAATTTTGATGATTGGGGAGCTGTCGTCGGAATTTACTTTAAGCGTAAAGAATGTATACGGAATTACAAATCCTTTTGAGGGTTTGTTCATGATTTCGAAGTCTCGAAGATGCCCCCACCCTCCTAAGCCTATGGATCCTGTGCCGATTCCGCCCAGCGGGAAGGCGATTTCGTCTAGGTTCCGCCCGGAGTATGAGGCTTGGGCTCCGACGTTGTTTAGGTCTTTCCGTGTATACCGATTTTTGTTCATTTTCGCCACCTTTTTTATGTATCTGTTGTATATAAAATATTTTACATCAATACCCAACAAAAAATTTTTATGATTTATTGAAAAATCGTTTGTCCGAAACAATGATAGCCGTCCACAGAATGGGCATGAACGAAGAAATAATTCCTACAATCAACAGGATACCCCCCAAAAAAACCTAATCTATTTTTAAATTCTAGTTTTTTTTAAGAACCACTTCGGAGAAGCTCTGTGGACCTGAAAATTATCCTGTCCATTTCGTCTATGCGGCTTCTGATGTCCGAGACTTCTTTATCAAGCTTTGCTAACTTGTTTTGCAGCTTACTGTTTTCGAGCTCGAATACTGCTTGGGTTAACTCGCCTATCGAGTATCTTACGTCAAGCTCCTTTATTTGGTCCCTTAACGAGGCAACGTTATCCTCAAAGTTTATGATACGTTCAATACGCTCACGCCTCGTTGAACCCCATTTTTCAGAAACCGTGGTTAGGCGCTGTTTGCAGATTGAAACAGCTTTTTCAGCCTGTTCATGGTTTGTGACGAGCGTTGGATTCTGGTTAAAGAACGATAAGTATTGTTCAATGATTGACAGCTCTTTGTCCATGGTGAGCGAAGACAACGCTGAGTCAATCTTTGATATTAGGCCTTCCCACTTTCCGAGACTCGGAGAGTAGACTGTTTGTCCAGCCCCTGTTTCTGCCCAGTAATTGCTTTCTATAACGTCCGAGTATCCTCTAACGTATCGGAGGTCTTCGCCTTTTGGAGCGACAATCGTCTTAACTGCTTTTGACTCTTTGTTTATGGCTTCCTTGTTCTTGGATTTTTCAATTGTCGCCTTGGCTCTGATTAGCTCCAAGTTTTCTCTTAAAACAAAAAGTTCCTCGACCGATGTGGACAGCTGTTTGCTGAGGTCTTCCGCGATAAAGTCGTATGCGCTCTGCGGAATCTCGCCATTTTTTATCAGCTTGGTGACTTCCTCGAGCCTTATGGACGTTTCTTCAATCTGCTTGGCGTACCGTTGAAATAGAGTGATGTTGTCATTAATTTCGTCTTCGAGATGTTTTGACGTGACTTCAGGAAGGGGAGTAACCTTTTTTTCCTCCTGCAGACGAACAGACGGGAACTCATCCAAAGCTGTTTGAACATTGGCTTGAACATTAACATAGCTCTCAGCGGTTAACACAGGTTTTTCGACGCTTTTTGTCCGCATGTACCTGAACAACGTGAAAACTGTAACAAGCGCGAAAATGACTGATGGCAGAAACAGGAGGACTCTCCACTCGTAAAATAGAAACTGGTTTCCCGTTACCACCAAGAATGAACTGAATCCTTCAGCAGGCGCGAATAGATGGAAAACTTCTTCAAGCGTTTTTCCCTTAACCTCGATTCTGTGAAGGTCGTTTGTACCAAGCCCCTTCTGCGCACCAAGCACCATGCTGGGAATTTTCTCTGGGTCGAACCCCATAATCGTTGAGGCTACGGTGTCTGTTGCCACGGGGTCTTTTCCGACAATCAGTAAACCGAGGTTAACTGGGTCTCCGTCGTGCGGTCCCTGTCCCTCCATCGCCACTCTTCCGTCAATAATTGTCAAGTCGATTCTTCGTGCTGAACACAAGTCCGTTATTACGCCGCCGAGGTAAGTGTCTCCTACCTCTGCAGCTGCGTCGTGGAGCTGCCAATGGTTTGCTGTACCTGATACGCCGTAAACTGATCCTGCTGAGATACCCACTAGGTTTTTCATTCCCAACGTGACTACAGCAGTGCTGTGGGTTTTCATGCAAGCAAGTGAAATGAAGACGTCTGCTTCCACAATTTTACTATTGAACTTGAAACTGTCAAAAACGTAACCTCCTCCGGGAACAGTAACGTCAACAATATCGCCATAATTAAGATCGACCAGCTCCACTCCTGGAATGCTAGCTATCGAAGAGTATCCCAAAAAATCGAAATTCGACATGGTGTCGCCTTCTCCGGTTCCGTCCCCAACCCAGATGACGCTCGGGTTCCTTTCTTTAATAATGTAGATGAGAGCCTCCACGATGGCTGGGTCTGTAGTGTCCGGAGGTGCTTGGGGGCGGACAATGTTTGGTTTTATGAGGACTTTTGCGCCTTCAGGAATTATGGACGCGATGCCTCCCAAATAGTCTAAAGCCGTCCGGAGAGACTGGTTCAAATCGTTGTTTTCCACCTGCACAACGGAAACTTCAGCAGTTTCCTGAGTAAGCGTCGTTCGGGAAGCTATGGCACTCCAAGGATTGAAAACAACGTTAAAGTACGCTGCCAGTCCCGAAGACAGGATTGTGAGACAAAGCAGCGTTGACAGAAGGATCAGGTGTCCCCTTCTGGAACGAGTTGCCGTGTTGTAGGCTCTGGGAGCAACGTTTCTTGCAAGGTTGGCAAAAAAGGCAAAAAACGGGTAAACAAGAAACGTGTAGCTGTTGGCAGCAGCAGCCCTTTGGCAAGGATAGCTGATGCGGGAAGGCTTTGTTCCAGACCTGTAAATCAGCCAAGCGAGGCTGGCTAAGCCGATGACTAGGGTGCTTTGGCTTAACCTTTTATAGAGATTCTTTGGCATAGAAACCAAACGTGAACCTTCCTGTCTTGTTCCTAGAATAATCTTTTTCGTTAAGTCTTATGAATATTTCTAAAAGAACAGAAAAATCTGGATTGGTCAATACCTCTTACCCGTTAATAGTAAAGCCACAAAAACATCATATGTTCCTTAACGATTGTGTTCTCAGGTTTTAAACCTTATAAATGAAGAACTTATGAAGTTCTGTTAAGGGATGTTCTATGTCTGGATCAAATGAAGGAATAAAGGCGATGGCTGAGCTTCTCCGTTCTGGGGCAACCATGACCGATCTTTCTTGCCCAGCGTGTTCTTCGCCCCTTTTCAGGTTAAAAAACAAGGGGCTATGGTGCGCTCAATGCCAGAAGAAAGTCGTTGTGGTCAAGGAAGACGAAAAAATCGAGGAACCTCAAATGCCAACATCGCTTGGCACGACAGAAACCATTCTCGCAGCCAAAATTTCGGAGATCAACGAACGCATCCAAAAAGAAAGTGATCTTGACGAACTGCAAAAGTTGAGCTCAGTTCTATCCACTTTGCTTGATAACCTCGACAAGGTAAAAAAGCTTGGAAAATAAAGATTTTGATTATTCAGAGGATAAAACTTGATTGGACTGTATGAAAATTTTCCAGACGTCCATCACGGCACCGCACAATTCTTAAGTACGGTTCCAACTCAGGACCTTCAAAGAACGTTGTTGCAGTTTCTGCGAAGGCTGAACGAAAAAAGGGAGAATCTTAGTCTCGCGGAGTTTGTTAGGCACAAGGTTCGGGTAGAGTTGGATGTTGGAGTAGCGGATGGGCTTACCTTCGACTACTTGAATGAAGAGAACTTTGAACGCTGTTTGAATGAAATCTTAAAAAATGTGTTGCCTGCGCTTGACTTTTTCATTGTTGCCCGATACTATGTTCCCGACGGAGCGAAACGGAAGCCGCTGAAGTTCGATTATTACTTAGTAAGGATTCTGTTCAGAGAGCAAGAACTCGAGATGCTCGTTCATCATGAAAAAGGTCCACGGCACCTCGCGGTTGAGGAGCTTATCGATTTTTGCTTCAACAGAATAAACCGAGAGCTGAAGGCTCAAGGACTAGGCCCTCTAGAACGCGGCTTAATCCGAGCTGTTTAACTTTTTTAGCTGACCCAGAACCATTGCCTGAATGTCTTTGGCGGCTTCTTCCATGGACCGTTTGCCGTTAATGCGGATCAACTCTTTTTCTTGGACGAGTTTAAGGTAGATTTCCTCCACCTTTTTTTGTGTCTCAATTTTTTCCATGACCGACTTTGCGCTTTGGTAACGCTGCGTCAGGACCTCAACGGGAACGTCGAGGTAAATTGCTAAGTCAGGCTTTAACGCTTGATTGTTGATCCCTTTAATCCAGTCTAAGCTTAGACCAGCTGCGCCCTGATAGGCTAGAGACGAATACACGTAGCGGTCCGAGACCACTATCTTCCCTTTTTCCAGCATTGGCTTAACCTCGTTTTCGACGTGGTCCGCCCTGTCCGCGGCGAAAAGGAGAGCCTCAACAACTGTGGGTACGCGGTCTTTTCTCTGCAGAACGTATTTTCTTATGAACCTGCCGATTTCTCTGTCGCTGGGTTCAGTCGTGTAGATTGCGTCGAAGCCTTTTTTGCATAGAGCCTCAACGAGCAGAACCGACTGCGTGGTTTTTCCGCTTTTGTCAAGTCCTTCGATGCACACAAAGAATCCTTTCTGTTTCACTTTCCATCACACGTTTTGAAGTCTATTAACGTTCCTGTTAGGCTGTTCTTAATCTGTTTTATGAACACATTATATTCATTTTGATAACTGTCTTGATTTAAATAATTTTAAACGCTGACCCCCTTTTTTATTGCTTGCTGCGCAACTCATTTAAAGGTCAAAGAAAAATTATTGGGCACGCAGGCTCTCGAAGTTGCGGGAGCACTGTCCTCTTGGAGGATTAGTCATGTTCAGGTTCAACAGTAAACAAACGGTTTATGACATCGGCGGAGTGAAGGTAGGCGGAGAAGCGGGCGAAAACCCGACGGTCATGATCGGCAGCATCTTTTACAGGGGCGACAAAATCGTCAAGGACGAGAAAACGGGAGATTTTGACAGAGAAAAAGCCCGCGAATTGGTGTCTAAGGTTGAGGAAATGTGCGAGCGAACTGGACTCTCAGCCATGCTGGACGTGGTTTGCACCTACGCGGAGGCTTCACGAGGATATCTGGAATTCGCGGCTGACGCTACACGCATGCCGTTGTTGGTGGACGCTGTTTCCGAGGAAGCGGCGTTGGCAGGAATGGATTGTGCCAAGGAGCTCGGCATAGTCGACAGGACGGTTTTTAACTCGATTAATCCTGAAACCAAAGAGAAAATTTATGCAAAAATCATGGAAACAGGCTTAAGGGCAGCTATACTTCTCACTTACAGCGCGAAAGCCATCATTTCGTCGAAAGAGAGAGTCAACCTTCTTGAAGTCATGCTTCCGAAGGCTGAAGCTGCGGGAATAGAGAAGACCCTCGTGGACACGGTTGTGGTCGACATTGCCACGCTTGGGCTGGCGTGTAAGGCGATCCGTGAAGTGAAAGACAGGTTCGGGCTTCCCGCCGGGTGCGGAGCCCACAATGCCATCTCCTCTTGGAAAGCCCTCAAGGAAAAGAAGGACAAGATATTAACCTCAACATGCTCTTCGGTGGCGAACAGTTTACCCGTGGCTTTGGGGGCGGATTTTATTCTATATGGTCCGATTAATGAGGCTGCTTCTGTCTTTCCATCTATTGGCTTGATAAATGCTGCTTACGGGCAAGGGTTGATGGAGGAAGGAAAACGGTTAAGCACGTCTCACCCAAGGTTCCGCATAGCACGGTTCTAGCAGGCACTGTTCCGTAAGGCTTAATAATTGACGCAGAAACGAATTCTGTTTGAGCCAAACTCGGAAGCTCCCCAAGCGGCTGTGGTCTAGTCTGGTCTTGGACTCAAGCCTTCCAAGCTTGCAATCCCGGGTTCAAATCCCGGCAGCCGCACCAC
>CAZRIK010000092.1:0-7065 GCA_964600125.1 uncultured Candidatus Bathyarchaeia archaeon
TATTCGCGAATGCAGAAGTTCAGAAAGCCCGTTAGGCTTCTTACCCCATTCTTTAGCTTTAGATCTTCCTTGTTTTCGTCGTAGTATTTTCTTGCTCGATCGTAGATCTCGTCTGGAACTACGATGGGTCTCCAACCGTCAGCCATTTATATCCACCACCTTTATATTCATCGATTTCTTTCTAATTCCTATATTAATACTGGTCTTTATTTGTTGAAATATATAACGGGGAAATATTTAAACATTACGGATACTTATATACAAATTTTTGTATAAAACATTTTCGCCACCATAACAGAAATCATATAACCATTAATCACTTCGAGTATATTTTAAACATTCCCATTAATGCATGCTATATGACATAAAAAAAGAAAGACCGCCGCGAATTTCCTTACTTAACACGGTTTATTAGTAAGAAAATAATTAAATCCTCCAAGAAATCTTGACAAAACGGTTACATAAATATTGGTTTATGGTCATAATTATTGGCAAAAAAACGGTGCATTTCCTCGTTCATGGAGCAAAAACGCGATGCTGACTGACCCCTACGGAAGACCAATCGAAAGCATCAGAATCTCGGTCACGCAGAGGTGCAACCTTGGCTGCTTCTACTGCCACCAAGAAGGCGAGGAATCAGAACACGGCAAAGAGATGACCCCAGAAGAAATACAGCGCGTAGTAGAGATTGCTACCTCATTCTCCATTAAGAAAGTTAAGTTGACGGGCGGAGAACCCCTTGTAAGAAAGGACGTTTTCGACATCATACGCAAAATCAAGTCCACGCGGGGAATCAGGGAAGTCTCAATGACAACGAACGGCATCCTCCTGTCGGACAATGCAGAAAAACTGAAAAATGCGGGTCTAGCAAGAGTCAACGTCAGCCTCGACACACTGAACGCGGAAAAGTACAGACTCATCACGGGCATGGATGCCTTCGAGAACGTGGTTTCTGGCATCAGAACCGCTGTGAAGGTTGGTCTTGGTCCAGTAAAAATTAACATGGTTTTACTTAAGGGTCTGAACGAGGACGAGGTTGGTGTCATGATAAGATTTGCCAGTGAAAATGGCTTAATTCTTCAGATTATAGAGTTGGAGTCGCCAGCTGAGACAGAAGCTTACATGAAATATCATGCTGGGCTCGAAAAGGTGGAAGATTACCTGAAAAGCGTGGCGGAAAAGGTTGTTGTGCGGCGGATGCACCATCGGCGAAAATACTTTCTCCGCGAAGGAGGCGAAGTTGAGGTTGTCAGACCCATGCATAACATCGAGTTCTGCCGAAACTGCAACCGGATAAGGGTGACGTCGGACGGAAAACTCAAGCCCTGCCTCTTCCGAAACAACAACCTCGTAGACTTCGTGGGTCCCTTGAGAAACGGCGCATCAAACGAAGAGTTGAAAGCCCTGTTTGTCGAAGCTGCCGAAAGAAGAGCGCCCTTTTTCACTTAATCCATACTCGAAAATTTTTACCTTATAGTTTCTTATCCTACTTTAGGACTCATATTAATCAGGGTGAAACAGGATGCCTAAACAGGTAAAATTCGGGATTATCGGCACAGGCGTAGGAGCAGAATTTTGCGCCCGAGGATTCCAAACGTTGCCTACGGATGGTTCAGCTAAACTCGTGGCTGTGACAAGCCGAAGCGAAAGCCACGCTCAGGAGTTCGCTCGCAAGTGGGGAGTTAAGCTCTGGTACACTGACTACGAAGAAATGATGAGGAAGGCTGACCTAGACGCGGTTGTCATTAATTCTCCTCATTTTCAGCATTTCCAGATGGCAACGGACGCAATTGACGCAGGGTTGAATGTTCTGGTCGACAAGCCGATGGCAATCAACCTTAAAGAAGCTGACAAGATGATTGAGGCTGCCAAAAACAAAAACGTTAAGCTAGGCGTCATCCTGCAGTCACGCTTCGATCCAGTTTTCAGTAGAATAAAGGCCGCGGTTGAGGAAGGAAAATTCGGTAAACTCATTTTAGGAGACGCCGTCGTAAAATGGTTCCGCACCCAAGAGTACTACAGCAGCAATCCTTGGAGAGGCTGCTGGGCGACGGAGGGAGGAGGAGCCCTCATAAACCAGGCGATCCACACGGTTGACCTGCTCCGCTGGATCATGGGACTGCCGAAGTGCCTTTGGGCTCAGATGGACGCTTTTGCCCACAAAATCGACGTTGAAGACCTCGCTGTGGCAGCCATACGGTTCGAAAACAACGCATTGGGAACGGTTCAGGGAAGCACAGCCATCTATCCCGGTCTTCCCACGAGGCTGGAGATTCACGGAACAAACGGCACAGTAATCGTGGAAGGCGAAAAGCTCAGGAGATGGGCAATCATGGGCGAGAAAGAAGAGGTTGCGGAGGGCGAAAAGGAAGGCCAAAAATCGTGGGCTAGTCCAGAACTTGCTCCTGCAGCCAACCACGCGTCTGTAATCTTGGACTTCACCAGAGCTGTTTTGGAGGACAGGCAACCCTACGTGGATGGAATCGAAGGAAGAAAATCGTTGGAGCTCGTGAAAGCCATATATAAATCGGGCATGACAAATAGTCGTGTTGACTTTCCGCTGAAGGAGTGAAGGCGCATGAAGGTTTTCGTCATGACGGACCTTGAAGGCGCGACCGGCGTGGCTGGCGAATGGAGCGACTTCAACCCAGGAGGCAGAGAACACGACTCAGCCAGGCGAATGCTGACGGGCGACGTTAACGCTGCCGTTCAAGGCGCTTACGAAGGCGGCGCAGACGATGTTTCAGTTCTGGACGGACACGGCGCAGCGTTCAGCATACTGCTCGAAAGCTTGGATTCCAGAGCGCATCTTATTCGTGGCAGACGGTCTTCGGAGCTCGAGGGACTAGACGAAACTTTCGACTTGATGTTCGGCGTCGGCGCCCACTCGATGGCTGGAACTCGTGACGGTCTCTTGACTCACACCCTTTCTCACACTGGAATAGACAACGTGTGGCTCAACGGACAGCCCGTGGGCGAAATAGGACTGTGGGCTGCCCTCGCTGGGCACTACGGCGTGCCGTTGGGGCTTGTGACAGGCGATTTAGCTGCAGCAAGGGAAGCCCAAGCCCTACTGAAGGGAATTGAAACAGTCGCTGTTAAGGAAGCGACAAGCCGATTTGCAGCCAGATGCCTCCACCCCAACGTCTCTTGGAAGATGATAAGGGAAGCAGCGAAAAAGGCGACGGCGAAAGCTGAAACGTTCAGACCCTTTAAGCCTGAGACTCCGATGGAGCTCAAGGTCGAGTTCCACAACAGCGAACGTGCCGCGGAAATTTCAGAAAGAACAGGCGTAGTCAGGATCGACGGCAGGACAGTCTCTTACACGGGAAACAACATCATGGACATCTATAGAGCATTGTTAGCTTAAACGAACTGGGAAAATAACATAGGATTTTTTCCTTTTTTGGCGAAATCAACGTTCTTTACGAAAATAGGGAAAGTTTTTTCGGATAAACTTAGTTTACCTCTTCTTAAACCAAACCAAGTTATGATGATTGCTAAAATCGCCAATAACGTTACAATTATCCAGTAGATCTGAACCGCCCGCTCATTCCAAGTTTCCGCTGGCGGCAAAGGTTCGTTCGAGGATTGTATTATGCCGAAATCTTGTGGCGAGGAGCTGTCTGGATAATCGGCGTAGCACCAGATGATGATGTTTCGCTGGGTGCCCAGTGACGCAATTTTGGCTCGTATTTCGTCTATTTGTTCGGATTGCGTCAGAGTTCCGTTTCTTGGTTGCCCAGTTATTACGTGTTCGTCAAGGTCCCGAACTAAACCTAGAAACGACTCATCGTATGCTTCGAGAAGCTTCGGTCGGTTCCTCGAATTCAGAATCTCTTCATAGGGAGCTTCCTTGGGAAAACTCGATAGGATAGCATTCACGAAGGGCTGGTCGGCATGGATGAGAATCTTCGGGCTTATGGTCAAGTGGTCGAAGAAGTTCTGCACTGCAGTCATGTTGTTGGTTAAACAGAATGGAGCTGCCCACCTGACGCCTTCGCACTGTGTTACGAGATAGTTTGTGAAGTCCATCATCAGGTTCCAGTTGTCTGAGCCTTCGTCATAATAGTACCCTTCGTAACTGTCATTGTACGGGGGGCACCTCCAATCGGGGTAATACAGGACGTAGACTTCGAGACCGATGGCGGACGCTCTGTCGGAAATCCACTTCACGTTCTGTTTCAGGAACGAATAGTTGAAATCCGAAGGATACGGATCATAAGGGTTCAAACAAGCTATGGCTACGTGGAAAAGGACGCTTTTGTACCCAGCGTTACTGATTCTCTGTAAATCTGACTCAACATACGGGGAAACCCTCGCGAACTGCGTGGGAGAACCCAGCCAATGAATCTTCGAAACATCAGTGTAGTCTCTCACAGGATGGTGGTAGACCAGACCAAACCTGAGCTCCCCACCTTTCCAAAAATTCAACCAAATTATGGCTAATAATATCACTGCAAGGCAAGTGAAAAATGACATTGTTCGCCTTTTGTTCAAACTGAATCCCCAACGAACCGTGCTAATTTTTACTTCAAAATGAATCCTGTTAACACAATGTTGTCAAAAAATATTAAAGTTTGCCATTCAATCAAGCCTAAGTTAAACTACAAGCATTCTTCAGCCAACATAAACACTTTAAGCAATCAAAACAATTATAAAGTCAGACGCAACGAACCAAATCATAACATTAAAAAAAAGACCATTTTCGGAAACGGGAAGGCAGAAAACTTTGCAGGTTGATGTTCCTTTGAAGCGTTGCCCAAGGCTTTCCGTAGCAGTTCCCGCGTCGATCGTTTCGGACGTTCCACACCTCAGGGAGAAAACATCGAAGATAGGTTTCGTCGGGCGGGCTTTAGCCATGTTCCGCGTGGACGAAATCATCGTATTCTCCGACGCCCCGGCTCAAAGCCAGTCACGGGACGTTGAGCTCGTCGCCACGTTGCTGTCTTATCTGGAAACCCCGCAGTACCTCAGGAAACGCCTTTTCAGGATTCAGCCTGAACTAAGTTTTGGCGGGATTCTGCCTCCGCTCCGAACCCCCCACCATCCTTTGCTGAGCCACGAAAAAGACTTGACAGTGGGGGAATGCCGCGAAGGCGTAGTGGTTTCCCGCAACAACAACGGAGTCTTCGTAGACATAGGCGTTGAGCGACCCGTCCTAATTCTAAACGAAAATGCAACCATAAATTCGCGGGTGACGGTCAGAATCACAGAGAAAGGCAAACACTTCAGAGGACAACTGATTACGCCTGACGACGTAGACCGTTACTGGGGGTACAAGGTAACAGTCACAAACAAGCCTTTAGGAAGCATGTTAAGGGACAAAGCTTTCGACCTCGTCGTTGCCACTTCGCGGCTTGGAGAACCCTTAATGAACGTGGCTGACAAATTACGGGCGGAATGGGGCAAGTCTAAGCATGTCCTCGTCGCCTTCGGAGCGCCATCCAAAGGTCTTCACGAAATTGTGAAGCAAGAAAAGCTTGACCTTGCAGACCTAGTAGACTTTGTCGTGAACACGGTGCCGAACCAAGCGACCGAGACGGTGCGAACCGAAGAAGCCCTATACGCGACCCTTGCCACCCTAAACCTTCTGATGCTGTAATAAATCCAGCTAAAACCTTTTGCACGCTACTTTCAGACAGTTTAAAAGAATCCTAAAAAAATTAAGACGCTCGAATGCATTGCTGCTACTCATAATATTCCGTCAGGGCTTGTTGTTCAGCTTTTTCTTCCGTGGACAGTTTTTCCCAGTCCTCGCGTTTCACGTAGCCGCCGATCTGCTCCTTGATCTTCTTCGCGACCGCCTGACCGATCAGGGGGAGACCCGTGAGTGTGCTAAGCGGGACTCTCTGCAGGTCCTCGAACGTCTTGAACCCTGAGTTAAACAGGACTCGGGCTCGGGCTCTGCCTACGCCCTCGAGCTTCGTTAGGGGCAGCAGTTCAGCTTTGACTCCTTTGACTACTCTTTCGCGTATCTCCATTATTCGGGGCAAGATGTCCTTGTGTCCCAGAAGCCTTGCTAACTCAGAGCTGCTGTACAACAGCCACTCCGCCGTAGCGATTAAGCGGTAAAGGTCCCCGGGTTCAACGCTGAAGGTCTCGATCATCTCGTCCTCGGAGGTTTCGTCAGCCCAAGCCTTGATGACGAGGGCTGTTTTCACTTCGCCCAAGAATTCTTCGTAGTTGATTCTGTCCGCCCACTCGTCCGGCTGCTCAAACAGGAATTCCCCCGTGTGGTTTTCTGCGTACATGGCGACCTTGTCGAGTTCCCGTGTTGAGCAGCGGAGCTTGGGAAAC
This sequence comes from uncultured Candidatus Bathyarchaeia archaeon, assembly GCA_964600125.1. GTDB lineage: Archaea > Thermoproteota > Bathyarchaeia > Bathyarchaeales > DTEX01 > JAGTRI01. The sequence continues at coordinate 6,301 of CAZRIK010000092.1, forward strand.
ATGTCCGGCGTGTGCGCCACCATGTGCATGAAGCTGAGATCCGAGAGCTTCGGTGCCCTGTTGGTTATGCCGTCGCGGATGACTAGTGCTGACACTGGGTCGATGTAAAGCTGGGAAATCCTTCTGCCGAAGCGGGTGGCTTTGATTTCTGGTCCGTCGACCTCGATCATTTCCTCGTCGTAAAGGAACTTCAGAATCTTGGCGATGATTCCCTTGATGGCTCGAATGTCGTACTGGAAGGCGTAGAGGGTTTTACTGAAAAAGTCGTAGACGCCTTGCTCTGAACGGGCAAACTCCGACGCTATCGTGGCAAGAACGTGGGTTCTCAAGATTTTTTCGACGCCGAGCTTTGACCAGATCCGTTCAGGCTGGGCGAGAACGTAGCTCGTTAGAAGGTAGTCCATCTCCTCCTCGGTTTTTGCGATCAGGACGGATTCGCCGATCTTGTCGTACTTCGGTCGCCCCGCCCTCCCAACCATCTGCTTGTACTCAAGCACGCTTATCGGGTAGTAGCCGTACCCGGGGTCGTAACGCCTGTAACTGCTGATGATGACCATCCTCGCTGGCAGGTTCACGCCGAAAGCAAGCGTGGGGGTTGCTGTGAGAACCTTTATTCTTCCGTCCTTGAACGAGTCCTCAATCAGTCTTCGGTGCGTCGACCCTAAGCCAGCATGGTGGAAGGCAACGCCGTCCTTAACGAGCTCCGCCAGAAGCATGCTTATCCTCGTCCTTTCGCCCGAGCTTGCGATGGATTCCGAAATGTGG
>CAZRIK010000093.1:0-6981 GCA_964600125.1 uncultured Candidatus Bathyarchaeia archaeon
TTCCAAAAGCTTAGTTTTGGTTTCTGAAAGCTCGTTTTCGTTAGTTTCGAGCTCTTTGGCTGCGTCGTTTCGTCTGGACGTTAACTCCCCGATTCCCACAACATCAGCATCCAGTTGCAGAATGCCTGATTCTTTTTCGAGCCCCGCGATGACGGGTCTCAGGTTTGTCCACGCTGCTTCGTAGTCTGAGAGACCGAAAAGTTGATCGAGCCTTTTTTGTCTCTCGGCGGGCGTCATGTTAAGGACATCTTTCAGGTGCTCTTGGCGTATCCACACTATTTCTCTGAAAATTTCCCTGTCAAATCCCGTAATTGAAAATAGTTGCTCAGCGACCGCTTCGCCTTTCATTTCAGCTGTGACTTTGCCTTCTTCCAGAAACTTTAGTTGCTCCATGTCTTGGCTGATTCGGTCGTTCTGCCTTCTCAAGGCTCTTTGGATGACGTATTCTTTCCCGTTTTTCAGGAATTTTACGGTCACCTTGCCGAAGTCGGCGTCTTCCCTGAGCAGGTAGTCGTAGCTTCTTCCGATGGGTTCACCGAACAGGGCGAAGTCGATGGCGTAGAGTATGCTGGATTTTCCTGTCCCTAACCCGCCTACGAGGCAGTTGAAGCCGTCGCTGAAGTCTATTCGGGTTTTCGTGTGGCTTCTGATGTTTTCAAGTTCGACGCTTTCAATCTTCATCTAAGACTTCCTCCAGAAGCGAAGTTGCCTTTTCTTCGTCTCCCTTGACCAGAAGCTGAATCAAATTAAGAGCCAAATGGGCGTTTCTTTCCACTTCAGACTCCTTGTACCTTTGGGAAAAGTACTGGCGGAAATACTCGAATGACTTGGTTTTCAGGTCCTTCATTTCGCCCTCGAAGATGGAACGTATGGTTTCTTCAGGAATGTCCATCTCCTTCATCGCAACCAGAATGTGCACTAAGAGAGCTTTTTCCGCTGCTCCCCTAATTTTCGCGAGGTCAATCTGTCTTCTGCTGGATTCCATGGGCAATGTCCCTTTCAACAGTGGGACAATGATGGCTCCGGGTTCGTCCGCTTCCTTCACCATTTCAGCTGCTAGTTCAGAGATTTTTTGTGGCAATTGCCCAGAGTAGTCTTTTTCCAAAATTTTGAAGTGCCGAGGTGTCTCCAGCTTGATTCTGGATACTTCTTTCTCGGTCTTCTGTTTAACTTCGACAAAGTAGAATCCTTTTTCTGTTGCTGCGTCTTCGGAGCTCACCGTTTCAGTCGATCCGCTGTAGACAAGCAGCGATTTTTTGAAGGGAAACTGCCAAGGTGCATGAAGGTGACCGCCCGCATAATAATCGAACCCGCTGGGAACAAAATCGGGCGACGCCTCAGCCATGTACGACGGTAAGCCCTTCATGATTTCGGGGATGTCGAGAGCCATGTGAAAAACGAAGACGTTGAAGGCGTCCTGTCGTGGTTCAGGTTTTTTGTTCTCGTAGTAAATGGGCAGCTGAGCCTCTGTGCGGAAACGGGTACGATAGTTCGGAATCCCATACACGTAGCAGTCTCCGTTGTCCCAGCATGCGCCTTCGTGCCTAGGTAAATAGTAGATTAAACCAGCACTATCTAGGGGAATAAGAATCGTCCCAGTTACCAAGTTCGGAGCAGCATCATGCGACCCGTCGACAGCAAGCACGGGAATGCCAGCGTCCCTGAGCCTCGCAAAATTCTTGACAGCGCTTTCAAGCGTCACGTTAGAGGGGCGAGCCTGATGAAAAAGGTCTCCCGCAACTATCATGAAGCAGGGCTTCAGCTCAATCGTCTTATCCACAACCTCGTGGAAGGCTCGGTCAAAGTCTTCTCGGCGAGCAGCCAAATTGTACTGCTCGTAGCCCAAGTGCAAGTCCGCAACGTGAACGAAGCTGAAAGGCTTCATGGTTCCTGCCTTCTTTAATATGTTCAACATACATCCATATAATTGTAATAATTCTTAGAAAACAACATTCACAACAGTTTGCGCCCAAAACAACAGAAAAATTGCGCCGCAAAACAGACAGGGTCTTTTGGAAAGCAATATGTTAGACAAAATTGAAAACCTGATGTTACACAAATCAGACAGGTCTAAAACAATGCCGAATGTTGTTCAAGCAGCAAAAACTGATGATGAACAAATCAGACCAGCCAGAGATGCTAGAGCATAAACATAAAAAAATACAAAAATAAATAAACATTCTTGGAGATACATTAAGCTACAGACATTCTTCCTAGGTTGAGGTTTGGTGAAACAGCGTATGGTAAAGTTTGGGTTGGATTTGACGATTTGGCCTTGGGAATACACCACGTTTGACGAGATCGTAGAGACAGCTCAGCTCGCAGAAAAACTTGGCCTCGACTCCGTTTGGATGTCAGACCACCTCATGTACACCGTTCCGAACAAGGGCTCGCTGGAAGTGTTCGCCTCACTGTCCGCTGTAGCTGCGAGAACCAAAAAAATCACGATTGGAACAAAGGTCGTCTGCGCACCGTTCCGCCACCCCGCACTCATCGCCAAAGCAGGAGCCACGCTGGACATAATATCGGGCGGTCGCTTCATACTGGGAGTCGGAGCTGGCTGGTACAAAAAAGAGTTCGAAGCCTTCGGTTTCCCCTTCGAAACGAAAACAAGCGTGATGCATGAGGACATAGAAATAGTAAAGATGCTGTGGGAGAAACCCTCGGTCGACTACGATGGAAGGTTCTACAAGATAAAAGATGGCGCCTGTTTGCCCAAGCCCCTCCAGAAACCTCATCCGCCCATTTGGATCGGAAGCTCAGGTCCACGCATGCTGAAGTTGACAGCAGAACTGGGAGACGGCTGGGTCATACCTAACCCGACCGTGGAAGAATACCGTCAAAAGCTAAGCATTATACGGAAGCATGCACGAAAAATCGGCAAAAAAAGCGAACAGATCGAAGCAGGATACTACGCTTATGCCAGCATATCCTCAGACTCTGAAGAGGCTCGGAAAACAGCTGAAGAACAAATCCTTCCAGAAAGAAGGCGTGCAGTGAGACCAAACTTAACCCTTAAAGACATTGAGGAAATCTGTTTGGTCGGAAACCCCGACGAATGGATAAGCAGAATTGAGGACTACGTGAAGGCGGGAGCGGAACACATAATCGTCAAGATTGTTCCGACGAACCATGAAACCCTTCGGCTCTACGCAGAAAAGGTTGTCCCGTACTTTAAACCCAAAGGTTAATCGTGATGTGCGAATGAATCCCAAAAAAAGAGTACTGTTAAAGGCTATGACCGTATTAACCTCAAAAACGTTCTATGATAATCACGCTTTGTTCAATGATTACTGTTAATTTTTTTATATTTGATTGATTCAATATTTCATTAAGTTGAACGCATTGTTCTAGAACCATGGTGATACGCCTGTCTTTGGGGAAGCTGAAACCGGAAGAAAAAGTCAACCTAGCAATCAACATGACTGACGTGTGTGTCAGTGTCTGTGTTGAAGCTGTCAAACATGAACATTCTACTGTTAACGAAGAAGAACTTATAGAACTGGTTAGAGAAAGAATAATTTTTAGGAAAAAACGTGAACATGGGGTCTAGAAACTGGAAACTTTCGAAGAATTAATTAAACGGATCATAAACAACCTTAATGCTGCAAAGATAGATTACATGTTCACTGGGGCATTGGCGGTTAGTTATTATGGTGCACCTCGCACTACAACAGATGTAGACATAGTGATTAGAGCTTCGCAAGATGATGTGCGGTCTAAGATTGTTCCAGCCTTAAAGAAAGCATCGTTGCATGCTGACGCAGCAAGAATTGAAACCGCTCTCAGATCGGGTTTCAGAATAGTCACCATTAAAGATAGCAAATCTCCTTTTACTTTGGATGTTATCTTTTCCAGTAAGAAGGTCAAGAAAAACATTGGAACAATTTTAGGATTACCGACCTTTTTCCAGACAGCTGAAGAGTTAATCAATGCAAAGCTACGCATGGTAAAAGCAACTGTTCCAAAAGAACGAACCATTAAAGACATTGATGATGTAAAAGCAATTCTAAAGTTCTCTCAAGTTAACATAAAAGCAATCAAGAGACAAGCCAAAAAGGATGGTACACTGACGATAATTGAGAACATACTCGCTGAAACAGTTGATAATGCATCCGAATAATAAATAAAGTGGAGCCCCGGGCGGGATTTGAACCCGCGATCCACAACTTTCTTTCCTTTTTGAGGGATACAAGGCTGTTGCTCTAACCGCTAAGCCACCGAGGCTTGAAAGTGCACTATTTACACGGCAACAACAAATATAATAGCGTTACTGGTACCGCAGGCTTTTAATTGGAAAACTTGGAGTTCTCCCTCGGATAATACTTGATTTTTCCCCGAGTCGCAGTAAAAATAAATACGACGAACTGAACTAAAAGGCATACACTGGATCATGCGTCTGGTCTTGAGGAGAAGTTGGCGTTGAAAGGAAAGCCGCTTGTCGCCGTCGTGTCAGCTGGGTTGTCCAAGTTCGGTAAGATGGAAGACTTTTGTGGAAGAGAGCTGTTCGCCCAAGCAGCATTAGAAGCTTTTGAACGATGCCCAAACCTGGAACCGAAAAAGGACATTAAAGGACTCTTCATCGGCATGATGAGCGAAAGCTTCGAACATCAAGGTCACTCGGCGCCTATGCTTTCAGACTGGGCGGGGCTTCTGCCTGTTCCAGCAATCCGAACTGAGATTGCGTGCGCTTCATCTGCCGCAGCGTTGAGGACTGGGATTTTCAGCATATTATCCGGCATCTATGATGTTGTTTTGGTGGGCGGGTTCGAGAAGATGACGAAGAAAACCACCTCGGAAACCACTGAGTTTCTGGGAATGGCGGCGGACTATCCTTTTGAGCAGTGGAACGGCATCACGTTTCCGGGACTCTTCGCGCTGATGGCTACGGCTCACATGCACGAATACGGCACAACCGAACGGCAGATGGGACTGATTGCGGTCAAAAATCACCATAACGGTTCCTTAAACCCGAAGGCTCACATCCAAAAAGAGGTTTCGCTTGAAACTGTGTTGGCTTCGAGGATGATTGCGACCCCTCTTAAGCTTTATGACTGCTCCCTGATTTCGGACGGAGCCAGCTGCGTTGTTCTAACGAAACCGGAACTAGCCAAAAGATTCTCAGACAACCCAGTCTACGTAACGGGTTCAGGTCACGCAAGCGACACCCTTGGGCTTTTCCAAAGGGAAAGCTTCACCTCAGTAAAGGCTACCAGAAACGCGGCGAAAGAAGCCTACAACATGGCTGGAATAAAGCCCGCCGACGTAGACATAGCTGAGGTGCACGACTGTTTCACGATAGCTGAACTAATCGCCTACGAAGACTTGGGATTCTGCAAGCCCGGAGAAGGAGGAAAATTCGTCGAAAAGGGCGTGCCAACTTTAGATGGGGACCTCCCCGTCAACACTAGTGGCGGTTTAAAGTCTAAAGGGCACCCGGTAGGCGCAACAGGCATAGCTCAGGTATACGAAATTTTCCTTCAGTTAACGGGGCAAGCGGAAAAACGGCAGGTTGAAGGTTGCAGTGTTGGTTTGACGCAAAATCTTGGCGGAAGCGGAGCTTCGTGTCTGGTCCACGTTTTCAGGAGGAGTAAATGATGGAAGGAACAGGTCAGCAGGTTAATGTGCCTTCGTTCACTATTGAGCAGTTCTTCAAGTTCCTGAAAGAGAAGAAGCTGATGGCAGCCAAATGCGGTCGGTGCGGAACCTTGTATTTGCCCCCGAGACCCGTATGCTCGAACTGCTATTCAAAAGAGCTTGAGTGGACCCAGCTTAAGCCGAGAGGGAAACTGGCGACATACACCGTTATTCACATTGCTCCTGAACCGTTTCAGAACATGGCTCCCTACGCATACGGCATCATAGAACTAGAAAACGGGTTAAGACTGCCTGGCATAATAAGAAACATTGAACATGAAAAACTAAAGGTCGGAATCGAGCTGGTAGTAGACTTCGATATTGTGCCCTCCTCAACATGGCCTCAATGGCCAAGATACTACTTCAGACTCCCATAATCATTTTACGATGAGCCAGTAAACATACAAAACACTGAAGAAAATATCTTTTAGTGAAATCCAAGAGCAGCATTCTGAATTATTGAAGATTCGAGGTTAATGGTCTTCAATAATGGTTAAACTTCTTGTTTGATGGTAGATTTTGAGACAAGAGATTCACTTTTTAAGAGAACGGAGAAAATGGCTAATGAGACGCAATAAAACAGTCCTCCAGCGATGAAGGTGTAGTCCCAGCTCATTGCTGCCAGCATTCCTGAAATGCTTGGAGCCAAAATCGTCATGGGAGTTTGGATTGCGTTAAAAGTGTTGAGTTGCCTTGCGCGAGTTTCATCGTCGGTAAGATTCTGCGTCATCACGCTCATCGCTGTCATCCCGATTCCTCCTCCCAAAAGGTCGTGGACGAGGAACAAAGCCACAAACACTGGAATCGGAAAAGTCCAAAAACCTATTGCCAAAAAAGAGAGAGCATACGCTGAGGTTGAAAAAATGTATGTTAACCGTAGTCCCAGCTTTCTTATGAACCTTTCAGCCAAAGGCGTGGTCATGAAAGACAGCCTATGCAGCACCGTGATGATGGATATCTGTGCAACGTCAAGGTTGTACTTTCCCCTAAAATACAACGGTAAAAGGAAACCGTGGGCAATCCCGAATCCAAGCGACGCAACAGCAGACGTTAAAGACAAAATGAGAAGGCTCCTTTCAATCTTGAAGCTGTAAGCCTTTCTAAGAGACATCTTTTTGCCTTCTTTCCTGTTACTCTCTCGATAGAACAATAATACAAGGAATTTGGCAGCTTCCACCGCTGCAAGAACAAGAAAAAGCCCCGAATAGCCTAGATAAGTCAGAAAAAAGGCAAAGAAAATGGTACCCGAAGCCTGCAGAACGAATTCGATTGTCGTGAACCACGACAGGAGTTTAGCATAAGAGTCCCTAACATTTTCGTAAAGCATAATGTTATGAACCGTTA
>CAZRIK010000094.1:0-461 GCA_964600125.1 uncultured Candidatus Bathyarchaeia archaeon
GTTCGTGATGTGGGGATTCACCGACCGCTATTCATGGATTTCGTCATTTTTCCGCGGATACGGCTCAGCTTTGATTTTTGATTCCTCATATCATGCTAAACCAGCCTATTATGCGCTCTGGAGATGCTTGTTAAACTCGTCATTTGACCAAGAAACTTCTGATGGTTCTTAATGGTCTATTAACTTTTGTTCATCACGTCTCAGAACTCGGAAAGATGATTTGTACCTGCAAAAAACACTTTATTTTACATGATGCTTCCGAACCGTGAGAAAACATTTTCAGCAAGACTGTTTAAATCACTAAGTAAAAGGATTATTCCTAATGGTTTGATTCTTGCGTTTTTCCGTGTTTTTCGATCAATGCTGCCTGCTTGTTGATTCTATATATTACCTCTGGCTTGACCTTGGGTCTTCTGTCATAGGTGTATAGTCCATTCGTCTCCTGTTCGACATCATAGAGC
>CAZRIK010000094.1:471-6914 GCA_964600125.1 uncultured Candidatus Bathyarchaeia archaeon
AGAAACCCGCAATGTCTGGATTGGAGAGCAAAGTCCCAGTCAACGATTTATACCTATCAATCAGCTCCTCAAGCGTCTTCGGTCTTTCACCGTACCCCCAGCTGCCCTTTTCCGCATCATCAAGATGCCACCAGATTCCGCCGTACTCGCTGACAACGATGGGTTGACCCTTGTAAGATATATTTTTTTGAAGGTTTGGTAATGTCGCCCGCCAATCAATCACTATGGGCTCATTTGCTGCTTTCTCGCGAAGGGCTCCGAGCTCGGCATAATGGTCTCTGAAAACCTCGACGTTTTGTTCATAGTCGTGAAGATCGTAGACGTCGGTCTCCACATGGGTGTATCCGCTTGAATCAACAATCGGTCTCGTTGGGTCAAGAATCTTGGTCAGCTGGACTATCCTTCTGATGAAGTCTGCGTGCGGGTCTCCGATGTTGAATATCTTCTCGTTGAAGGGTAACCACATGATGATGCATGGATGGTTGAGGTCCCGTTCTATAACCTCTATCCACTCGTCAAGAAAAGATTCTCTCGCGGGGCTCTTAGAAAGGTCGACGCCCCAATCTGGGAACTCGCCAACCACAAGGTATCCGAGTCTGTCAGCCCAGTAAAGGAAACGGGGGTCGAAGACTTTCTGATGAAGCCTTGCGCCGTCGAAGCCCATGGCTTTGGAGATTTCTATTTCGCGCTTAAAATCTTCGTCTGAAGGCGCCGTGTAGATTCCGTCAGCATAATAGCCTTGGTCCAAAACTGTTCTCAGAAAACGAGTCTCGTTGTTTAGAAGAAGGCGATTACCGTCTAAGTGAGTGTCTCTTAAGCCAAAGTAGGACTTGACCGAGTCGACGACTCCGTTTTCGTCAGTCAATTGCACCTTTAACTTGAATAGGTGAGGGTCCTCGGGTGACCACAACCGTGGATGTGGAACACTCAGCATCAGCTCAGATGAAGATTTGTAAAATGTGCCATTAGTTTCAGCGACACCTTCGTCTCCATCATAGGCAGTGACGGAAAGGTTGCATCGTCCTCTTTGCCCTTTGGCGATGGCTCGGATGAAGATTCTTCCACTGTATGGGTCTGTTGTTAGATGAAACGATGCAATGTAGACTCGGGGGACATGTTCCAGCCAGACTGTTTGCCAGATGCCCGTAACACGTGTATACAGGCAACTGTGGGATTGTAAGCGGTGGCTTTGTTTTCCTGTCGGCTGCAGTCCGCTTCGGCACTCATCCTTCGCGCAGACCACAATCTCGTTGTCTTTAATCTTGACTATGTCACTTATGTCGCACGTAAAAGGCGTGTATCCACCCTTGTGAAAACAGACTTGCTGTCCATTGACCCATACAGCTGTCTCGTAATCGACCGCTCCGAAACTAAGTAAAACACGTCCATCTAACCACTTGTCTGGAATATCAAAGAAACGTCTATACCAAACTGAACTCATGAAGTCTTTGTTGTTGATACCTGAGAGAGAACTTTCTGGGGGAAAAGGGACAACTATCGTTTTAGAAAAATCTTTTCCAGTAAACCACCCTTTCTCGACTCCGCTTTTGCTAGCATCAATCTCAAACTGCCATATCCCGTTAAGGTTTATCCAATCCGACCTCTCAAAATCAGGTCGCGGATATTCAGGTCGTGGAATCTCCATCGTATCACCTTCACGGAGTCTAGTTTTTTCTTTTTATGAGCTAGACCTCGAATAAGCCTTTTTCGGTTAACACGAATTTCTAAGATTATGAATGCCATGCTGACATATGATTGTTTAGTACGATTCTTTTTTGCTCATTGAATGTCTGAGAAGATGTTTAACCATTCCGTATTCGTAGGTAGTTGAGTGAATTTTTGTTAAAATGCCAAATTCTGCAGATGGAGCATAATTGACACTGAAAAACTATCATCAGTCTGAGACGCCCAAAATGGTTTCCTACAAGGATATAAGGGCTTTTCACAATCATAGTTCTTCGAAATGAGGAAGTAAACAACCATGAGAAGCGATGACATCAAGAAAGGAGTCCTAAGGACAGCACATCGGTCCCTGCTGAGGTCCCTGAATTTGACGACGGAAGAGATTGAGAAGCCTTGGGTAGCTGTTGTGAATTCGTGGAACGAGATTGTTCCAGGCCATGTTGGTCTGAGGAAGATAGCCGAAGCCGTGAAGACGGGAGTCAGGGCAGCGGGAGGTACTCCCTTCGAGTTCAACACGATCTCTGTATGCGACGGGATGATTCAGGGGACGGTGGGCATCCGTTATTCGCTTCCCAGCAGAGAGGTCATCGCGGACTCCATAGAGGTCATGGTTGAAGCCCACAGGTTCGATGCAGCTGTCTTCATTCCTTCTTGTGATAAAAGTATTCCTGGGCATTTGATGGCGGCAGTTCGGTTGAATCTTCCAGCGATCGTGGTTACGGGGGGTCCCATGTTTCCTGGCACCTATAAAGGACGAAATCTCACGCTTGTCGATGTGCGGGAGTTTATCGGTGCTTTTAAGGCTGGGAAGCTCTCGGAAGAAGAGCTGGCTGAGATAGAGATGTGTGCTTGTCCGGGGGCGGGGTCATGCTCGATGATGGGAACTGCGAACACGATGGCTGCTTTTACCGAAGCGTTGGGCATGTCTCTGCCTGGATGCGCCACGGCTCATGCTGAAAGCTCAAAGAAGGTTCAGTTGGCTAAGCAAAGCGGAAAGAGAGTCATGAAGTTGCTGGAAGAAGGCGTCAAACCATCAAACATAGTAACCGAAGAATCCTTAAAGAATGCCATCAGAGTCGTCATGGCAGTCGGCGGTTCACTCAACTCGTGTCTCCATGTTCCAGCAATCGCGAACGAGCTCGGAATCAAGATAGACCTCGGGCTCTTCGACGAGATCAGCCGAAAAACGCCGTACATATGCCACATGAAGCCCGCGGGACTATACAATCTACTTGATCTGGACATGGCAGGCGGCATCCCAGCCGTAATGAAAGTGATCCGAAGCCTCCTTAACCTTGAATGCTTGACCGTCAGCGGAGAAAAAGTGAAAGACGTCATTAGAAAAGCCACGGTCTTGAACGGGGAAGTCATATGCCCCGTGGACAAACCGATTCACAGTGAAGGAGGTATAGCTGTCCTGAAGGGGAACTTGGCGCCTGACGGAGCTGTCGTGAAGCAGGTTGCGCTTAAACCTGAGATGATGCGGCATGAAGGACCCTCCAGAGTCTTCGACTGTATGGAGGATGCTGTGGACGCCTTGTGGAACGGAGAGATAAAAAGGGGAGACGTAATGGTGATTCGTTTCGAAGGTCCGAAGGGTGGTCCGGGAATGCGTGAGATGCACATGATAACCTCTGTTCTTGTGGGCATGGGGTTGGACGATTCTGTTGCCTTGGTTACGGATGGAAGGTTTTCTGGGTCAACCCGCGGACCAGCAATCGGTCACGTTTCTCCGGAGGCTGCTCTAGGAGGACCCATAGCCGCGGTGAAGGACGGCGACATCATTCGATACGACATACCTCTAAGAAGTTTGGAAGTAAAACTTTCTGAAGAAGAAATTAAAAACCGACTAACAAAAATCAAGATACCCGAAAGAGCACCCATGAAATATTTAAAGAGATATTCAAGAGACGCAGCCGCAGCAAATCTAGGGGCAGTCATGACATAGAAACTAAAAACTTTGTTAAAATAAGAACAGGAATATTATTGTGGAAGCCATTGCTTAAGTGGTAGGCACGAGACCATAACAACATTCGTTGTCAACGGGTCAGCCTGTCTACGAGCTTTTGTTCCGAGTCGTACAGTTGCACGTCGAGAGCCATTTTCCCAAGTTCGTGGGTTGCACAGCTCAGGCAGGGGTCAAACGCTCGGACGACGGCTTCAACCCTGTTCAGGACGCCTTCGTTCAGCTGTTTCCCCGTGACGTACTTCTTGGCGACCTGCGTGACAGCCATGTTGTAGGCGAGGTTATTGTTCTCGGTCGCGATAATCATGTTCACCCAAGTTACCAAGCCTTCCCTGTCGACCTTGTAGTGGTGGATCAGAGTGCCCCTTGGAGCCTCAGCCACTCCCACGCCTTCGCCCCTGTTGACGGAAGCCTTAGCCCAAACGTTGTCCGCGTAAGCCTCTGGGTCTTCAAGGATTTCTTTGGTTTTTTCGAGACAGAAAAGAGCCTCCACCAAACGCGCATAGTGATAAAGGAAGGTGCTCTGCACGATGCCATTCTCGCCGAATTTCCTGAAATCTTTCAGTTCCTCGTCAGCCAGCGGGGTGCCGCAGCGTGAAACGATGTTGAGCCTAGCCAACGGTCCCACCCTGTAGGCGCCGTTCGGGTACCCTAGGGGCTTGTAGAACGGGAACTTCATGTAGCTCCACGGCTCAACAGCTTCGCCGATGTATTCAAAGTATTTCTTAGGGTCCAAGTTGTCCGCGACGATCTTGCCTTTCGGGTCAACAACCCTTATTCTGCCGTCGTAGTGTTCAAGCCCGCCGTCCGAATTAACAAGACCCAGATAATATGTTGGGAAGTTGCCGAAGTTCTCTATTTCCTCTTCCAGACCGTCCAGTTTGCCCTTAAACATGGACAACGTTTCAAGCGTAATGTCCAAGGCTTCCGGCAGGGCAGCAAGCATCTTCTCAGCCTTTTCTTTCGAAAGCGGAGTTTTCACGCCGCCGGGCACAAGCCAGTCGCTTGAGTGGATTCTCTTGCCTGCAAGGTTCTCGATGACTTCCTGCCCGAACTTTCTTAGCTTGATGCCCTTTTTTGCCAGTTCAGGATGGCTTCCGATCAGACCGAAAACGTTTCTTACGGAGGGGTCCGCGTCCATTCCGAGAAGCAAGTCAGGCGAGGACAGGTGGAAGAAGCTCAACGCGTGAGACTGAACTATCTGTCCCATGTGCATCAAACGGCGCAGCAGTTCAGCTGACCTTGGGATGTTGACGGCTACTATTTCGTCGCACGCCTTTGCGGAGGCAAGCAGGTGGCTCACGGGGCAGATTCCGCACGTCCTCGACGTTATTGAGGGCATCTCGTAGAACGGGCGTCCTTCGCAGAACTTTTCGAACCCTCTGAAGTCGGTGACTTGGAACCGTGCCTCTTTGACGGTGCCGTCTTTGTTCAGGAAAATCGTGACTTTGCCGTGTCCCTCTATTCGGGTTACGGGAGAAACCTCAATTTTGTCCATTTTTTCAGCATACTCCATTAACCGTATTTCGACCTGTTCTCCATGTTCGGCGTCCTTCCCGCCAGCAGCTCCGTCACAACGTAGTTTATGAGGTCAGCCGACGGAGGACAACCCGGAATGTAATAGTCCACTTTAACCACTTCGTGCAGCGGACCAGTCTGCTTCAGAAGCTTCGGAACCTCGTCCGGGATTCGACCATCCACGTCCGCGGTTTCCACATAAGCTCTTCTGAGCGCTGATTCCGCGCTGTTCGGCACCGTGTTCCTTAATCCTGTGACGTTCCCGGTGACTGCGCAGTCTCCCAGCGAAATGAGGACCTTCGTCCTTTCCCTAACTTTCCTGAGCGTTTCCAGCTGTTCCTCGTTCGCCACTGCGCCTTCGACAAGCGTGACATCAACGTTTTCGGGGAAAACCTTAACGTCCATTATTGGGCTGTAGACTAGCTGAATTTTTTCAGCCAACTCAACGAGGCGTTCGTCCTGATCCAAGAAGGACATGTGGCACCCTGAACACCCGCTGAGCCAGACGGTGGCAACCCGAGTCTTGTTTGCTGCGTTCATCTATTTGCGTCTCCTTTCCAACACGAACTCCGCTATTTTCTTGTCTCTGGTCTGAACGATGGGCTGGCCTTCGACGTAGATGGAACCCACGGGGCAGACTTTGGCGCACTTTCTGCATGAAGTGCAGGATTTTGAGGAGCCCCACGTGTCGTCGAGGTCAACTATGACTTCCGAGTCTTTTCCCCTCATTTTCAGGTCGAGAACGTGAACTCCCTCAATTTGGTCGCAGACCTTTATGCATCGGCTGCAAAGTATGCATCGGTTTCGGTCGAAGACGAGAAACTCGTGAGTAGAATCTACGTTGCGCGATTTCCAGTTACGTTCAAACCTGACGTGGTCTACCCCCAACTTGTTGGCTAAATCCTGAAGTTCACAGTTGCCGTTCGCCACGCAGACCGAACAAACATGAATCCTTTCAGAAAGAATGAGCTCTAGAGCCATTTTTCGGTACATTTTCAGCCTGTCAGAGTCCGTTGTGACTTCCATTCCGTTGTTGACGGGCGTTGTGCACGCTGGGAAAAGCTTCGGTGAACCCTTGACTTCCACGAGGCAGAGTCGGCAGCCCCCTAGGCTTGTTAAGCCATCGAATTCGCATAACGTGGGGATGTCGATGCCATGTTCCTTCGCTGCCTTAAGGATAGTGTCGCCTTCTTCGGAAGAAACGTCTTGCCCGTTAATCTTCAGATTAATTGTTCCTACGCTCATGTTTCACTTTGCTCCTCTATCCTTTTTTGAA
>CAZRIK010000095.1:0-3369 GCA_964600125.1 uncultured Candidatus Bathyarchaeia archaeon
AAGACACCAGCATTCACAAGCCTCCCAGTCTTGTCGAAGAACCGCCGTTGCGGAAAAGCATACACTCCGGGACTTAAACGCAGACATGGCGCTCTCCTAAGCCAGCTCCTCACCTTCTCCTTCTTCATGCTTTTGGTGGCTTTGTATGCTATGACGATGAGGCTGCCGAGCTCTTTCTGTTCCTTTTCGTTCGCAAGGTCAGGCTTCCTTATTTCGCGCGTTCTTCTCAAAAGCAGAGGTGAAAGTTTCTGGAGGACGGTTCTTGCTGCCAACAGGTCCCGTTTGCTGATTGCCCAGAAAGACCCGCGTATTTGCCTGCCGCCCAAGGTTCTGAGCTGTTCCTCTACTTGTCTACGGTTCTCAAGGTCAAGCGGAGGTCTGTAAGCCACGTAATAAACCATATTCGGTCATCAGTAGACGTTGTATGTAAATCTTAACTAAGAAAAAAGGATTAAACTTTATTAGAGGTTTAAGAAGAGGCAGCCTGTTTCTTTTTGACATCATTGAATATTTGTTCTGCAACTTCCTTGTGGCTTCTCAATCCAGTGTTGATAATCAAATCGTAATTGTGCGGATCAAGCCAGTTGCTCTTGAACATCTTGTCAACCATGTGTTGCCTTTCACTGTCGCTTACCCGAATAGCCTCCTTAGCTTCGTCGACGGATATTTTTCGTCTCTTCGCTATGTGCTTGGCTCTCGTTTCAAGCGGGGAAACCAGCAGAACCTTCAGGACGCCAGGTTTTTTTAGGAGCATGAACGCTGACCGCCCTTCCACTATGGTGTCGCCCTGTTCCAGCAAACTATCGATTTCGCCCGCGATCATCTTGTCCAAATCCACCTCGCCTGAAAGCACGTGCCTCTCAAACTCGCCATAAGACTCGTCAGGATCGACGGCTCTAAAATCAATCACTATACCTTTAATGACGGTGGCTGAGTTGACGACTTTTATTCCCAGCATTTCCGAAAGAATCTGACCTACTTCGGTGCATCCGGAGCCTAATTCTCCGCAAACTGCTATGTGCATTTCCATTCCACCAGCTGCAACTTAATGTACGGTTCGTTAAAAACGTTGTTACAAACAGCCCAATCACGAACTAGGCAGAGCTAAGTGTTCGGTCCCATGGGAAGCCCGTCTCCCCTAACATCAGCAGAAAGCACAGCGACCTTACCTTTTCTCACGCCACAATGGGCGACGCCTGTCCCGCCAGGATGTTTTTGGCGAACCAGTTCATATCCGAGTTTTTCTAAACCGCGGAGCCCCTTGAATCCTTCCTCGACAATCACCTGTTTGCCTCCGTCCCAGAGGAACCTCGGCGCGTCAACAGCTTCCTGCAGGTTCATGCCGTAGTCCACGAGGTTCGTTAACAACAAAACATGCTGTTGAGGTCTGTAGTCTCCGCCGCTGGCTCCGAACGCGAACACCTCGTCCTCTTTGGATGCGGCGATGACTGAAGACAGAGTGTGCAGGGGTCTCTTCCTCGGCTCGAGCTTGTTCGCTCCCGTCTGATTGAAGTGTGTGCCCCTGCAGTTGAGGACGACGCCCGTCTTCGGCTCCATGAGGGCTGACCCGAAACTGTAATAGATGCTTTGGATGGCTGAGACGACGTTTCCGTATTTGTCGAAAACGACGAAGTTGGTAGTGTCTCCCGGCTTCAGTTGTCCCCCTTCGGACATGGCACAAAATTTTATGCTGCCAGCCAATTCTTTAGCGTGACCTTTCGCGAGAATCTTTTCTAACGGTATTTCAGCGAAGCGTGGGTCAGCAAGGTAAAGGTTCTTGTCCGCGTACGCTTTTTTAGCTGCCTCTACGAACAGGTGAATCCTTTTGCTGTCAAAGGCTCCTAGCTTGGCAATGTCGAAGTTTTCGAGAATGTTGAGGAGAATGAGTGTCGTCGCGCCTTGGCTGTTCGGCGGTACCTCATAGACGTCGAGGTCTCTGTAAGCGACCTTTAAGGGCTCAACCCACTCGGCTTCGTACTCTGCGAAGTCGTCAACGCCGTGGACGCCGCCTTTGGCTCCGAGGTATTCGCAGATTCTTTCAGGAATCCGTCCTTCATAAAAGGCGCGAGGGTCAGAAGCTACGCTTTTTAGGGTCTCAGCCAACAATTTCTGAACAAGCAGTCCACCCGAGGCAAGCGGTTTTCCGTCCTTGAAGAAAAGTTGTTTAGCCAACGGTTCAGTCAGTCTGGACGAGTTGTGTTGTATCGCCCTGTGCAGACCGAAGGAAACGGGGAACCCCTTCTCCGCAATATTGATGGAGTCCTCAGCGAGCTTTTTGAACTCGAGAGTGCAGAATTTTTGGTGGATTTTGTTTAATCCGTCAATCATGCCTGGAACAACGACGGAGTGAGGCGACTCCGCCTGAATGCTGTTTCGTCCTTCGCTCCGCAAGGTTTCAAGGCTCAACCTTCTGGGAGCCCATCCGCTTGCGTTGATGCAGTGCACTTTTCCACTTGAAGCTTCGTAGAGTAAACCGAAAAAGTCGCTGCCCAACGACCCGAGGCTGGGTTGGGTGACGGACAGCGTGAGGCTTGTGGCGACTGCTGCATCAAAAGCGTTGCCGCCTTCCAACAGAACCTTTTGTCCAGCGACGGAAGCTAGTGGATGCTCGGACGAGACTCCGCCCGACGTTCCCATGAACGGCGCTTTTAAAGCCACTTTTTTCACCTGCATTGTTTTCTCGTTTTTGTTCATTAATCGTTTTGGATATTTATGTTGTTTCTATTATGTCTCGTCGTGGCTGAAGGTGGAAAAATGAAACTATTCACAGCAGCTTTTTTCGTATGGATTTGCTGTCGGAACCTTGGTATGGCAAACGTTTTATCCAAAAACAAGCATTGCTTATACTAGGCTAGAAAACAATTATTCTACAAAGTGAGCCTCAGATGACGGCTGAGGGCGACTCGTCCCTAAAGAAGAAGGTCGAAGGCGAATTTTCAGAGCAAACCATAGATGTCTCCAACCTCGTGAGAACGTTGGTGAAGAGTTTCCTCAGGTCCGACAGCAACTACGGAGCCATCACGGACATAAAGTCCGACATAAACCGCATCTACGACCTGATAGTGCAGTACATAGAAACAGAAAAAATGGACGTTTACGCCCTGAAACTCGACGACCGCATCCTCCTTTCCAGAACGAGCGCCGATTTCGACAACGTCTACGAAGTTATAAAGACGCGCTCCGAACTTCAAATCAAGAAAGACATGATCGAAATATGGGACGACGCCGCCAACAGGATACTGCACCTGATTATCGTGCCCGTCAAGAAACATTTCCCCATCGACTACCTGAATATAAGAGAAAAAGCGAAAATCATCGAGAAAGTGTCATTGATGACTTGGACCCTTTCTTCGCCATAGATGATTAAAA
>CAZRIK010000095.1:3469-5065 GCA_964600125.1 uncultured Candidatus Bathyarchaeia archaeon
ATCGAGAAAGTGTCATTGATGACTTGGACCCTTTCTTCGCCATAGATGATTAAAAAAACTGTTTGTTCAAAAATTTTTTTACCGTAAGGGTTTCTCTTTTCTGCCCAGCACTAACTCTTTTAGGGAAACGCCGTTGACTGTGCTGACTTTCCACTTGATGCCGGGGATGTCGCCCATTGCTCCTCCCCTTGAGCCACCGATGCCTTCAACGACGACTTCGTCGTGTTCGTCGACAGAGTTCAACGCTCCGTCTCCAGGCAGGAATGCCGTGATGACTTTGCCGTTCTTGATGAGCTGGGTGCGGACGCACTTCCTGATTGCGCTGTTGGGCTGTTTGCTTTCGCGACCGACTTTTTCGAGCACGATGCCGCGTGCCATGGGAGCGCCTTCGAGAGGGTCAGACTTAACGTCTAACCTGAGTATGCGGCGTTCGTAGTTGATGTTGCTCCAGCGGAGCTTCTTGCGTTTAGCCTGAAGACTTCTTGCGGCAAACATACCCCTAGGCGCTTTTCCCATTCTTCCACCTTTACTGCTTCAAATTCCTGTTTTGTCTCGGTTTTTCATTACTGCGAACGTGAATCATCATTTTAAACGTTTCTGTTACGTTTTGTTAAGATTGTGCAAATTTAGACGCTTACGGTCTAATCGAGCGAGGTCACATGATGGAAACGTTGTTGATCTGGAAGTAACGTTTCGCCAGAAACCTGATTCTCTCAGCGTTTTTGCCGTTCTTGCCGATTGCTATTCCCTTGTCGTGGGGATCAACTGACACCACAGCTATGGTTTTGCCGTCAGGTCTCTCAGAGATGCGTATTTCTTTGAGTTTGGCTGGCTTCAGGGCGTTTTTGATGAACTGCGACGGGTCTTCTGAGAACTCGATTATTTCGTGTTTTTTGCCCGTCATTCTTTCGAGCATCGTGATGTTTTTGCCGTTCTTGCCGATTGCCATTCCGACGTCGCCCTCTTTGATGATGAAGATTAATCGGTCGAAATCCTCATCTACGATGCAATCTCTCACTGTCGCGCCTGTCATGCTTTCAAATAGGGCGATGAACCTCATTTCTCGGTTAGTGAACTTTATGCCTTTAGACATTGCGGTCCTCCGCAATTTTTACTATGTCAGAGTCACCGTGGTCTCTGATTGCCATTGCTGAAACAACGAACGGTTTGCCACACATTCTTCCAAGCTCCACACTTGTCTTGGGGTACGCCAGAAACGGAATCTTCGAGAGTTTACAATAATACTCGAGATCCGCCCGTAGCTTCTTCGGGCAATTGGACGCTGCGATGACGAGTTGAACCTTTCCGCTCATGGCGCTATTTAAGGTGGAGTTTGCTCCAAATAAGACTTTACCCGTCTTCACCGCGATTGCCAAGGAAGTGTCCAAATCAGCCACTGGGTTTCTCCTCCTTAGTTTCAGGCTGCGCTGCGGTCATGTAGATTTCCACGAGTCCAGTCCCAATCGGTATCGACTGACCAACTATAACGTTTTCGGTTACTCCCTTCAGCAAATCTTTTTGTCCCTTAACCGCTGCGTCGACAATGTTTGGAACCGTGATTTCGAACGCTGCCCTTGCGAGGACGCTGGATTTTCC
>CAZRIK010000095.1:5165-6840 GCA_964600125.1 uncultured Candidatus Bathyarchaeia archaeon
CCCGCATAATGGAAGGTCCTCAGGGTCATCTGGGTGCCAGGTTCGCCGATTGATTGCGCAGCAACTATGCCTATGGCTTCGCCTGGTTCAACGAGAGCCTGCTTGTAACGTTCAACCGTGAGTTTAACTGCGAGTTTCACGCCTTCCTTAGTCAACTTCGCCCTTTGGAGGTTACCCTTGAGCTCTTTCACGAGTAGTGGTGTCAGCTGGTCTTTCACGTTTTCGAGCTGCTCATCAATAAATTTGTCTGACGCTGCTTCCCCTTTTTCTACTGACAGCTCGATTTGGTCGACAAGCCTGCTGACATTCACGGCTTTTCCGTGGTCGCTTCGGGCTGGGTCCACTCCGTCTTCTCCGTACTTGAATTGCACGATGTCTCCGATCGAGTTCCTCACAGTCTCGTCGTATTCGACGCGGAGGTGCTCCATAGCGTTGATCAGCCGCCTCTGCATGTACCCGCTTTGCTGGGTTCGAACCGCCGTATCCACGAGGCCTTCGCGTCCACCCATAGCGTGGAAGAAGAACTCAACTGGATCCAAACCGTCCCTGTATGAAGAGATAACAAATCCTCTTGCTTTCGGAGAAGGGTCACCTGCATTAAAGTGAGGTAAAGCCCTGTCGAGGTAGCCTCTCATGATCCGTTTTCCGCGCACCGACTGTTGACCGAGGCACGCAGCCATTTGACCTATGTTCATCGTTGAACCTCGGGCGCCGCTTCTCGTCATGATGACTCCAGCGTTATCCATGTTGAAGTCCAAATCAGCCACCTCACCCGCCTTTTCCCTAGCCTTCGACAGTTCGTCCATAACGTAAATCTCGAACGATTCGTCAAGGCTTTGCCCTGGCAGCCTTTCAAGTTCTCCGTCACGCAGTTGTTTAGTTAACTTGTCCACTTCCTTCTCTGCGTGTTTGACTGTTCGATGGATTTTTTGTTTAGCGTTCGGCGTAAGGTCAAGTTCGTCGTAAGAGTACGATAAACCTCGTAATGATATGAACCGTGCTAGAAGGCGGCTTATCTTATTCAGAAATTCTCGTCCATCATTCGTTCCGTAGTCTTTTATTATTCTGTGAAGCAGACTTTCCGACTTTTCAGCGCCTATGGAGTTCCTGTCGATTACGCCGCTTATTAGCACCCCGTTCTTTATGACGACGTAGGCGTCATACGGGCAATCGCTCCGCTGACATTTGTCGCAGTTTTGGCAAATGCTAGCCTTCAAAGCGTAGTTCAAGTCTTTAGGTAAGAAGAGACTGAATATTTGTTTCCCAGTCCACAAGGGCTGTGGCTTCTTCACTTCTGGCTCAGGCAAAGGATCTTTATATCCAGCAGCGACTAGAAGCTCGCAAACGTCCTTTTTCGTTAGATACATGGGTTCAGGCTTACTTCGAGTAAGCAGGTAAGCACCACTTATGAAGTCTCGGATTGCGCCGATTATTGGTCCTCCGAACCTCGGCGAAAGTATGTGGTCTTGGACCTGCATGAGGATTCGAGCTTCAGTCTGAGCCTCTTCGCTTTGTGGAACGTGAAGGTTCATCTCGTCTCCGTCGAAATCGGCGTTGTATGGCGGGCACACGCATAGGTGCAGACGGAAGGTCTTGTAAGGCAGAACCTTGACGAAATGAGCCATTATGGACATTCTGTGAAGTGAGGGTTGCCTATTGAAAATCACTATGTCGC
>CAZRIK010000096.1:0-6700 GCA_964600125.1 uncultured Candidatus Bathyarchaeia archaeon
GTTGTCAGACCATACTTCGCAGTTGTCGCAGTATCCTGTTGAGGGCGGAGTTTCCCCTTCTTCGGTCATGTTCTGGTTTTCTATTCGTGTCTGCTCTTGGATTATTTCGATCAGTTCAGGCGTCACTGCGAGGATGTCTTTGCTGGAGATTATGCCTGCTAGGTTGCCCTTGTGCATGACTGCCAGTCTTCGGACGTTGTTTCTGCTCATCCATCGAGCTGCTTCGCTTATTGTCTGGTCGGAGTCGATTGTAATGACTGGGGCGCTCATGATTTCCTTTGCAGCCACTTTACTTGGCTGTTTGTCTTTTGCCACGACCCTTTTGACCATGTCAGTTTCGGTTATGATGCCGATGGGTTTCTCGTCTGCTGTGCTCACGATGATGCAGCCAATCTCGTGTTTATCCATCAATTGGGCAACCTTGCTGACGGGTTTTTCCCAAGTGACGGAAACAACTTGGCTGGTCATAACGTCCTTAACGAGCATTCGAGACCTAATCTCAAAAGCAGCCAAGTTTTTTTGCTCCATTCCAGACGTAATTGTTAAGTTTTCCTTTTTTGAGATGAATTTTTCGTCAAGTTCATTAACAAAGAAGGCGCATATTTAACTATTATGGAATTATTTTTTTGAGTCATTTTATTCCGCCACCACCAATGTGAAAACGGAAGTTTCTGTTCTGAGGTTATTTTTCGGTGTTCTCTGACATAGATAGGTTTAAAGGTGCTGAAGAATAATCAATATTTTGTGTTTCCATGGTCATTCTAATAAGAAAGGTCCATGCGAAGATTGCTTTTTTGGCTTTGTCAGTAGCTTTTTTATCATTGTTCGCATCTGAGCCCTGTTTCGCAGTCAACTACGAGCACGTTTACGATTTTTACGTTCATAGCGAGAATGGCTGGGAAGGACACAAGCTCTACGTTTCGTTGGCTCCTTCGCTTTACGACTACTATGGCGGGAGGATCGATGACTCGGGCTTCGCGGTGTTCGTGACCCCCGATGCATTTCGCAACGTCGCCGAAGACATCTGGAGCGTATGCGAATTCAAGCCACGCAACGAAGAAGAGTTTGCGAACGCGGTGCTGATGCTTGTGCATCAAATCCCCTACTATGGAAATCCCTTCAGGTATGCTGTCGTGACCCTTTCGAACAACATGGGAGATTGCGACACGTTTTCGTATCTTGCAGCGTCAATCATGAAGGCGGGAGGCTTGGACGTAGTGTTGTTGTATTATGAGGGAATGGGACACATCAACGTTGGAGTGTACCTTCCGTATGCGCCAATTTATCATGACCCGAAGGCGAACGTAACATACTACGAGTATTCAGGCAAGAGATACTATGTCGCGGAATGCACATCCAAGAAGGTAAATCTGTGTGACGATTGGAAAGTGGGGGATTGCCCCAACGACTTCGCAGGAACGAAGCCAAGGGTCATTACGCTTGAAAACTGCGAAAAAACTTCGCCAGACCGTATTTCTTCTCATCTGGATAATCCCCTAAAGGCTTCTTCAATTGAGATGACTTTGTCTTCACCCAGCCTATTTTTCGGCGAATCAACCACAATTAGCGGCTCAATCTCGCCAAAGTATGCTGACAAACAAATCACGGTCTACATCAGTCACACAGGCTTCTCTTGGAGTGTGCTGGAGACCTTGACAACCGATTCTGAGGGGGAATACTCGTTCATTTGGAGTCCCCTGATGAGGGGTTCATGCTACATCAGGGCAAGCTGGTCTGGGGATGGCGAGTATGCAGGGGCAGACAGCGAAACACTCTATTTTAGGGTCTCTTTTTCACAGATTGGCGCCGTGAACATTGCATCGTTGAGTTACTTGCTGATTTCAATTCTGGTGGCAGGCGTCGTATTATTTTGCATGTCAATCTATAAAACGCTGATCAAATAAGTTATAATTTTTTTATAATACTTTTAAGTTGTTTTGCGCTTTTAGCGACTTCTTTGTCCAGTTTTTCGCACGGAATCTGTCTGCTTATGCCTTCGTTCACGAGGTAACCGTCAAACCCTAAACCTTTAACGGCTTTTATTACGTCTGCGACGTTGATGTTCATCCTCTGCTGCATCTCCTCATTAGACGGATCAACGAGGTGCACGAGCTTGATCCTGCCTTCAACCCTCTTCATGTGGTCCATAAGCGGCTCATTTTTGGGTCTCGCGTTAACGTTTTCAACCTCTAAACACACGCCCACGTTCTCTGACCCGACTTCTCCTAGAAACCTTAGAATGGTGTCCGTGTCTGGGTAGCCGATGTTCATGAACTCCATCGCGATTTGTATACCGTAGTCCTCTGCGCACGAACCGACTTCCCTGTAAAGGTCCACGGTCTTTTTCCACTCCTCTTCACCTCTGGGAGCAGACCCACACATGACAACCTTCGCGCCAAAGTATGAAGCAGCCTCAACCGATTCTTTTAGCTGGTCAAGAAAACTTATTCCCGGCGGCAACGGCCAAGCAGTCGGAGTCGTGAAACTGGACACCTCGAGACCTTGAGAATCAACGGATTCCTTGATGGTTTTCTTGTCATCTTTTGTTAAGCCTAAGGGCCAGAATTCTCCGATTTTTTCGCAGAAGTCTATGGCGTCGTATCCGCTTGCTGCCACCCTTCTGATTATGGGATAGAGGGAGTCGCTTAGCGTTTTTGTGGGGTAACAGCTCCAGTAAACACGGGTCATAATCGTGGTTTTCATCCTCAATCATCGCCCTTTGTGTTTGCACAACATTGTTTGAATGATGTTCTAAGAACCAAAACAATTAAGACGTATTTGTATCTTGCCACGTTTCTGCATGAATGTTCTTTTCCAACAATGCAGTTTCATTTCTATCTTTCCACGTGCAAAACTGGTTTCAACTGGCACGTCGCCTCACCCTCCGCGATAAAAGGGGAAAGAATGTTGTGCAAGGCGTCGTCCAGAAGCGCAAGGTACCTTTCCGTGTCGTAGCGGACGCCTTCGTTCGTCAGCTGCGCCGCGACGACCCGCCTTTCGGGGCGCCTGTTGTCAGCGTCCAAGATAACGTATTTCACGATTTGGCCCGCGGCGACGTCTAAGCCGCGCCTCCGGAGCTGCCTCGCAGCCACGGCTTGCTGCACGTTTCCAGCGTACTCGTCGGGGTTTTTGGATATCCGTTTGCTTAGGGCAAGGTCCTCCAAGCCGACTTCTTTGTTCAGGATTTTTCGGGCGTATTTTCTGTGCACGTTGAAAGCGTCGGGGATTCTTTGAATGAATTCTTGGGAGTTCCTTGCTTTCGCCAGTTCTCGGATTATCTCGTCTTGGCAGCGGCTGACGATGTTGGGGGTGTCTCCTCGGCGGAGCTCTATGCCTCGAGCTTTGATTTTGCCGTCGCTGAAGACGCCGTAGAACCTGTTCAGCACGGGAACTCCGAGGTGGGTTTTCGAGGTCAGAAAAACTATCCACCTGTACCGCCCCTCGTAAGAGATGGATAAGCCTGTTTTTTCGGTAATCTCGCGGCACAGTTCCGTGAAGTCCTTGTCGGTTGCGTCTTCCTTTTTCAGGTAAAGCGAGTCAACTATTCCATGAACAATCTCGAAGCCCCTCCGCTCCGCCAGCTGCGCAGTGTCCAGCAACGTTTTCCGGGCGAAGGCGCAGGCGGCGTTGAACGCGTCCACCTTGCCGAAGCGGGCGTTCCTGTATCCCATGTACCCAAAGCAGGTGCACAGGATGATTTTGTAGGCTGCCTGCCGTTGGTCGTACTTCCTTTTTTCTTCGGCGCTGCTTGTTTTGTCCCTCATCGCCTTGTAGTACGCCCGTTTCTTAAGCATGAGGTCCAAGACTTTCGGGATGATTCCTACGCGTTTCTCGCATATGTTGTATCCGAGTTCAGGCACGCGGTTCTCCGAGTCTGGGCAGCACGCGCAGCCTACGGTTTCGGGGCTGATGTTCTTCTTCAGCATGAGCGTGGGGTACATGCTTGAAAAGTCGATTTCGCCCACGTTGTCGTGGATGCCGAGTTTGGGTTCAAAGTAGAATCCGCCTCGGTCAGCCGTCAGCAGGTCTCGGGCGGTCTTGAAATTTTCGGGTTCGCTTTTCTTCCAGGGAACCAGAAACCCGTCTTTGTGGGCTTGGTAGAGCTGAACCGACTTCATGCTGGTTCCGATGGTCACTCTGGAGGCGCTGTGAAGCGGGATTCGGCACGTTCTGGCAATCTCGACGAGTCCTTCCAGACCGTAACGCGCGTAGAAGCCCGAGTTTTCGAGGTCGATGTGCAGCCTTCCCAGAAGCCTCTGCGGCGCAGCACGATAATAAACACGTCCATATGAAAAATACGTTGTGCCCTTCTTCTGGACGACTTCGATGCCTGCTTTTTCGCGCCCCAACTCAAGCTCCGACAACACGCCGTTCTTCAGCGCCCTCCTCGCCAAGTACGTGAACAGAAAGGTGTCTCCGCCTTCCGAAAGGACGATGTCGGGGTCAAGATGCCGAACCGTTTCCACGAGCTCCAGAATCTTTTCTCCTTCATCAGTAGAATCGATGGTTGTCTGTTCGCCGTCGGCTTCCACCTGAAGCTCAGCGATCGGGTCCTCGAAGGTTGGAAGGGCGCCTCCGCTGTCTATTTCGGCTCTGAGCTTAACGGTTCTCAGGCGCGGAACCCTGTAATCCACGCTTTCCACAGAATCCATCAGCCTCCAAGACACGTTACTTCCCTCTTTTTTGGCTTCGACGAACGCGAAGGGGAAGAGGTCTTTTTCGTACAGGTACATTTGCGGGAGGGGAGTGTCCACGTTCCAGAGCCTGTATTTCTCGTAGTCGCCCAGCCTCCACACGACGCCCGTCAGGAACCGCAGGCTGGCTGCGTCTGGAACCGTTATTCTCAAGACTTTCGTTCGTTCGGTGTCTTGGAGCCCGACGAACTTTTCTTCGAACTCGCATTCAGCCTCAGCCTCGTTCTTGGGCAGGTACCGCGTCAACCTTTGCAGGTCTTCTTCGGTCGGAGCGGAAACGTAAAAGTACGGTTTCCACCTGTCTGCGACCTTTAGGCATTCTCCTTTTTCGGTTTTGATCCAGACCGTCATCTCTCCCGCCTTTTCGGCGTAAAGGTCGAGTATCCAGCCTCTGACTGGTGCCTCATTGTTGGGGCTGAAGGGTTGACTTGTATCTTTCAAGGGCGGCTTTGAACTCCTTCAGGTTTTTCTGGTGGCTGAGGAGGATGGACATGAACATGGCTTCGGTTACGACGGGTCGGGTGGCGGCTCCGGCGGCTGAGGCGTAGCTCCTGCAGGCGTTCATCAGCTCCTCGAACGCGTCCCTGTCTTCTTTGCGGAGCGCCCTCAGGAAGGCTTCCCACTTCTGGATTTCCCTTTCTAGGATCATGCGGTAGGAAGGGACGGTTCTGCCCAACGCTTAAGCCTCCATGAACTCTTCCAGCAGAAACTGGTTCCTCGGCTCGTCGAAAAACAGTTCAGCGGAAACCGCGGGCTTGGACGGATGCTTCTCCAGCGTCAACCTCACGCGCGGGTTTCCCTCCTCAACCTTGGCTGCGACGTCGGACCGTCCGATAAGGTACTGTTCAAGCAGCCGCTTCCGCCAATTCGCGGACGAAAAGGAGGTTGCCACCAGAAGAAGTTTCCTTTCTTTCGTCAAGTTCCAGAGAAAACGGACGACGCGGTTAAACGTTCTCTTCGCCTCGAACAATCCGATGTCGGAGTCGCAGTACAGGGCGGCGGCGTCCGAGACCACGACGAGCTTCGGCTTCACGCTGCTGAGGACTTTGGGAAGATTCTCCGTGACGAGGGCGGTGAGCTGGTAGCTCGTGAAGGCTCTGGAAACCCAGACGTTTTTTAGGGTTTCCTCGGGGTCCAGCCCCAGCAGGCGAGCGTTTTCGGAGATCAGGTACGGGTCGAAGCGGTTGCAGCCGTCGACGAAGACCGCGGGCGAGCCTAACCCGCCTTCGCCGCTGGGGAGCTGGCTTCGGACGCACAGCAGCTCCGAGAGGACGTGGCACGTTTGCGAGCCGTGGAAGACGGCGAGTTCCCCCGTTTTCAGCTGCCCGAAAAGTTTGTCCACGATTTCGACGCCGAAGGTTAAGGACTCCGCGCCGTGGACGGCTGCTTGGCGAACGCCCGTGGCAGGTGAACTGAGCTTCAGCATAGCGTCTTCCTCTGTGATGGAGAAACCTAGAGTGCACCTAGCTCCGCAAAAACGTATTTAAGAGGTCTGTGCGCACAGGGGGAGAGGGGGATGCAGACGGTTACATCCTGCTTAGATTAACTAAGACTTCGTCGATGTTTCTGAACGTTTGGTTTGGCAGTTTTTCCAGCAGGGCTGAGGCGTGGACCCGCTGTTTCTGCGTCAGGTCTATGACTTTCCAGCCTTGCTTGTTCACGAGTTCCTGTTTTGTTGCTGGAAACTCCGCGTCTTCCATCAAGACTTTTCTGAGGGACTGCTGCCCCGTTGCTCCGGTTGCTGTCGTGAATTGTCCCGTTTCTTTGTAGACTCTGAATCGGGCTGCGTCCTTGTACATTTTGACGTTGTGGAACGACACGGCGACCGTTGAGGAGCTGCTCTTAACGATTTTCTGGTCGATTTCGCCCAGTTCCTCGTCAGTAAACTGGTAGACATTGTGCTGCCCCTTCCCGAAAACCCGCGAATAAAGAACGTCAGACTCAAAAGCTGGATTCTCCCTCGAAAGGTCAACGCTGTGAACTATGCCTTGGTCGCTCATCAATTC